>CAZJSY010000003.1:0-5683 GCA_964548555.1 uncultured Burkholderiales bacterium
AGTCCCTCCCGAACAGCGTCATGAACCACGGCGCGCCCGCGGCGACGACGGCGCGGTCGGGATGCTCCGGATCGAAGATGCGCAGCGCGGCGAGGTCTTCCGTGGAGCGTTCCAGCAAGGTCTTGAAGCCGTCGTGACTCGTGGTGAGCACCGGGAGGCGTCGGCGCCACGCCTCGAGACGTTCGAGCGGCTTCGAGCGCTCCACCGGCCGTCCGCAGAGATGACGCGGCGTGATCTCCTGCTCGTCGATGATCGGGGTCAGCTGGATGCAGGTTCGCCACTCGCCGCGGGGGGCGACGGTGAACTCGTAGGTGATCACGTCGGACGACGTTTGGGGGTTCTCACGCAGCGTCAGTCGCGCACCGCGCCGGAAGCGGCCGCGCCGGTAGCTGAACTGCACCGAGCCCTCGGACTCCGCGACGCGCACCTCGCCGACCTTCTCGATGCGCCCCTCCTTGACCTCGAACAGGTCCGCGAAGTCGCAGCCGACCATGAGCTCGATCGAGCAGAAGGAGGTCTCGTCGCTGAAGTTGTGCACGACGAGGTCCTCGCGCATCCCCCGACCGACATAGCGGTTGCGGAACAGCATCAGGCTCGAATCGGCGCGGCCGGGGCGGGGCTGGTCGCGAAGCACGAAGGTCGCGCTGAACGGGTCGGTGGTCGTGGCGGCCAGCAGCTCGGGCCAGTTGCCGTTCAGGCGGAGCCGTAACTCCGAGAGGAAGCGGGTGTCCCGGAAGAACAGCCCGTGCGGCAGGCCCGGGAGAATGTCGCCGGTCGGCGACGAGATGCAGAACGCCGGCCCTTCGACGAGGGTGAGGCTCGAGGCGTCCGCCCCGAGCGACGCGCTCGTGCTGCTCGTCCAGGGGCTGGTCACGCGCAACTCCGCGGGAGGTGGGACCCTTCGGACCGGTGGCGAGGACCGTGCGAAGTGACGCTACCCGGCGGTTGCCCGGCGGTATCGCCTTGCCCGCGGCAGGGGAAGGCCGACCCCGGGTGGATTTCCACTATCTGCGTAGTGTTATTACACTTGGGGCATGGACTCGCCGGTGCACGAGCCCGTCCTGGCCATCGACGATCTCCACGTCGCGGTCGACGGAGAGGAGATCCTGCGTGGCGTCAACCTGGCCGTCGGGCCGGGCGAGATCCACGCCCTGATGGGGCCGAACGGGTCCGGGAAGTCGACGCTCGCCAACGTGCTGCTCGGCAACGGCGCCTACGAGGTCACGGCGGGCACCGTCCGGTTCAAGGGTGAGGACATCACCTCGCTGCCCACCGACGAGCGAGCCGCCCGGGGACTGTTCCTCGGCTTCCAGCACCCCGAGGAGATCCCCGGGGTCAGCGTGCTGAACTTCCTGCGCCAAGCGATGGCCGTCCGCAAGGGCATCGACGACCTGTCGGTACTCGAGGTGCGCATGGCACTCATCGACTGGACGAAGCGGCTCGGCATGGACAGCCGCTTCACCGAGCGTTACCTCAACGAAGGGTTCTCCGGAGGAGAGAAGAAGCGCAACGAGGTTCTCCAGATGGCGCTGATGGAGCCCGACTTCGCCGTGCTCGACGAAACGGATTCCGGCCTCGACATCGACGCTCTCGGTGTGGTCGCCCGAGGCGTCGAAGAGGTTCGCCGCGCCCGTACCGCGATGGGCATCCTGATGATCACGCACTATCAGCGCATCCTGCGGTACCTCACGCCCGACGTCGTGCACGTGCTGCTCGACGGCCGCATCGTGTCGTCGGGCGGTCCCGAGCTGGCGTCGCGTGTGGAGGCCGAGGGGTTCGACGCGTTCCGGGCCCTCGAAGAATCGCGAGGTTGACGACGATGCTCGACGTCGCGCGCATCAAGGCCGACTTCCCCATCCTCGAACGGGAGGTACACGGCAAGCGCCTGGTGTACCTCGACTCGGCGTCGTCGTCGCAGAAGCCACGGGCCGTGCTCGACGCGATGGATGCCGTGTACCGCAACTCGTACGCGAACGTGCACCGCGGCGTCTACACCATCGCCGAGGAGGCGACGAACGCGTTCGAAGGTGCGCGGGCGCGACTGGCCCGATTCATCGGTGCCCGTGCTCCCGAAGAGATCGTCTTCGTGCGCAACGCGACGGAGGCGATCAACCTCGTCGCGTACAGCTGGGCCCGCGCGAACCTGCGTGAAGGTGACACCATCGTGCTCACCGAGATGGAGCATCACGCCAACGTCGTCCCCTGGCACATCCTCGCCGCCGAGCGGGGTGTCGAGCTGCGGTGGGCGCGGCTCACGCCCGACTACCGCCTCGACGTCGACGACGTGGAGCGGCTGCTCGACGGAGCCAAGCTCCTCGCGGTCACCGCGATGTCGAACGTCCTCGGCACGATCAACGACATCCGACCGCTTGCCGACGCGGCCCACGCCGCCGGTGCGCACATCCTCGTCGACGCGTGCCAGTCCGTCCCTCACCTCCCGGCCGACATGCAGGCGTGGGACACCGACTTCGCGGCCATGTCGTCGCACAAGATGCTCGGGCCCACCGGCATCGGGGCGCTCTGGGCGCGGCGCGAGTTGCTCGAGGCCATGCCGCCGTTCCTGGGCGGCGGCGAGATGATCCGCGACGTCCGCCTCGACGGGTTCGTACCGAACGAGGTCCCGTGGAAGTTCGAGGCCGGCACGCCTCCGATCGCCGAGGCGGCCGGGTGGCACGCCGCCATCGACTATCTCGACCGGCTCGGCATGGACTCCGTGCGCGCTCACGAGAAGGCGATCACCGCGTACGCGCTGCGCGCGCTCGAGGACCGCTTCGAGGGCCGGCTCCATCTCTACGGGCCTCTCGACCCCGAGGTTCGCGGCGGTGCGATCTCGTTCCTCTTCGACGGGATCCATGCGCACGACATCTCGCAGGTCCTCGACGAGGACGCCGTGTGCGTGCGCGCCGGGCACCACTGCGCCAAGCCACTCATGCGGACGCTGGGCGTGGCCGCGACGACGCGGGCGTCGTTCTACGTGTACAACGACGAGGCCGATGCCGACGCGCTCGTCGACTCGCTCGTACGAGCCGAAAAATTCTTCGCTCTCTGAGACCTCTGAGACCTCCGCCGGTTCACGCTCGTGAAGGAAACGACATGCCCGGGCTCGAAGACCTGTATCGCGAGATCATCCTGGACCACTACCGCTCCCCGAGGAACCGCGGGGAGCTCGCGGTACCGCCCGCGCACAAGGTGGAGGGCTTCAACCCTCTCTGTGGTGACGAGGTGGTGCTCTACCTCGACGTCGATGCCGGCAGTGGCCTCGTCCGCGACGTGAAGGTCTCGGGCCAGGGTTGCTCGATCAGTCAGGCGTCCACCTCGATGATGAGCGCAGCGGTGAAGGGCAAGCAGCTCTCCGAGGTGCGCAAGCTCATCCGCGCGTTCAAGGCGCTGATGTCGATCCACGAATCGAAGCTGGAGGGCGACGCCGGCGGGGCCGAGGGCGCACCGGCCGACGGTGACGACGGTCACGGAGAGCTCGACGACGTGCGCCTGGGCGACCTCGAGGCGCTCCAGGGCGTCGTCAAGTTCCCGGTGCGGATCAAGTGCGCCACGCTCGCCTGGAACACCCTGCAGCAGGGTCTCGACGAGGCCGCCGCTCCCAGCCCGGCGGGATGAATCCGACCACCCGGCCACCTGCACCGATGGGCAGGTAACACGAGATTCATGCGCCCGTGCATCGGGCAAGAAGCTCGGTACGGGTACGGTGGGGCCAGACACGGACCGCCGGGATCAGGGAGGAGCTCGATGGACCAGCAGACCCGGCTCACGACGATGGTTGACGAGGCGCTGGAGCGCTTCGCGGGACGTGACCTGGTCTCGGCATCCGAGGTGACCGACTTCCTTCTCGACATGCGCCTGGCCCTCATCGAGGACGGCGATCCGTTGGAGGAGCTGCTCACCCCCGAGCCGGCCCGGGGCTGAAACCGGCGACGCCGGTCAGTCCACGAACCCTCGCACCAGCGAGACGAGCTGCTCCGGCTGCTCGAGCGGGAGCGAGTGCGCAGCGGCTTCGACCACGACGAGGCGGGCACGGGGGATCTCGGCCGCGTAGGTCTCGGCGTGCGCGGCGGGCACGAGCGTGTCCTCGGCCCCACGCACCACGAGCGTCGGTGCGGTGATCCGGCGCAGGCGCTTCCGCAGCTTCGGATCGTGCAGGTATGGGTCCCAGCCGAGGCGCGCCGTCGCACCGAGCGCCTTCCACATGGGCAGCACCAGCTCGATCGGAATCTCGACCTGTTTGCCGACGTCACCGGTGAACTCGTCCATGGCGTGCATCGCCGCGGCGATCGGGTGGTTCTGGTCGGCGAACATCATCTCGGCCAGCTCGCCGGGTGAACGTCCGAACATCTCGGCGATCGGCGCGCCCTCGAGGTAGAGGCCCACCGGGTTGACCAGGACGAGGCGGCTCACCCGCTCGGGATACCGCACCGCCAGCTCCAGCGCGAGCCATCCGCCGAGCGACGTTCCGACTACGGCGGGCGCGACGAGGCCGAGCCGCTCCCAGACGTCGAGGAGGTGGAAGACGGCGTCGTCCATCCCGTCGATGTGCTCGATTCCCTCGCTGTCGCCGAAGCCGGGAAAGACCGGCACGACGACGTCGTACGAGTCGGCGAGCATGTCGAGCATCGGCATGCTCGACTCGCCCGCCGCAGAGTGCAGGTACACGAGCGGCGGGCCCGACCCGCCGCGGAACAACTGGATCTTGCCGACCTCGGTGTCGACACGGTTCTCTTGGAGTGAAGTCACGCGACGACCTTGCGCGCGTCCGGCCGGTGCACGGGGCGACCGTCGGGAAACTCGGCTCGCAGCTTCGGCATCACCTGCTCTGCGAACAGCGACATGTTCTTGCGGGTGAGCTCCGCCGGCAGGTCACCGAGCTGGAACAAGCCGAGGAGATTTCCTGTACCGAGCTGACCCAACGCGTCGACGAGCTGTTGTGTGACCGTCTCGGGAGAACCGACGATCGCGTACCGCCCCTCGACGACCTCGTCCCACGTGTCGAGGTTCAACATGAACGTGCCCGCGCTCTTCAAGATGCTGCCGAGCGAGCGCGCGGAGGTGTAACCGGGCGGTTGGATCGTGATGCCGGGCAGCAGGCGCTTCACGAAGTACCAGAGGTGCTGCTCGTACTCGCGCCGCGCCTGCTCGTCGCTCTCCGCCACGTAGATGGGAATGAGCCAACCCTGTTGCATGGGGTCGGCCTCGTATCCCTCCGCCTCGCACGCGTCGCGGAACATCGAGAAGTACCGCTTGAACACGTCGAGGTGGAAGTAGGGGATGCCCATGTACGCATACCGATTGCGAGCGACGAACTCCATCGTCTCGATCGACCCGGCGCCCGGGATCCAGATCTCCGGATGCGGTTGCTGCAACGGGCGCGGCCACGGGTTCACGTAGCGGATGCGGAAGTGCTTGCCGACGAACTCGAACGGTCCCGGCTCGGTCCACGCGCGCTTGATGAGATCGTGGGCCTCCTGGAAGCGTTCGCGCGCGTACGTCGGATTGACCGAGAACGAGTAGTACTCGGGTCCGCCGCCGACGACCATGCCCGCGATCAGCCGGCCGCCGCTGATCACGTCGATCATCGCGAACTCCTCGGCCACACGGGTCGGAGGGTCGTAGAGCGGGAGCGCGTTGCCGACGACCGCGATCTTCACCCGCGAGGTCTGCCTCGCCAGGATCG
>CAZJSY010000003.1:5783-68331 GCA_964548555.1 uncultured Burkholderiales bacterium
AGCGCGTTGCCGACGACCGCGATCTTCACCCGCGAGGTCTGCCTCGCCAGGATCGAGGCGATGAGATTCGGCGACGGCATGTTGCCGTAGGCGTTCTGGTGGTGCTCGTTGACGCAGACGCCGTCAAAGCCCAGCTCTTCGGCGGCGATGAGCTCGTCGAGATACCGGTTGTACAGCCGGTGGCCGACGGCCGGGTCGTACAGCTCGTTGGGGCACGTGACCCACGCGGGCCCTTCGTATGCGGGTGACAACTCCGCGTAGGGCATCAAGTGGAACGAGAAGAAGCGCACCGCCACACCTCCGTGTCGAACGTGCCGGAGCGAGCGCGGACACTACCGTTGCCGGTTCGCCACGTGTAGTGAGCCGTCGCGGCGGGTGACCGGCGCGCGCCGCACGTGTCGGTAGCATTGACGGATCCCTCCGGCGCTGGGAAGAGGCAGGTGTCGCTCACTCGAATCCTCCGTCCTCGCGTGCTCGTCGCGATCGGCGCCGCACTCGCGCTCCTTGCGACCGCGGCCGTCGCGGGCGCCCTCCTGCGCAGTAGCCCGGAGTCACGCCACTCCAGCGCTCCTTCCAAGCCCGCGCGCAACGTCGTCACGCCCGAGAGCAGCGTCCCGACCACGGCGGCCCCGAGTACCACGACGACTACAGGCCTCGCGCAGCCACCGACCGCGGCACTGCCGCCCATCCCTCCGGAGGGTCTGAAGCCGGGTTCCAGTGGGCCGGTCGTCGCGGCGTACCAGCAGCGGCTCGTCGACCTGCACTTCGACCCGGGTGGCGTCGACGGTCACTACGGCGGCGACATGGCCTACGCGGTCACGGCACTCCAGAAGCTGTACGGGTTCCCGCGCAACGGCCGCATCGGCGTGGGTGAGGCCATGGCACTCGCGGGATTTCGGTACCCCGCGCCGCTCGCGTCCAACGGCGAGCCGAACCGCACGGAGATCGACGTCGGCAAGCAGGTGCTGACGCTCTACCAGAACAACCAGGTCCGGTTGATCACGACGATGTCGAGCGGCAGTGGCGAGTACTACTGCTACACCGACAAGTACCGACCGGTGCGCGTGTGCGAGAACGCATTCACACCGTCGGGCAGGTACTCGTACACGAGGTTCGTGAGCGGTTGGGACGAGTCGCCGCTCGGGCACCTCTACAACCCCTTCTACTTCAACGGCGGCATCGCGGTGCACGGGTACACGAGCGTTCCGTCGTCGCCCGCGTCGCACGGATGTGTGCGCATCCCGATGACGATCTCGCAGTACTTCCACACCTTGGTGAACAAGGGTGACCCGGTGTACGTGTTCGGCGGGTCCGACGGCCCCGGCAACGTGAGCTACACGCCGCTGCCGCCACCGACGACCGCACCCCCGCCGCCGCCCCCCGGCCCCGCGCCGGCGCCCGCCGCGCCGCCCGCCACACCGGCGACGACCGCGCCGCCCGCGACGCCGCCCACGACGAAGAAGCCCGGTCCGTAGCGCCCCGCCGACCCAGTGGTTGTGTGGCGGTCAGAAGCCGGGGTCGGCGAAGGGATCGTCGGGCTCGTCGACGGGCGGGACGGCGAGGGTCTCGACGCCAAGGTCGTGCGCGAGACCTTCGTAGCCGCCGGACTCGAGCGTGTCCGCGAGCTCCGGGCCTCCGCTCGCGACGATCCGACCTCCCATGAGCACGTGCACCCGATCGGGGCGCAGCTCCGTCAGCAGACGCGCGTAGTGCGTGATCGCGAGCACGCCGAGCCCGTCTTCCGCGGTCATGGCTTCGATCCGGCGCGCGACGTCGCGCAGGGCGTCGACGTCGAGCCCGGAGTCGATCTCGTCGAGGATCGCAAAGCTCGGGCGCAGGACCGCGAGCTGCAACGTCTCGGCCCGTTTCTTCTCACCACCGGAGAACTCGACGTTCACGCCACGCTCGAGGAACTCGTCGGCGACCGCGAGCCGCTTCGCCTCCGCGGCCAACCGGCTGTGGAGATCTTCCTGAGGCGCGCCGCGAGCGCGCAAGGCCGAATCGAGCACGTCGCTCACACGCACACCGTCGACCTCGACCGGATACTGCATCGCGAGGAACAGGCCCCTCGCGGCGCGCTGCCACGTCGGGAGGCCGAGCAGCTCCTCGCCGTCGAGGCGCACCGACCCCGACGTGATCGTGTAGTCGGGCCGTCCCATGATCGAGTGCGACAACGTGGACTTGCCGGATCCGTTCGGACCCATCAACGCGTGCACCTCGCCCGAGCGAACCTCGAGGTCGACACCGCAGAGGATCTCGTGCCCGTCGACCGACGCGTGCAGATCACGGATCTCGAGTGTGTGCGACGAGGTGCTCATGGTACGGAAACGATCACGTCGTTGCCTTCGACACGGACGTCGTAGACCGGCACCGGTTCCGTGGCCGGCAGCGTCAACGGCTCGCCGGTCTTCAACGAGAACATCGAACCGTGCTTCGGACATTCGATCTCGCACTCGTCTTCCCACACGTCGCCCTCGGCGAGCGAGTAGTCCTCGTGTGAGCAGCGATCCCCGATCACGTAGAAGTCGTCGCCGATGCGCACGACTGCTACCCGGTGGCCGTCGACCTCGAATCGCTTCGCGCTGCCCGGCTCGATGTCGTCGCGTGAGCACACGCGCATCTCAGCCATCGGAGGTCAACCTCCCGACCTTGTCTTCGACCTCGGCGCGCAGCGGTTCGACGAGCGCGGGCACCGCAAGCCGGTCGAACACGTCGTCGAAGAACCCCAGCACGATGAGCCGCTCGGCGTCGGCCGGTCGGACGCCGCGCGTCTCGAGGTAGTAGAGCTGCTCCTCGTCGATCGGCCCGACGGTCGAAGCGTGCGAGCAGCGCACGTCGTTCGCCTCGATCTCGAGGTTCGGGATCGACTCCGCCCCCGCTCCTTCGGTGAGCACCAGGTTGCGGTTGGTCTGGAACGCGTCGGAACGCTGCGCCTGCGGGCGGATGTGGATGAGCCCCGAGTACACCGAATGCGCGCGCTCCTCCACCGCGCCCTTGAAGAGCAGGCTGCTGCGAGTCCGCGGTGCGGCATGGTCCTGCAAGGTGCGGAAGTCGAGGGTCTGCTCGCCGTCGCCGAAGTAGACGGCGAGCAGGTCGCTGTCGGCGCCCTCCCCTTCGAGCCGGGCCTCACTGCGCAGGCGCGCGTAGTCGCCGCCGAGCGCGACCGCCGAAGCGTGCAACGTCGCGTCGCGGCCGAGATGCGCGCGCTGCAGGGCGACCTGCCACGTGGACGCGCCGTGCTGCTGCACCGACGCGTATCGCAGATGCGCCCCGTCACCGACCACGAGCTCGACGACCGGCACCGCGAGGCGCGATTCGCCGTCGCCGACGACGCGTTCCAGCACCGTCGCCTCGGCACCCTCGTCGAGGACGACCAGCGTGTGCGGGAACACCGCTTGACCCGCGGGACCGGCCCGGTGCTCGATCACGATCGGCGTGTCCACGACGACGCCGGCGGGCACGTGCACTACCGCGCCCTCCGTGAGGAACGCGTCGTGGAGGACCGTGAAGGCATCCTCGGACGCGCCGGCCACCGTGCCCAGCAGGTCCCGCTCCGGACCGTCGTCGAGGGTGCTGAGGGCGGCGAGCACCACGCCCTTCGACGCGAGTGATGGGTCGATGCCCTGCCATGCGGGCTGCGGGGTCGTCGCCGGCTCGTACTGCTCCGGGTCGAAGCGCTCGATCGGGCTGAAGCGCCAGAGGTCCTCGCCCGCGCTCGGCCACGTCAGGCCGTCGAGGCGTTCGGCCGCGGCCTGCCGTCGCGCCGCCAGCCACTTCGGGCCGGCCAGGGCGCGCGCCGCGTCGACGGTGAAGCCGTGAGCCATGCGTGCCTCGATCGGGGCCGGCGTTGCTAGCCGACCGAGCCTTCCATGTTGAGCTCGATCAGCCGCGACAGCTCGACGGCGTACTCCATCGGCAGCGTCTTGGTGATCGGCTCGATGAACCCGTTGACGATCATCGCGGTCGCCTGCTGCTCCGAGAGGCCCCGGCTCATCAGGTAGAAGATCTGGTCGTCGCCGACCTTCGAGACCGTGGCCTCGTGCCCGATACGGGCGCCCTTCTCCTCGATCTCCATCGTCGGGTAGGTGTCGGAGCGGCTCTCGTCGTCCAACATCAGCGCGTCACAGCGCACGTGGCTCTTCACGCCGTGCGCGCCCTCGTTGACCTTGACGAGGCCGCGATAGGTCGTGCGGCCGCCGTCCTTCGAGATCGACTTCGAATCGATGATCGACGTCGTCTCGGGGGCCGCGTGCGTCATCTTGGCCCCCGCGTCCTGGTGCTGGCCGTGACCCGCGTACGCGACGGAGAGCACCTCACCGTGGGCCTTCGGCCCCGTCATCACGACCGCGGGGTACTTCATCGTCAGTTTCGAGCCGAGGTTCCCGTCGATCCACTCGACGGTCGCCTCGGTCTCGGCCCTCGCCCGCTTCGTCACGAGGTTGTAGACGTTCGGTGACCAGTTCTGGATCGTCGTGTAGCGGATGCGCGCGCCCGGTTTCGCGATCAGCTCGACCACCGCGGAGTGCAGCGAGTCGGACGAGTAGATCGGCGCGGAGCACCCCTCGACGTAGTGCACCGAAGCACCCTCGTCGGCGATGATCAACGTGCGCTCGAACTGGCCCGCGTTCTCGGCGTTGATGCGGAAGTACGCCTGGAGCGGCATGTCGACGTGGACACCCGGCGGGACGTAGATGAAGCTCCCACCGCTCCACACCGAGGAGTTGAGCGCGGCGAACTTGTTGTCGCCGGGCGGGATAACGGTGCCGAGGTGCTCCTTCACGATGTCGGGCCACTCGCGAACCGCGGTGTCCATGTCGGCGAAGAGGACACCCAGCCTCTCGAGATCCTCGCGGTTCTTGTGGTACACGACCTCGGACTCGTACTGCGCGGTCACGCCGGCGAGGAACTTGCGCTCCGCTTCCGGGATGCCGAGCTTCTCGTACGTCGCCTTCATCTCCTCCGGGAGCATGTCCCAGTCGGAGACCTGCTTCTCGGTGGGCTTGATGTAGTAGTAGATGTTGTCGAAATCGATGTCCGGCATGTTGCGGGCGAACCACTCGAGCATCGGCTTGCGCTCGAATCGCTTCAGCGAGTTCAGCCGGAACTTCGTCATCCACTCCGGCTCCGACTTGTGCCAGGAGATGTCGCGGACGACCTGCTCGTTGAGGCCCTTCGCGGGCTTGTAGACGTAGCTCTCGGCGTCGGACCAACCGAGCTTGTACTTGCCGAGATCGATGCCGGTCACTGCCATGAGGTCGCCTCCGCGGCGCTGCGTCTGGTGTGGAGCCCTTGACGGGGTCGTGCCCGGGGTCCTACCCGGCTCGCCGTCACCTCTGCGCCGGCGCAGGCTCCAGGCGCCATGCTGCCGACCCTTCGAGGTATTTCCACTACGCAGATAGTAACAATCCCCCGGGCGCCCGGCCAAGCGGCGAGCGCCCTCCGACCCGAGCGAAGGCGCTGATCAGGTGGAGGGTGCCGTCGAGGAGGGGCTCGTGGCCGGCCGGGTCGTCGTGGTCGTCGCCGGGCCGGAGGAGGCGGCCTGGGCGGCGGCCAGCAGCTGACCGATCCGCTGGACGTCCTGCTGGTAGCGCCCCAGATCCCCGGCCTTCAAGGCCGCCTGGGAGTCCTCGTACACGGTGACCGCCTGCTGGAGCAGCGACGCGACGGTCCCGGTGGGCGCGGGCGGCGCCACCGTGGTCGTCGTCGTGCCGCCGGGGGGTGCCGTCGTGGTCGGCGTCGCACCGGGCCCGGTCGTAACCCCGCCGATACCCCCCTGGCCGGGGGTCGGCGGGGTTGCCTTGCCCTGGAAGAGCTGCGCCATGGCGCCGTCGAGGGTCGTGTCGATGACCGACTTGCCCGCGTAGTACACGACGACGTACCGGAACGCGGGCAGCTGCGAGCCCGAGGCGCCCTGCACGTAGATCGGACGGATGTAGAGCAGCGAGCTGTTGACGGGCACCACCTGCATCCCGCCCTGGATGACCGTGGAGCCCTGCTGACCGAGCAGTGTGAAGTACTGCGAGATCAACGGGTTCGTCGCGATCGCGTTGTTCACCTGCTCCGGCCCGGCGACGGCCTGGCCGAGCGGCATCGTGAACGACTGCAACTGCCCGTAGTTCTGCGGATCCGACTTCGCGACCATGAACGACACCAGGTTCGTCAGCGCGTTGTCGCGCGATACCGGGACGAACGGCCGCAGCAGCAGGAAGTCCTCGTTCGTCTGGTCGGGCAGGCGGATCAACATGTAGAGGGGGTCGATGCGCTTCCCGGTCGAACTGGCCGCCTGCGGACGGGCCGTGCTCACGGTCGCACCCGTGCCCGTGTCGACCGTCGCCTGCGACACCACACCGGAACCCGGATCGGGCGAGACGGCCCACAGGTTCGTCTTGTTGTAGAAGGTGCGCGTGTCGAGCACGTGATACGACGAGAACACGTCGGTCTGGAGCTTGAACAGGTCCTGCGGGTAGCGCAGATGCTCCGCCAGACCTTGGGGCATGCGGCTCGCGTCGGTGAACAGGCTCGGGAACGCCTTGCGGTATGCCTTGAGCAGCGGGTCCTTCGTGTCGACCGCGTACAGGGTGACGGTGCCGTCGTAGGCGTCGACGGTCGCCTTCACCGAGTTCCGCACGTAGTTGAAGTCGCCGTTGAGGCCGCCGCTACCGCTGAAGCTCTGCGAGTAGGGGTAGCGGTTGGTGGCGGTGTAGCCGTCGAGGACCCAGACCACGCGACCGTTGAGGATGACAGGGTACGCCGACTCGTCGAAGTGCAGGAATGGCGCGGCCTTGTGGACCCGCGTCTGGATGTCGCGCAGGTACAGGATCTTCGTGTTCCCGGAGATCTGTCCGGAGATGAGGGTGTTGAAGTCGCCGAAGCGCAAGGCGAACGCGGCCCGCCGCAGGAGGCTCGACACGGCGACACCGCCGCTGCCGCTGTACTTCGTGGTCGCGTCGCCCTGTCCGGGCGTCTTGCGCGGGAAGTCGAACTCCGCCTGGCGCGCGTCGACGAGCGAGAAACCCTGCAGGCCCTGGCCGAAGTAGATGGCGGCGTACTTCGGGTCGAGATGGATGTCGCCCTGGGGCGGAATGTCACCGAGAAGGTACAGGGGTTGGCCACCCGGATCGGTGGCCTTGTTGATCGGCGACACGACCATCCCGTAGCCGTGCGTGTAGACGAGATGACGGCTCACCCAGGTCTGGCTCGGCAGGTCGGCCGGGTTCAACTGACGCGCCGAGATCAGGACCTGCGTGACCTTGTTGTCGAAGCCGATCTTGTAGCGATCGACGGCGGCGTCGGTGAACTTGTAGAAGGTCCCCAGCGTCTGGAACGACTGGTAGTTGCGCAGGATCTCCGCGGGATCCCACAGGCGGGCGTTGTCGACGGTCTGGCGGTTGTCCTGGATCGCGGCCGCGTCGAGATTCTCGTTGTAGGCGAAGTTCCGCACGTCCACGTTCTGGAGGTTCCAGGCTGCGCGCGTGGCCGTGATGTTGCGGGCGATGTAGCTCTGTTCCTTCTGGAATTCGTTGGGGTTGACGCTGAACTGCTGCACGACCGCCGGATAGATCGTGCCGACGATCAACGAGAGCAAGGCCCAGAGACCGACCGCGATCACGGGAAGCACCCAGCCGCGCCGCCAGATGTTCCAGACGAACAAGGCTGCTGCGATGACGGCGATCGCGATCAGGAGCTGGAGCGCGCGCAGCTCGGCGTGCGTGTCGGTGTAGCTCGCGCCCTGCACCACCCCGCGTGTGGAGAAGTTCAGCTCGAACTGCGCGAGGTAGTACTGCACGCCCTTCACGAGGGCCATCAGGCCCAGGATCACGGACAGGTGCGCCTTCACCTGCGGGGTGACGCGCTGGAACGGCGACTGCAGCCGGATACCGCCGTTGAGGTAGTGCGCGACCGCCGTGACGATGAGGACGATGACGAGTGCCGCGAACGCCCACTCGAAGATGAAGCGCAGGAACGGCAGCGTGAACACGTAGAAGCCGACGTCCTTGTGGAACTGCGGATCCTTGACGTGGAAGTCGACTCGATTGCGGAACAGGATCCATTGCTGCCACTGCCCGGACACGCTGCCGCCCGCGATCAACGCGAAGAACGCGGCGACGACGACTCGGATCCGACCCTGATACGGCGCGACGACGTGCTGGTAGCGCTCGATCATCTCGTCTTCCGGGCCCGCGGTCCGCGCGGCCGGAGCCAGCCGGTCGGCGATGATCAGGTTCGCGAGCATCACGCCGAAGAAGACGATGGTGAACACCGTCGCCGGGACGATCTTCGCCAGCAGCAGCTGACGCCACGTGTCGCCGAAACCGACCGAGTCGAACCACAGGAAGTCGGTGTAGAACCCCGCGAGGCCGCGAAGGCTGAAGAGCAGGACGACGAGCAGGGCCGCGGCGAGGATCATCCAGGCCCGAAGGCGGAAGGGGCGCCGGCGCCGCTCGATGGTGGGGACGCGCATCGGCTGGTGATGCTAGATGTTGCGCCCCTCCGAGCAGGCGCGGCGGGTCAACGCCGTGAGATCTCGAGGCCGTCCGGGGCCGCGACGCCCGCTTCGAGCACCACGGTGAGCACGCACCGGCAGCCGGGATGCGCGGGCGGATGCGCCTGCCCGGTCGGGAAGGTCTCTCCGCGCGGCGTCGGCTCCAAGGCGTTGTCGTCGCAGTCGGCGCAGCGGCCCTCCCGCTGCGGGATCCACCGCAGCATCGAATGCTCGGGCGCGGTCTCCACGGTCGCACGTCCCCAGGCGGCGACGAGGGCGTCGCCGACCGATGACTCCACGCCCGTCTTCCACTCGCGGTACCGGGCGTTGATGCGCTGGGTCACGTCGTCGTCGGCGTCGTCGAGCAGGGCGTCGTACACCCGTTCGCGCAGGGGTAGGACGAGCGCGCGCACCAGCTCGTCGACGAGCTCCCCGGGTGCAGCGTGGTCGTCGTCGCTCCCGGACACCGCGCGCCCGGCGGCGGAGGCTGCTTCGTCGAGACCCGGCCGCAGCACCTCGGTCCACCGCGCGAGCTGTTCGTCGAGCGTGGGCAGCACCTTGTCTGGAGTTGCCCCGCCCCGCTGCTGGCGCAACTCGTCGAGCAGCTCGTTCTGCTCGTCCTGGACATGACGCTTCACCTTGCGAACCAGGTCGCGGTGCAGCCGTTCGAGCGCAACGTCACGATCGCGCACCACGGCTGCATCGCCTTCGAGCTCGGGCTCCGGTTGCGGCTCCGACTCGGACTCCACCACGGGCTCGGCCGCGCCATTCGCGGCTCCCGCCGCGGCAGACGTTTCGCGCTCGACGTTCGATTCGGCACCCTCGTGCGAGACGTCGGGAATGGGCACCACATCGGAACCCGCTCTCAGACGAGCGAAGAGCGCGTCGACGTCGCGCCGATCTTCGGCAGGCGCCTGCTCGGGCCCGACGACCTCCACCGACTCCACGACCTCGACCGGTGCGACCACGTCGGGCGCCTCCGACGCCTCCGGCGCACCGGGTTCCGTCGCTGTCGGAGGCGCTACCCCATCGGTGCGCGCCACCGCTTCGAACACCGCCGCGTCGACCGCCGCGCCGGCTGTTGCGACATCGGTTGCGAGCGCCTCGCCGGCGCGGGTGGGCTCGCCGGTCGCGGCCGGCGCCTCGGCCCGGCTCAGCGCCTCGGCCGCCTCCACGAGCGTGCGACGAACCACGCGGTACGCCTCGAGCAACCGTTCGCGTCCGGCCTGCAGCTCGTCGACCTGTGCCTGGAGCAACCCTCGACGGCGCGACAGGTCCGTGAGCACGCGTTCACGTACGGCGAGTGCTTTCGTGACCAGCTCGCGGCCCTCGACGCGCCCCGCCTCGCGCGCCGCTTCGGCGTCGTTCGTTGCCGCTTCGCGCGCGGCTTCCAGCTCGCGCTCCGCATCGGCGCGCAACTCGGTGAGCGCGGCCTCGACCTCGTTGCGTCGTGCGGTGACCCCCTCTTCGGCTTCTCGGCGCAGTTGCGCGCACTGCTCTTCGGTGGTCTCACGCAGCCGCCGTGCTTCGTCTTCCGATTCCTGCTGCAGTGTCGCGGCGCGCTCGTCGGCCTTCCGCCGAATGTCCTCGGCGGCCTCCTGTGCCGAACGCAGCACGCGCGCCGTCTCCTCGCCGAGCGAATCGAGCAGCTGCTGCTCAGTGGGAGGCGGCGGGTTCCGCAGCCGATCCTCGAGCTGCTCCACCCGCGCCGTCAGGTCCCGCTCGCGATCGCGTAGCGCCGCGAACTCGTCGGCCACACGCTTGAGGAAGTTGCGGACCTCGGTTTCGGAAACGCCGCGGAACGCATTCGCGAAGCCGCGATTCACGATCTCCTCGGGTGTGAGCCGCGTCGAGCTCCCGACGGTCCGGCGTGGCAGGTCGACATCAGCCATGCACGGCACCCCCTCTCGACCGGCTCGCCGCGCGTTCATGGTATTGGCGGCGCGGCCGCCGGCGCCGGACCTCCCGGATCAACCGGGGACGGCGACGTCGGGGACGGTCGTGCTCGTCGGCGGAGACGGCAGCGGTGCACCCCCGGATTCCCGCAGCGCCCGCAGCGCCTCTTCCAGGTTGTGCACACCGACGACCTTCATGGATCCCGCGTGCGCCCGCGCCTCGCGCTCCTCGTCGACCGGCACGATGAACAGCTTCGCGCCCGCCCGGCGCGCGGTGACCGCCTTCTGCGCCACACCGCCCACGTCGCCCACGTTGGCATCCAGCCCGATCGCGCCCGTGACCGCGACGTTGCGGCCGCCGGTCAGATCGCCGGGCGTGAGCTTGTCGAGCAGAGTCAGCGTGAACGCCAGCCCCGCCGACGGCCCGGTGACGGGTCCGGGGTCGATCGTCACGTCGACACCGGTCGGGAAGCTGAACTTCACGTCGTCGGCCGGTGAGATTCCGACGACGGGTTGTCCTTTGAGCGGTCCGCTCGTGCCCTTCAACGTCCGCAGCGTGACGTCACGCCGCTCGGCGCCGCGCTGCACGGTGAACGTCACAGGTTGCCCCGGGACGCGGGCACGCACGAGCGGACCGACGTCCGAGGCCTTGGCGACCGGCTTGCCGTCGACCGAGAGGATCCGGTCACCGACGAGCAACCGCCCGCACGCGGGACTGTCGGGCGCCACGTCGAAGACGATGACACCGGTGCTGCGCTCGGCGACCTGATAGCCGAGCCGTGACAGGGCCACGGTCTTGGCGACCTGTTGCGAGTCGGTCATCAACATCACGTTCTGCCGGTCGTCCTCGCCGCGGGTCAGACATCCGAGTTGCTTCTTCTCGGGCTGCACGTCCTGATCGGCGCTGAGCCAGCCGACGAGTGTGCGATACACGTTCGGGCGACCGTTCGAGACGGAGACGGTGAGGAAGAGGAGCGATCCCTTGTGCGGGAACGTCGGGATGCCGTTGATGCGCACGATGCGATCGACCGGCGTCGCGTCCCCGGGAGAGATGACGACGTAGGGCAGACGGATGAAGAACCCCGCGACCGCGCACACCACCAGCAGCGCGACGAATCCACCGAGGACGCGGTTGACAGTTCTGCGCCGGCGCGACGGCTGGGGCACCTCCCACACCGTCGACGGCGCGCCGGACGCGTCGGTGCGGCCCGGCAGGTCTCCTGCTGTGGTCATGAAGTCGGAATCCGGTCACCCACGTCGACGACGCCCTTCGGCACGGAACGGCCGAACCGGATTCGAACGGAAACACCGGCTCGTGGAACCAGCCTGCCACGACGCGCATCGCCGACGCGCGCGGACGGTACGGTCGCCACGGTGACGGATATCGAGGAGCTCGAGGAACGGGAGGTCGCGGGGTTGCGCTCGCACGACCCCATGATCCGCGCGGCGACGGTCGTGACCCTCGGCCTCGACGGCCGCTTGCCACGCACCGCCGTTCCGGTGATCGTCGACCTCGCCGGGAACGACGACGATCCCCGCGTTCGCGCCGGTGCGCTCGCCGCGCTCGTGCGCGCGGCCGGCGTCCGCCGCGCCCGCGACGCATGGCGGAGGGCGACCACCGACCCTGACGCCGCGGTCCGACGGCGCGCGGCCGAGCTGGCGCCGAGACTGCGC
Organism: uncultured Burkholderiales bacterium; assembly: GCA_964548555.1. Classification (GTDB taxonomy): domain Bacteria; phylum Actinomycetota; class Acidimicrobiia; order IMCC26256; family JAMXLJ01; genus JAMXLJ01. The sequence goes on from CAZJSY010000003.1 coordinate 17,835, forward strand.
GGCAGCGCCCCGGCGCGAGCCGTCGTCGGACTCCTGCGCGACGATCACCCCGGCGTGTCGGAGGCGGCCGCGTGGGCTCTCGGGGAGCTCGGCGAACCCGCACGCGGACAGGGCGCCGTCCCGGCGCTCGTCGAAGCGTGCCGGACACACCCGGATCCGCTCGTGCGCGAGGCGGCCGTTGCCGCACTCGGCGCGCTCGGGGACGAGCGCGGGCTGCCGGCCATCCTTGACGCGTGCCGCGACCGACCTGCCGTACGTCGTCGCGCAGTGCTGGCCCTCGCGCCGTTCGACGGTCCCGAGGTCGACACCGCGCTGCAGCGCGCTGCGGAGGATGTCGACTGGCAGGTACGTCAAGCCGCCGAAGACCTCACGCGGTGACGCGCGACCGCGACCCGCTCAGCTCTGTGCGCGTCCCATGAACATGTCCTTGAGACGGTCGAACGACTCGAGACAGCGACCGGCTCCGAGCACCACGCACTCGAGGGGCGCGTCGACGAGGTGCACCGGCAACGCGGTCTCCTCGGCGATGCGCCGGTCCAGTCCGCGCAACATGCTGCCGCCACCGACGAGATGGATGCCTTGCAGGATCAGATCCTGGGCGAGCTCCGGCGGCGTCTGCGCGAGCGCGCGCACCACCGCGTCGCAGATCGCCCGGACATGCTCCTCGATCGCGTCGCGGACCTCGTCGGGGGACAGGATGATCGTCTTCGGCAACCCCGTCATGAGATCGCGGCCGCGCACCTCGGCCTTGAACTCGTCGTCGAGGGGGAACGCCGAGCCGATGGCGAGCTTGATCTCCTCGGCGGTGCGCTCGCCGATCGCGATGCCGTATTCGCGGCGCACGTACGACTGGATCGCCGCGTCGATGTCGAACGAACCGACGCGGACGGCTTCGAGGGCGACGATGCCGCCGAGGGAGATGACGGCGACCTCGGTGGTCCCACCGCCGACGTCGACGACCAGATTGCCGAGGGGCTCGTGGATCGGCAGACCCGCGCCGATCGCGGCCGCCATCGGCTGCTCGATCAGGTAGGTGGCGGCCGCTCCGGCCCGCCGCGCCGCCTCGAGGACCGCGCGCTGCTCGACGTGCGTGATCGCCGACGGCACACAGATGAGGACACGCGCCCGGTACAGCCGTGACACGCCCGCGCGCTGGAAGAGCAGGCGGATCATCCGTTGTGTGATCTCGAAGTCGGTGATTGCGCCGCCTCGCAGCGGCCGGACGGCGACGATGTACCCCGGCGTGCGTCCGATCATCTGCCAGGCTTCGTGCCCCATGGCGAGCACGTCCTGCGTGCGGCTGTTGAGAGCGATGACCGTGGGCTCATTGAGGATGATGCCCTGACCGCGCGAGTAGACGAGCGTGTTGGCGGTGCCCAGGTCGATGGCGAGATCCCTAGCCAGTGCGCCGTGCTCCGCTGCGCGAGCTCCGGGACGCCCGCCGCGCCACCCGGTCGTCGGGTGGGGCGAGCGCCTCGAGGCCCCGGGCGAACTCGTCGATGCTGGACTCCATCGAGTTGGGTCGCCGGTTCCGCACGACGATCCACACGATGCCGACGATGCTCAGGATGGCGACCATCGCCAAGTAGCCCACGCTCGTCCCCTCAGCCCGAGCTGACGGCGCGCAGCGGATGATCGCCCGTCGCCCAGTCGGAGCCGTCCTTCCAGTGCTCCCGCTTCCAGATCGGCACGGTCTCCTTGAGCGTGTCGATGCAGAACCGGGCCGCCTCGAACGCCTCGGGCCGGTGCGGTGACGAGACGACGACGACCACCGATACGTCGGACAGGCGCAGGTCGCCGGTGCGGTGCAACAGGGCCACGCGTTCGACGACGGGCCACCGGCGTCGGGCTTCCGAGGCGACCTCGCGCAGCGCGCGCAGAGCCTGCTCTTCGTAGGCCTCGTAAGTGAGCCCGGCCACGCCGTCGCGACCCTCGGAATGGTCGCGGACGACGCCGAGGAAGCAGACGACCCCACCGCTTCCGGGCGTGGTGACCCACGACAACGCCTCTTCGACCGGCAGCGGCTCCGCGTCCAGACCGATCCAGTCGTTGCTGTTCGCGGGGGGTTTCGGCACGGAGCCATTCTAGGGACCGAAACGTGCGACACGCCCGATCGACTCGTCGACGCGCCTTGGCGCGCGGCCGATCGCGCGGAAGTGCTCGGTACACTCGCCCGCCATGTCCGCCGGAAGCCCCGAGGACGAGGGCGAGGGTGGGCCGAGCGGGTCGCCGCCGGATCCGATGGACCGGTTGTGGGTCCACCCGGCAGAGCTCGGCGCCCGCATGCGTCATGCCCGCACCCCGACACGGGGCGCCGGCCGTGCATGGGTCGTCGGGACGGTCGCCGGAGCAATGGGCGCGATCGTCACGGTCGGTCTCCTCGCGGTGTTCGGCGCGTTCGACCGCACCACCGTCGTTTCGCAGACCGCCAAGGAACGGAAGGCCGACAACGCCGAGCTCGTCGCCCGCGTCGTCGCGCAGGCCGGCCCGAGCGTGCTCGGCGTGACCGTGGCGGGAATCAACGGCAACGGCCCGAAGCGGGCGTCGGCGGTGTGCATCAGCAAGGGTCAGGCGCTCACGAGCGCCGACGTGGTCGACGGCGGTGGCACCGTCGCCATCTCCACCATCGACGGCCGCCGAGCGCAGAAAGCCACGGTGGTCGGCGTCGATCCCGTCACCGACCTGGCGCTCGTCCGGTTCGACGGACTGACCGTGCCGCCGATCCAGATCGGGTCGGCGGACGCGCTCCAAGTGGGCCGCCAGGTGATCTCCGTCGGTGTCGGCCGCGTCGACCAGCACTGGGTGAGCACGGGCGTGATCTCGTCGCTCGACGGTCTCGTCGAAGCACGACCCGGCCGGACGCTGGCCGAGATGGTCCAGACCGACAACACCGTGTCGACCGAGGCCGGCGGTGGCGCGCTCGTCGACCAGTCCGGGGTGCTCATCGGCATCCTGAACTCGGTGAAACAGCAGTCGGGCGGGCTTGCCACCCCTGTGAACGTGGTGGCGGCGGTGGCACAACAGCTCGCCGCCACGGGCAAGGCCGACCACGGCTGGCTCGGTGTTGCCGGAGCGGATCACGACGGCAGCCCCGGCGGGGTGGACGTCACGGCGGTCGTGCCCGCGAGCCCGGCCGCCACCGCCGGCATCGTTCCCGGCAACATCGTCACGCACGTCAACGGCCACTCGATCGACGGCATGGCCCAGCTGATGGGTGAAGTGCGCCGGCGCAAGGCGGGCGACACGGTCGATCTCACCATCGTCCAGGGCTCGACCTCGAAATCGATCGTGGTCATGCTGGGCACCTGGGTCGACACGCCCTCGAACGTGCCGGCACCTCCCACGAGCGTCGCCAAGCTGACCGCCTCCAGCTGACCGGGTCGCCGTCCCTCGTCTGCGGTGTCGGCGCCGCCTTCGGGCCACACGGGCGTCTATGCGACAATGGATCCTCCATGACCCAGCACGTCGACGAGCTGAACGACCTCGACCGCCAGCTCTTGAACGCCGTTCAGTGGGACTTCCCGCTCAGCGAGCGGCCGTATGCCGTGCTCGCCGAGCGCCTCGACGTCACCGAGCCCGCGCTGCGCGACCGCGTCGCACGTCTGAAGGACCTGGGTGTGCTGCGTCAGCTGTCGGCGATCTTCGACACGCGGGCGCTCGGATACAACTCCGCGCTGGTCGCCGCGAAGATCGATCCGGATCGGGTCGACGAGGCGGCGGCCGTTGTGAGCGTGCACCCCGGCGTGAGTCACAACTACAAGCGGAACCACGCGTACAACCTCTGGTACACGATCGCCGTTCCGCCCGGCGACTCACTCGACGACCACGTCGACGTGTTGCACCGCGAGTCGGGCGCGTTGGTCACGCGCAAGCTTCCGACGTTGAAGCTCTACAAGATCGGCGTGAAGCTCGACATGACCGGCGCGACAGCCGCCGACGCGCGCACCGAGGTTCTCGAGCACGAGAAGCCCGAACGGCGTCCCGACATGCCCGCACCCACGTTGAGCGCGCTCGAGATCGCGGCCATCGGCGTCGTGCAGGAGGACCTCCCGCTCGTCGAACGGCCGTTCGCGGCCGAGGGCGAGATCATCGGGTGCAGCGAGAGCGACGTGCTCGACATGCTGCGCTCCTTCAAGCACCGCAAGCTGATGCGGCGGTTCGCGGCGGTGATGAACCACCGCAATGCCGGCTTCAAGGCGAACGCCATGGGCGTGTGGGCCGTTCCGGAGGACCGACTCGAGGAGCTCGGCGCCGCGATGGCCGGGTTCGCCGCGGTGAGCCACTGCTACCGCAGGCCGACCTACGACGACTGGCCGTACTCCGTGTTCACGATGATCCACGGGCGCAGCGCGCGCGACTGCGAAGCGACCGTCGACGCGATCCGCGCGGAGACGGGCATCGACGAGTACGCGCTGCTGTGGTCGATCAAGGAATACAAGAAGGTGCGGGTCCGCTACTTCACGCCCGACTGGGACGAGTGGTCGGCCGCGAATCTGCCTTCGGTCAAGGCGTCGTAGCTCGGCCGGTGGTCGACCGCCGTCGCCGGAGTCGCCACACCAAACCCGCGACCGCGAGACCGGTACCCGTCGCGCCGGCTGCCGCGTAGAGGCCTCGATGTGAAGTGACCGCGTCGCTCGTCTCGAGGATGGTGTCCTCATTCGTGTGTGACGGCGACCATCCGGCCGCACGCAGCCGGTCGTTCGCCACCACCCATGGGTGCACGAGGTAGGGCACCACGGTTGGGGGAACGTCGCCGACACCGACCGACCACGCGCGCCGGAGGAACCACGTGATCACGCGCGCCGGGAGCGCGGGAACGAAGCGGCGGGGCATCAGCTCGAGCGCGGCCTCGGGCGCGAGCCAGGAGTCGGACGCGACGTTGTAGGTGCCGGGAAGCGTGGAGCGGACCGCGAACGCCACCGCGGTCGCCGCGTCGTCGACGTGCACGACCTGCACCGGCGGCGCCGCGCCCCGGATGCGCAAAGCGGGCCGGCCGGCCACCAGTCGCGCCGGGAGATGGCGCGGCTGGAGCGCGGCCCCCATGACGGGCGCGAGCCGCAGGACGGTCACGATCGTGCCCGGGTGCTCGTCGCGCCATTCGGCGAGCATGCGCTCGACCTCGGCGGCGTGCACCGCCGGAAGAAATCCCGGGTTGGGCCGCAGCGGCGCGTCCTCGGTGAGGGGCACCGGGTTGTTGGGCCACGCGCCGTACACCGAGGTGGTGGAGACACGCACGATCCGCTGCACGCCCGCGGCCGCGGCCGCGTCCAAGAGACGGCGGGTGGCGTCGACGTTGACCCGTGTCATCAACGCTTCGTCGGTGATGGAGTCCGACAGGGAGGCGAGGTGCACCACCACGTCGACGCCGTCGAGCAGTGGTTTGAGCTCGGTGCTCGCGAGGTCGACCCGGTGGAAGTCGAAGCGTCGCGCGCGCCGCTGCGGCTCGCGCACGTCGAGACCCACGATCCGACCGATGTCGGGATCGGCGTCGAGCAACGGGAGCACGTGCTGCCCGATGAGACCGGACACACCCGTCAGGGCGACGCAGACCATGCTCCATAGACTGACCGCGTGGGCGACGTACCTCAACCCGGAGACGGCGAGCCCGACGACCAACGACCCGGCTTTCCCTTCGGTCCGCCCGGATTCGGACCGGCCGGTCCCTTCGGCCCCGGCGGGTTCGACCTGTCGCGCATCGACATGGCCCAGATGATGCGAATGCTCCAGTCGGAGGGCCCGGTGAACTGGGAGGTCGCGTCCCAGGTCGCGACCTGGGTGGCGACGAACGGAGAGCCGGAAGGCGACCCCCACGATCGGGCGCGCGAGGAGTTCCAGGAGCTCGTGGGCGCGGCACAGGCGCACGTCGTCGCCGAGACGGGACTCACCACCGCGTTCCAGGCGCCGGTGCAGGCGCTGAACCGGACCGGCTGGGCGGACCTCCACGTGCGCGCGTTGCGTCCGGTGCTGGAGTCGCTCGCGTCGAACCTCGAAGCCGCCATGGCGGCGGCCCAGGCGGAGGAGCCCTTCGACGCCGAGGACGCGTCGGCTCTCGGACCCGACCAGCCGGACCTCGGCGCGATGTTGGGGCTGCCGCCCGGCACCGATCCGTTCGGCCGGCTGCTGACGACGCTCGCGCCCGTGCTGCTCGGTGTGCAGTCCGGCTCGATGATCGGATACCTCGCGCAGCACGCGCTCGGTCGCTACGACCTTCCGCTTCCCGCCGACGATGCGCCGAGCCTCTCCTTCGTCGTTCCCAACATCGACTCGTTCGAGCAGGAGTGGGAGCTGGCGCGTACGGACCTCCGGTTCTACGTCGCCGTACACGAGGTGTTGCACGCGGCGCAGCGTCTCGTGCCGTGGGTGCAGGAGCGGCTCGTTGCACTGGCGACCGAGTACGTCGGCGCGTACGAGCTCGACGCGAACGCGTTCGAGAGTCGCTTCGGCGACATCGATCCGAGCAATCCCGACCAGCTCGCGTCGATCGCGCAGCAGCCCGAGGCGCTGCTCGGCGCGATGCAGTCGGAGCGTCAGCGCGACGTACTCGAACGACTCCAGGCCTTCATGTCGGTGCTCGAGGGGTACGCGGACGTCGTGCTCGAGCGCATCGGTGAGCGTCTCATCCCCTCGTACGGCCGGATCGACGAGGCGATGAAACGACACCGCCTCGAGCGCGGCGAGGCCGACCGCTTCATCGAGGGACTTCTCGGATTGCGACTCGACCGCGAGCACTACGAACGTGGCGAAGCCTTCTGCCGGGGCGTGATCCAACGCGCGGGTCCCGAAGGGCTCAACCGCCTCTGGGAACGCGAGGCGATGCTGCCGACGCCCGCCGAGCTCGATGCACCGGGACTCTGGCTGGCCCGGATCGAACTGCCCGACCACCACTGATCCTCTCGAGCCGAAATGGAGATGGTGCATGACTGAGCTGACGCGCGTCGGTGTACTCGGTGCCGGTGTGATGGGGGCGGGCATCGCCCAGGTGGTGGCGACGGGCGGCTTCGACACCCTCTGCTACGACATCGACCCCGCGGCGCTCGAGCGCGCCCGCGACATCACGACGACCGGGCGCTACGGACTCGAGCGCGGTGTCGAGCGCGGAAAGCTCACGCGGGACGCGGCCGACGCGGCTCGTGCGCGTCTCACTTTCACCACGAACTTCGACGAGGTCGCGGCCACCGACCTCGTCGTCGAAGCCGTGCCCGAGCATCTCGACCTCAAGATCCGCGTCTTCCGCGACCTCGATCGCGTCGCGCCGCCGAGCACGATCTTCGCGTCCAACACGTCGGGATTCCCGATCACTGCACTCGCGGGCGCGACCGATCGGCCCGATCGGGTCGTCGGTTGGCACTGGGCATCACCGGCACCGGTGATGCGGCTCGCGGAGATCGTGCGTACTCGCGAGACGAGCGATGCCACGATCGAGACGGTCACGAAGCTGGCCGCGGCGTGCGGCAAGAATCCCGTCGTTGTGCGCGATGCGCCGACGGCGTGGGGTTTCGTGGCCAACCGCGTGTACTTCGCCATGATCAACGAGGCCCAGCGCGTCGTGGCGGCCGGCATCGCCACCAGCGAAGAGGTCGACCAGCTGATGATGGACTGCTTCAACTGGCCGGCCGGGCCCTTCGGCATGGTGAAGGGCGCGGGCTCCGGCTGGTCGTAGTCTTCGGACGGGCTCTCAGAACCAGGTCTGCGAATAGGGCAGCGGATCCACCGCGAACATCGCGTCCGCACGCCGCAGCGCGCCCGGGGTGTCCTCGTCGACCAATCCGGCACGCGCGAGCTCGCTCATCCGCACACCGCCGAGATACACACTCGCGAGCTCCGTCGTGCTGCAACGCACGTCGGGCGCCGCATCCGTGCGACGGCACTGTGCGCCGTCGGAACTCCCCGTCAGCGCGAACCGACCACCAGATTCGGGGCGGAACTCGTCGTGCACCTCGACGACCAACTGTCCCTCGTTCGCGTACCGCCGCGCCGCGAGCGCCGCGGCGACGTCGACCAGGCGGATCCACAGATGATCGTGAAGTCGCGCCACCTGCAAGCGACGCGATTCTCGCAACATCCAGCGCAACGGCTCGTCGACGGGACTGTTCCATGTCCTGACCGTTTCCACGAGGTCGACGTCGGTGACGTACCGCCACAACGCGCGACGCGCCGCCGCGGTCGTCGCCGTCAGGTCCCGCACTCCGAGACGGTTGCGCGGGATGCCCTTGGCCCAGTTCTCCTCGATGCTGTACGTCACGTAACCGTCGAGCTCTCCGGTGGGCGCCTCGTGGACGACGTGGAACGACGGTCCGGATCCAACCTTTGCCTCGTCGAACACGAAGTACTGACTCGGCCACCACGTGTCGGGGCGTGAGATCGCGCCCGGCTGATCGCGACGGGCCTGCTCGAAGATGTCGGGCAGCACCTTGTGGGCGTCCTCCTCGTCGATGAGCCTGCACCGGCCCTCGACGCGCACCTCCGGTAGGAACGCGCTGTGGCGGCGGTCGAGCTCGAACGACGCGTGCATCGTCGCGACGCCGTATCCGAAACGACGGTAGATGGTGCCCTCCGACGCGGTCAGCACGGCGGTGGCCTCGCCGCGCCCGACCGCGTCGTCGAGTTGTTGCCGCATGATCGCCGTCAAGATGCCGCGGCGCCGGTGTGTCGGCAGCACGCCGATCGCGCTGACCGCGGCGGTCGGGACGATCGCGCCGCCCGGCAACGTCAGATCGAGCGAATAGATGCGTCCGGTCCCCACCACCTCGTCGCCGTCGAAGACGGCGAGGGTGCGATCGAGCTCACCGGACGCCCATGCCGGGTGCTCCCCGGCCGGCAACTGCTCACCGAAGGCTGTGAACTCCGCGCGTGCAAAGTCGTCGAGCTCGTCGGGAGCGATCGGGCGCAACAGAAAGCTCATGGCCCGTTTGTATCGCGCCCGACGGCGCCCACCACCCCGATTTTCCGGGCGCTACACGCTCCCCGCGGCCGGATCGGGTCGGTCGGGCGCAGTCGGACCCGGTGGGAGCGCCGGACGCGGCCTTCGGGAGCGTGTGGAGCGCAGGCTTCCCGCGTACGACAGACCGACGAAGCCGAGCACCAGCGCGAGGACGAAGAACCCCATCCGCCGCGTGATCACGCTGAACAGCGCGACGGGGATCAGCGCGCCGACGACCCACACCAGCTGGAACTTCGTCTCGAAGCGCGCGAACGCGCGCCCGCGCACCTCGTCGGGCCCGTCGCGCTGCAGCAGGCTGTCGAACGCGAGCTTGCCGGCTCCCGCTCCGAGCGCCAGCGCCGACGCCGCGACGGCGAGCATCAAACGATTGGCGGACCGCGCCGCGAACAGCGAGACGACGGCCGGCAAGAGGATCGCGCCCGCGAGCATCGTCTCCTCCCGCATGCGCCGCCGCAGCAGGGGCGCGAGCACCACGCCCAGGAAACCGCCACCCGCACTGGCGATCAGCACGATGCCGAACCACAGCGCCCCCTCGTGGCTCCGTTTCAGCGAAAAGGCCGCGAAGAACGTGAGGAAGCCGACCGCGCCCCGCAACATCGCCATGGCGGTCGCCGCGTACGTGATGCTCGGGATGTGGAGCTCCGCCTTCTCCGCGCCGCGCTCGGCGGGCGCGACCGAGCGTGCCTTGTCGATCCGCAGCGAGAGCACCGAGCCCGCTGCGAAGACCACCATCGCGAGGTACAGCGACCATTCGGCCCCGAACAGCTTCAACACGCCCGCGGCCGGAAGACCGCCGACGATGCTCGCGATCACCGAGATGAGCGCGAGTCGCGAGTTCGCCTCGACGAGCTCCTGCTCGCTCTTCACGGTCGTGGGCACCAGCGAGCTCTTCGCGACCGACTCCCCCTTCGACAGGACGAGTGCGCCGAACGCGAGGGGGAACAGCAGCAGGCCGTGCAGGTGCTTGGCCATGAAGTAGCAGATCACCGCACGTCCGGCGCAGCTGAAGAGCACGAGCAGCCGCCGGCCCCCACGGGTGCGGTCGAGCGCGGGCCCGATCACGGGCGCGACGACCGCGAACGGCGCGACCGTGAGCACGAGGTAGAGCAGGACCTTCGGCCGGGCCGCGCCCGGGCTCAGCGAGAAGAAGATGGATCCGGCCAGCGCGACGGTCAGACACGCGTCGCCGATGACGCTGGCCGCGTGCGCCATCGCCAGGCGCCCGAACGGGGTCGCGTCGTAATCGCGCAGCTGCCTGGACATCGCGGGACCATCGTCGCGCTGAGTGGCGTCGTCGCCTATCCGGGTCGTCCGCCGACCGTTCCGTGCGCTACCCATCAGCCCTTTCCCGGGACGTCATCCGTGGTTCACCGAGCGGCAAGGTCCTGCTCGACCGAGCCGCGTACCATGATCGTGCCGTCGACGACGTCGCCCCTGCGATGCTCGGCGGCCGTAGGAGCGGCGCTGGTTCGAGGACCCCCTTCCGGCTCCGTGAACCTGCATACGTACCCGCGGATCGTCCGACCCCCCGGCGACCGCGGGTACGTGCGCGAACGAGGGCCGTTCGACGCGACTCGACACACCGGTACGATTCCCATATGCCAACCCTCGAGTCACCTGCTCTTGCTGTGACGGGCGAGGGGGAGGAATCACGCTTCCTGAACCGCGAGCTCTCGTGGCTCGACTTCAACGCCCGCGTGCTCGCCCTGGCCGAGGACCCCGCCGTGCCGTTGCTCGAGCGGGCGAAGTTCCTCGCGATCTTCAGCCAGAACCTCGACGAGTTCTTCCAGGTGCGCGTGTCCGGGCTGCAGGAGCAGGTCGCGGCGGGACTTCGATCCCGCTCCCCCGATGGTCTCGACCCACTCGGCCAGCTCCGCGCGATCCGTGCGCGCGTCGACGAGCTCGTGTCGCGCCAGGCCGCGATCTTCACGAAGGACATCGTTCCCGCGCTCGAAGAGGTCGGCATCCGTTTCTGGCGCTGGGACGAGCTCGGCGACGAGGATCGCGCCGCGCTTCACACGGTCTTCGAAGAGCACGTGTTCCCGGTGCTCACCCCACTCGCCGTCGACCCCGCGCACCCGTTCCCGTACATCTCCAACCTGTCGCTCAACCTCGCGGTGATGGTGCGCGACCCGAAGACGGGTGACGAGCGTTTCGCGCGCGTCAAGGTCCCGCCCATTCTCCCGCGGTTCGTCTCTGTCGCGGACGGGCGTGGGTTCGTACCGCTCGAGCAGGTCATCGCCGCGCATCTCGACGTTCTGTTCCCCGGAATGGAGATCCTCGAGAATTATCCGTTCCGTGTGACACGCGACGCCGACTTCGAGCTCGAGGACGAGGCGGAGGACCTCCTCGAGGCGATCGAGAGCGTTCTGCGGCGCCGGAGCAAGTTCGGCCATGCGGTGCGCCTCGAGGTGGACTCCCGCATGTCGGAGGAGGTGCTCGGACTGCTGTGCCGTGAGCTCGACCTCTCCGAGCGCGACGTCACCGTCGTCGACGCTCCCCTCGACCTCGGTGGTCTCTGGGCGCTCCATGGCTTGAGCCGCCCCGAGCTGCGCGACGAGCCATGGACACCGCAGACCCCCACGGTGCTCGGCGGCACGGCAGAACGCTCACTCGACATGTTCCGTCTTCTCGAGCAGGGCGACGTGCTCGTGCACCACCCGTACGACTCCTTCGCCACGTCGGTGGAAGCGTTCATCGACCAGGCGGCGCGCGATCCGCACGTGCTCGCGATCAAACAGACCCTGTACCGCACCGCGGGTGAGGAGAGCGGGATCGTCCGGTCGCTCATCCGAGCGGCCGAGGCGGGCAAGCAGGTGGTCGTCCTCGTCGAGCTCAAGGCGCGTTTCGACGAGCAGGCCAACATCGAGCGCGCACGGGCACTCGAAGAAGCGGGCGCGCACGTGGTGTACGGGCTCGTCGGGTTGAAGACGCACGCCAAGATCCTGCTCGTCGTCCGACAGGAACCCGGCGGCATCCGTCGGTATTGCCATGTCGGCACGGGCAACTACAACCCGCAGACGGCGTCGCTCTACGAAGACATCGGTCTGCTGTCCGCGGACCCCGATCTCGGTGCCGACCTCACCGAGCTCTTCAATCATCTGACCGGTTACAGCCATGCCGCCGCGTACCGGCGTCTCCTCGTCGCCCCCGGCACGATGCGTCCGGGTCTGATCGAGCGCATCCGGCGCGAAGCCGAGCGCGGCGTCGAGGGCTCCATCACGATGAAGATGAACAGCCTCGTCGACCCCGACGTCATCGACGCGCTGTACGAAGCGTCGCAGGCCGGTGTGAACGTGGACCTCATCGTCCGCGGCATCTGCTGTCTTCGTCCGGGCGTGCCGGGGCTCTCCGACAACATTCGGGTCCGTTCGATCATCGGCCGCTTCCTCGAGCATTCGCGCATCTACCGGTTCGGCGCCGATCAGCACACGAGAGAGCAATGGATCGGCTCCGCCGACCTGATGCCGCGCAACCTCGACCGCCGCGTGGAGACGCTCATTCCGGTGACCGACCCGCGACTGCGGGCACGTATCGACGAGATCCTGGACATCAACCTCGCCGACGACGTGCTCGCCTGGGAGTTGGAGCCCGACGGCAGCTGGCGCAAGCTGCCAACCGTTGCCGGGGTCGACGCACACCGGCGGCTGCAGGAGCTCGCCCTCGCCCGGGCGCAAGTGCCGACACGGGTGGCGGATGCCACGGGATGAGCTCACCGCGGCCGTCGAGCCGCGACCTCGTCGGACCACCCTCCTCCCCGAGGTGCCGTCGGTCGAGCGCGGTTCTCGAACGGGCGTCGTCGTGCACGCCGCGATCGCGTCGTCGGTTCGCTCGCTGTTGCAGCACGAACCGCAACTGCGCGACGGCATCGACGACGAAGCGGTTCACCGGGCGCGTGTCGCGACGCGGCGCCTGCGTTCCGACCTCCGGACCTTCGAAGGCTTGGTCGACCCGCGCTGGCTGACACCGATGGTCGAGGAACTGCGTTGGCTCGGCGGATGTCTCGGCGAAGCACGGGATGCCGACGTGATGCTCGCACGCATCGAAGCCGCGCTCGACCGGGTTCCCGTCGCACAGGCCGACCGCGATGCGCTGTTGCAGCCGCTGGTCAACCGCCGTCAGGGCGCGCGCCGAGCGGTACGCGAGATGATGCGGACGAGCCGCTACGCGAACCTGCTGCGGTCGCTGTCGGAAGCGGCCTGCACGCCTCCGTTGCACGGCTCCGTGAGAGCACGGCCGGAGAAGGCGCTGCCGGGTGTCGTCCGCAAGCGGTGGCGCGCACTCCGACGCGAGGTGCGCGCCGCGGGCAAACGACCACCGGCAGAGCAGCTCCACAAGATCCGCATCCGCGCGAAGCGCGTTCGATATGCAGCCGAGGCCGTGAGTCCGGCGTTCGGGCGTCCCGCCCGGCGGTTCGCGCAGCGCATGGAAGAGGTGCAGGAACTGCTCGGCCGGCACCACGACGCGGTGGTCGCGTCCGCATGGCTTCGCGAGCGGGCGCGCGGCGCCGACCCGGCCATGGCGTTCCTCGCAGGCGAGCTTGCGGGCCTCGAAGCGGCCGAGGCCGAGGCGATCGAGCGGGCGTGGCCGAAGACGTGGAAGCGCGCCCGCCGCAAGCGTCATCGCGAGTGGCTGTGACGGCGTCCGAACAGACCGATACGGTCCGCGCGGCCGGAGGTGTCGTCCGTCGCAGGACCGACGCCGGCGACGAGATCGCGGTCGTGCACCGCCCGCGCTACGACGACTGGAGTCTCCCGAAGGGCAAGCTCGAACCGGGTGAGAGCGCGGAGGCCGGTGCGTTGCGCGAGGTGGAGGAGGAGACGGGCCTGCGCTGCCGTCTCGGAGTCGAACTCTCCTCGACGCGATACCGCGACCGTCACGGCCGCCCGAAGCAGGTCCGATACTGGACGATGGAGCCCGTCCAGGACACGGGCTTCGTCCCCAACGACGAGGTCGACGAACTTCGGTGGGTAACTCCTGACGACGCGGCCGAGCTCCTCAGCTACGAGCACGACCGGCGTCTGGTCGAGGAGGTCCGGTAGCGCCCGATGAAGCACTACGTGGTCCGGCACGCAGACGCGGGCGATCGCCGTCGTTGGAAGGGACCCGACGAGGAGCGGCCGCTGTCGAGGAAGGGACGGCGCCAAGCAGCGGCGCTGGCGGAGCTCCTCGCCGCGAGCGACATCGAGCGGATCTGGTCGAGCCCGTTCCTTCGGTGCCGTGAGACCGTCGAACCGTTGGCGGAGCGGCTCGGCCTGCCGGTCGAGGCGGCCCCCGAGCTCGCCGAGGGAACCGGCGCCACGGGAGTGTTGAAGCTCGCACGCAACGCCGACGTTCCGTGCGTCATGTGCACGCACGGCGACGTGCTCGACGCCTTGCTCGACTACCTCGTCGACGAGGGGCTCGACCTGGGCCGCAAGCCTCGGTGCGCCAAGGGGTCCACATGGGCGCTGGAGATGCGGGAAGGACGCGTGGTCGCGGCGACGTACCTCCCCGCCCCGCGCTGAAGGGATCGGGTACCGCGTCGTCGCCTTCCGGCAACGTGACCGACACCCGACGCCGGTAGGGTCGGTCCCGTGCGGATCCTCGTGACCAACGACGACGGCGTCGGTTCGCCCGGGATCGTCGCGCTGACCGCCGCCCTCGTCGACCGCGGGCACGACTGCCTCGTGGTCGCGCCCAGCTCCGACCGCAGCGGCGCGAGCGCTGCGATCGGCGCGCTGCACCGGCTCGGACCGATCCCGCTCGAGGAGACACGTTGGCGGGAGCTGCCCGACGTGCCCGTGTACGCGATCGACCAGCCGCCGGCCACCGCGGTGTACGCCGCGTGCCTGGGCGGCTTCGGGGAACCGCCCGATCTCGTCGCGTCGGGCATCAACCCCGGCCCGAACACCGGACATCTCGTGCTCCATTCCGGAACGGTCGGGGCCGCCTTGACCGCCGCCGGGCTCGGCTTCCCGGGCCTGGCCGTCAGCATCGGTGTCGGTGACACGATCGAGTGGGAGACCGCCGCGACGATCGCGGCCGAGTGCGTGGAGTGGGTGGTCGACCCCCACCGCGGACCACGAGTGCTCAATCTCAACGTCCCCAATTGCGCGATGTCCGAGTTGCGCGGCGTCCGCGAAGCACACCTTGCGCCGTACGGGACGGTGTGGGCCGGCTCGGCCGGCACGAGCGGCGGCCACGTGGAGCTGGAGTTCAAGGGCAATGACGTCGAAGGCGATCCGGACACCGACCTCGCCCTCGTGCGGGCCGGCTACGCCGCAGTCACACCGCTGTGCGGCATCTCCCGCGCCGATCTGCTCGGTGCGGCGACCGCGGCCGGCCGTGCGCTCGAGCAGCCCTCGGAAGCGGCCCACCTGCGCACCGGCCCGTAGACTCGCCCGACTCACACCCCCCGTCAGGAGGCGAAGCTCGTGACAGTCGACGTCGGTGACCGCGCACCCGAGTTCACGTTGAAAGACCAGAACGGCAACGACGTGAGCCTCGCCGACTATCGCGGCAAGCGGAATGTGGTGCTGGTCTTCTACCCGTTCACCTTCACCGGCGTGTGTCAAGGAGAGCTGTGCGAGCTCCGCGACGAGCCCGCCAGTTTCGAGAACGCCGACGCGCAGGTCATCGCGCTGTCGTGCGACACACGTCACGCGCAGGCGCAGTGGGCGCAACAGCAGGGGTTCACGTTCCCGGTGCTCAGCGACTTCTGGCCGCACGGCGCGACCGCGAAGGCCTACGGCGTCTTCAACGAGGATCTCGGGTGCGCGAACCGAGCGACATTCGTGATCGACAAGGAGGGCGTGGTGACCGCGACGTTCGCCTCGGCGAACCTCGCGACGCCGCGGGCGCGGGACGAATACGAGTCGGCGCTCGCAAAGCTGTAGCGACGACGACTCCGCAGACTCAGACCGTTGCCTTGGGGCGCTCGTAGCGATACCCGACGCCCCGCACCGTGACGATGCGTTCGGGATGCGCGGGATCCGGCTCGACCTTGCTCCGCAGCCGCTTGACGTGTACGTCGAGCGTCTTCGTGTCGCCGTAATAGTTCGGACCCCAGATCCGGTCGATCAGCACGTCGCGGGTGAGGACCCGACCGGCGTTGGCGAGCAACAGCTCCAGGAGCTCGAACTCCTTGAGCGGCAGCGATACCGCGTCGCCTCGCACGGTCACCTCGTGCCGGCCGACGTCGAGACGGACGTCGCCGATCTCTAGGACGTCGGCATGGTGGAGATCTTCCTCGTCGGCCGCAGGGATACGCCGCAGATGCGCCCGCACGCGCGCGATGAGCTCGCGGAGACGGAATGGCTTGGTCACGTAGTCGTCGGCCCCGACCTCGAGGCCCACGACCGCGTCGATCTCGGCGTTGCGCGCCGTCACCATCACGATCGGGACGCGGGTACCGCGGGCGCGCAGCTCGCGGCAGACGTCCACACCCGACATGCGGGGCAACATCACGTCGAGCAGGACGAGTGACGGCCGGGACGCGTCGAAGCGCTCCAACGCCTCCATGCCGTCGGCCGCGACCTCGACGAGGAAGCCTTCACGTCGAAGGGCTACGGCGAGTGCATCTCGGTAGGACTGCTCGTCGTCGACGACCAGAATCGTGGGGGGGTCAGCCAACTCAGGACACCTTCAGGTCGGTGCCGCCGGCGTGCCGGCGTGCGGTCGGGAGTGACAAGGTGAAGATCGACCCCTCGCCTTCGCGTGATTCGACCCGCACCTCACCGCCGTGTGCTTGCGCGACGTGCCGAACGATCGACAGGCCGAGGCCTGTGCCCCCGGTCGCACGGCTGCGGGCCCGGTCCACGCGATAGAACCGTTCGAAGATCCGCTCGAGATCACGCGACGGAATGCCGATGCCGTGATCCCGCACGCTCAGCGTGACCCGCTCGCCGTCGGCGGTGCTGTCGAGCTCGACAGGCCGGCCGGGGTCCGAGTACTTGATGGCGTTGTCGAGGAGGTTGGCGAGCGCGCTCACCACCTGCCGCCGGTCGCAGCGGACCACGAGGTCGGCCGGTACGGGCGCGACGATGATCGGGATCCCGGCGAGGTCGGCCGCCTCGCGCACGTGGTCGACCGCTTCGTTGAGGAGCACGTGCGCCGGGACGGGATCGCGCGTCGGCGTCTCCTGCGCCTCGATCAGGCTGAGGTCCAACAGGTCGTCGATGATGCGTCCGAGGCGATCGGCCTCGCGCACCATCCGCTCCGCGAGCTGCTGCGCGATGGCCGGGTCGTCACCCATCGCGACGGTCTCCGCGAGCAACGCGAGCGCGCCCACAGGGGTCTTGAGCTCGTGACTCACGTTCGCGACGAAGTCGCGACGCACGTTCTCGACGCGTCGCGCCTCGCTGACGTCGCGCACGAAGGCAACGGCTCCGATCGTCTCGTCGCCACGCCGGAGCGGGAGGGCCTCCACGAGCAGAACCTGCCGCGGCGGGCCGAACAGTTGCAGCTCCCGGCGAGCGCTCTCGCCGAGGCGCGCTCGGTCGAGCAGCTCGGTGATCACCTCGGCCGCGATCGCGTCCGCGTGACGAGGGTCGGTGAAACGCTCCGCCGCGTCGCTTCGCAGCACGACCGACCCGGAGACGTCGACCACGATCACCCCGTCGGGTGTCGCGTGCAAGGCGGCCGCGAGACGATCACGTTCGACGCGCGCCACACGGGCCGCGGCGTCGGCTTCGTCGGCGACGCGCTCCAGCCGGCCGAACGCCGTCTCGAAGGTGTGCTCGAACCGCTGGTCGTCACCCCCCAGGCGCGAGAGGGTGTTCTCCAGGTCCTGGCGCACTCCCCGACTGGTGCGGACCGCGACGACGATGGCAGCAACAGCAATCGCCAACGAGATCCCGACGATCACCCAGGTCATGCGCGCCCCCGCGGACGCATCTCAGTCGTACAGGTGCTGGCCATCACGTGCCCGGAGCAGGAGATGGGATGCGATCAGCCGAACCGTCCGGTGATGTAACCCTCGGTCCGTGGATCCGATGGGTGCGTGAAGATCGTCGACGTGCGATCGAACTCGACGAGCCGGCCGGACCGATGTCCCGAGTCGTCGACCTCGGTGGTGAGGAACGCCGTGCGGTCCGACACGCGAGCAGCCTGTTGCATGTTGTGTGTGACGATCACGATCGTGTACTCACGCTTGAGCTCCTCCATGAGGTCCTCGATGCGCGCGGTCGCGATCGGGTCGAGCGCCGAACACGGTTCGTCCATCAGGAGCACGTCGGGTTGCACCGCGAGCGCCCGCGCGATGCACAAGCGCTGCTGCTGTCCGCCGGACAACGCGAACGCGCTGCGCTTCAACTTGTCCTTCACCTCGTCCCACAATGCCGCCTGGGTGAGCGCCTTCTCGACCGTGTCGTCGAGGTTGCGCCGGAGCCGGTTGATCCTGGGGCCGTAGGCGACGTTGTCGTAGATCGACTTCGGAAATGGGTTCGGGCGCTGGAACACCATCCCGATACGGCGCCGCACCTGCGCGGCGTCGACCTTGGGGTCGTAGAGGTCCTCGCCGTGGTAGCGCACGAGTCCTTCCACCTTGGCGCTGGGCACGAGGTCGTTCATACGGTTGAGGCACCGGATGAACGTGCTCTTGCCGCAACCCGATGGCCCGATGACCGCGGTGATCTCGTTGGAAGCGATGTCCAGTGTGAGGTCGCGCACCGCGACCGCCTCGCCGTAACGAATGGCGAGGTTGCGCACTTCGAAGACGATCTCGGGCGCGATCTCCGGTTGCTCCGGCTCCGGGTGGTGGACCGGCTCGGCGCTGCTGGGCGTGGTCCAGACCTCGCTCATCGGACGGCTCCCCGTGGGAATGGTGGTCATGCCCGGCTCCGGCGGTCGAAGCGCGCCGCCACGAGGCGGGCGAGCAGTGTGAACACGAAGACGATGGCGATCAGGGTCAGGGCCGCTCCCCACGCCAGGTCCTGAGCCGCCGTGAACGGCGACGTGGCGTTCCGGAAGATGAGGAAGGGAAGGGCGACATTGGATCCATGGAACAGAGACGTGTTGACCCGGGTGGTGTACCCGATTGCAAAGAGTAGAGGAGCAGTCTCTCCCGCCGCGCGGGCAACGGCCAACAGCGCTCCGCTGATGATTCCGGGCAGGGCCGAAGGGACGACGATCCGTCCGATGGTCGTCGCCTTGCGGCCACCCAGCGCGTAGCTGGCGTCGCGCTGGTCCGGCGGCACGAGCCGCAGCACCTCCTCGGTGGTGCGGATCACGACCGGAAGCATCAAGGAGCCGAGTGCGAGCGACCCTGCGAAGGCACTCTGGTTCTTGAAGCGCAGAACCCAGATCGTGTAGATGAAGAGGCCCATCACGACCGACGGCACACCCGTCATCACGTCGGCCAGGAACCGCACGACGACCGCGGTGCGGCGCTTCCCGCCGTATTCGTTCAGGTAAATCCCGCCCAGCACTCCGAGCGGGACCGCCATGAGCGTGGCGGCGCCGACGATCAGGAGCGTACCGACGATCGCAGGCCCGATGCCGCCGTCGGCCGAACGATCGATGATCGGAAGGTTCGCCGTGAGGAACTTCCAGTTGATCTGCCCCGCGCCGCGCTGCAGCACGTACCCGACGATCATCACGAGCGGTACGAGCATGACGAGGAAGGACAAGACCATGAAACCGGTGGCGAGGCCGCTGCGCAGCTTTCGCGCGCGGTCCGGCGACGTGAGCATCGACGCCGTCATCGGACCGCTCCGGTTGCGACCTCTTGTCTCGTACCGCTCACGATCCATCGCGCGAGCACGTTCACGAGCAAGGTGATCACGAACAGCGCGACGCCGAGCCCGATCAGCGCCGCGCGGTGTACGCCCGCGGCCTCACCGAACTGGTTCGCGATCACTGCGGCCATCGCGTCGCCCGACGAAAACATGCGGGCCGTGATCTGAGCCGACGAGCCGATGACGAGCGCAACGGCGATGGTCTCGCCCAGGGCGCGCCCGAGCCCGATCATCACGCCCGCGACGAGCCCGCTGCGACTGTGCGGAAACACCGCGCCGCGGATCATCTCCCAGCGCGTCGCACCGAGACCGTACGCGGCTTCCTTCTGTTCGGCCGGCACGGTGGCGAACACGACCCGCGCAATGGACGTGACGATCGGCACGATCATGATCGCGAGGATGATGCCCGCGGTCATGAAGCTCCGCCCGACGATCGGACTGCCACTGAACACCAGGCCGAGCGCCGGGACGCCGGCAAAGAGATCACTGACGTTCTGGTAGAAGCCTTGAATGGCCGGCGCGAAGACGAGGATGCCCCACAAGCCGTAGACGACCGACGGAATCGTTGCGAGCAAGTCGACCAAGTACACCACGGGACGCTCGAGCCACTGTGGTGCGACCTCGGTCACGAACAAGGCGATGCCGATGCTGACGGGCACCGCGAAGATCAGCGCGATGAGCGACGACACTGCGGTGCCGTAGATCAACGCGAGCGCACCGAACTTCTGATGCGCGGGATCCCACGTCTTCGACCAGAAGAACGAGAGGCCTTGGAACTTGAACGCCGGCCACGCCTCCTTCGTCGTGGACCATGCGATCAACGCAAGGATGACGAAGACGAGCAGTCCGGACGCGAGAGCAACGTAACGGAAGGCGCCGTCGCTCAGACGACCGGCCGGCGCCGGCCCCTCATTCAGCTTCTTCGGTGTCGGGGGCGGCGCGGTGTCGATACTCATGGCTCCCTCGGCGCGCCCTCTCGGGCATCCGCCCAGGGCGCTCCTGCGTCCGCACGGGACTCATCTGTTCGTGATCATCAGGTGGCCGGGGGCGGACGCGGGGGTTCGCCCGCCCCCTTCTCCACCATCGTTACGGAACGACGATCTGGTTCAGCTGGGCCTGCGCGGGCGTCAGGATCGACGCCGGGAGGCCGGCGAAGTCGACCGAAGCGGCCAAGCTCTGACCGTCCGACGACAGGATGTAGCCGAGAAACGCCTTGAGGTCGGTGCCCTTCGCGTGGTCGGTCTGGTTCTTGTAGATCATGATCCAGGTCGGCGACGTGATCGGGTAGGCGTTGGCTCCCGGAGCGTTGATCGGGTCGTAGCTGAGGTCCGGTCCGGGCGTGACTCCCGCGAGGGCCGCGGTCGCTCCCGCGAGCGAGGCCTTCACGTAGTTGCCCGCCTGGTTCTTCACCGCCGCGAAGCTGAGGCCCGCCGCCTTGGCATCCGAGTAGTCGACATAGCCCACTGCCCCACTGGTGCTCTTCACGAGCTGGGCGACGCCGCCGTTCCCCGAGCCCGCCTGCGTGCCCGAAGGCCATGCCACCGTCGTGTTCGTTCCCAGCTTCCACGTCGTCGGCGCCGCGACGCTGAGGAACTTCGTGAAGTTCTGCGTGGTGCCCGACGAGTCGGACCGGTGCACGACGGTGATCTTCGTGCTGGGCAGGCTCGCATTCGCGTTCTCCGCCTTGATCGCGGGATCGTTCCAGGTCGTGATCTGAGCCTGGAAGATCTTCGCGATCGTGTCCGCCGAGAGCTGGAGGTTGTCGACGCCGCTCAGGTTGTACGACACCGTGATGGGAGCGGCCACCGTCGGGAAGTAGAGCAGTGGTCCGCCCTTGTACGTGGGCAGATCGGCCGGCTTGGGCAGCGCGTCGGTTCCCGCGAAGTCGACGATCTGTCCCGCCAGGTCGGTACGCCCCTTACCGGAGCCGCCTCCCGCGTAATTGATCACGACGCCGGAGTGCGCCTCCGTGAACTTCGCGATCGCGGCCTGGTCGTAGGCCTGCTGGAACGTCGAGCCCGAGCCGTTCAGTGTTGCAGCCGGAAGGGCTGCGCCCTTTGTCGTGCTCGAGCTGCTGGAGTTGCTCTTCGAACTGCTGCCGCACGCGGCGGCGACGAGCGCGAGCGTGAGCGCAGCGCCCGCGAGCCGCGTCGTGCGCACGGATTGACGAAGCATGGTGATGGATCCTCCCCAGGATCGAACTGTTGGTTCCCCCGTGATGCGCCGCGACCGTACGAAGCGCCCTTGGCGGGGGGCTGTACCTCGAGCGACGGAGAGGTGAACACAGAGTGAAGCTCAGGTTTTGACTGACCCCGGGAGTGCGCATACGTGTCTCAGCCGTCACATCTCGACCCTCGGAAGCCGACATCCTGATGGCACCCGGGTGAACGACAGGCGAACAGTGGCGCGTGGGACGCTGCACTTCGCGACACGCCGTCACGCCCCGCGGGATGATGGAGCAGTCCGAGCGTACGAGCCGAGGAGGCCGACGTGACCACGACACCCGAGGCCCGGAGAAGCTTCCACGAGGCGCTCGAGGAGCTGCGTGCCGACGTGATCCGTCTCGGCGCACTCACCACCGAGGCGATCGGGGCCGCGACACAGTCGCTACTCGACGCCGATCTCAACGCCGCCGAAGACGTCATCGCGCACGACGACCTCGTCGACAACCTCTACCACTTCATCGAGGATCGCTGCTTCGTGCTGCTCGCCCGTCAGCAGCCGCTGGCGTCGGACCTCAGGGCCGTGGTGACGGTGCTTCGGATCAGTCACGAGCTCGAACGGTCCGCCGACCTCATGGTGAACGTGGCGAAGACCACCCGACGGATCTGGCCGCACCCGCTCGACCCGAAGGCCAGGGGAATCATCGACCAGATGGGCATCCAGGCGGCCAACCAGACCCGCCTCGCGATCGACGCCTTCGCGGACGCTGACGGCTCACGGGCGGCGGCGCTCTCCGACATGGACAACCAGATGGACGATCTGTCGAAGAGTCTCTTCCGCCACATCCTGTCGTGGGGCGCCTCCGACGAGGGCTCGATCCAGCAGGCGGTGCAACTCGCCCTGGTGGCCCGCCATTACGAGCGGGTCGCGGACCACGCAGTGACGATCGCCGAGCGGGTCCAGTTCATGGTGACCGGTCTGCACCCCGGCGCCGAACCGACCGACGAGGTCTTCGCCTAGCTACCGAGGACACTGGACTACTCGGTCTCTTCGTAGCCCAGGTCCCAGTCGAGGATCAGCCGCTCACGCTCGGCGTCACGCGCGACCCGCTCCCGATTTCGCCGGAATTGCGGATCGTGAGGCGGCAGCAGTTGCAGCCGGGCCAGTGCGCGCTGACGGAACTCGTCGATGATCTGACGGTCACCGAACACGCTGTGGACGTCCCAATGGGGCGACGTGGGACCGAGGTACACGATCTTGACGTGGCCCTGCGGGGGTTGCTGCTCGAGCTCGTCGGCTTCCTGCATGCGGATGCAGCCTACCGGTCGGCGCCGGCAGACGGTCAGCCGAGATTTTCGGGCCGGGAGGCCAACGTCACGTCGAACGACTGGGTGTTGCCACCGCGGTTGACCACCACCGTCACCTTGTCGCCCGCGCGGTGCCCGCGCACCGCATTCCCCACGTCCTGCGCCTGCTTCACCGGCGCGTCGCCGACTTTCACGATCACGTCCCCCTGGCGGATCCCTGCGTTGTCCGCCGGCGAGCCGGGCTCGACACGCTGTACGACCGCGCCCGTCGACACCTTCAGATCGAGCTGGTTCACGAGCGCGGGAGTGACGGTTTGCGTCACCACACCGAGGAAGGCGGGCTGGATGGTCTTGCCCTTGCGCAGCTCGTCGACGACCGGCTTCGCCTGGTTGATGGAGATCGCGAAGCCGACGTTCTGCGCCTGCGACGGATCGGCGATCGCGGTGTTGATCCCGATGACCTGGCCGGCCGCGTTCACGAGCGGACCACCGGAGTTCCCCGGATTGATCGCGGCGTCGGTCTGGATCATGTGGTCGAGCGTGGTGTTGATCTGGGTGTCGATCGACCGGTTCAACGCCGACACGATGCCGCGGGTGACGCTGGGCTGACCGGGAAGCGCGAGTGCATTGCCGATCGCGATGACCTCGTCGCCGACGACGATCTTGTCGGAATCGCCGAGTGCGGCGGTCGTGAGGCCGTTCGCGTCGACCTTCAGCACGGCGAGATCGGAGGAGGGATCCTGCCCGACGAGTGTGGCCCGCTTGTGTGTCCCGTCGTTGAAGGTGATCTCGATGCGGCTGCCCGCCCCGCTCACCACGTGGTTGTTGGTCACGATGAAACCGTCGGGACTGATCACGAACCCGGTTCCCGCGCCGCCGCTCGAGTTGGGCGCCTGACCGAACAGCCCGTCACCTGCCGCCGCTCCCGTGGTCACGGCGACGACGGCCGGCTCGACCTTTTCCAGCACGGAGTGGACGTCGCTCGGGCCCGTGAAGGCCGACGTGTTCCGCGCCGGCGCAAGCGTGGGGCTCGGATTGCCGGATGTGTCCGAATCGACGCCGAGGTAGATCCCGGCCGAGACGAGCGACGCCACGACCGCGCCGACGAGCGCTCCGACGAGGGTCTGACGCAGCCCGCCGCGACCACGACCAACCGCCGGCACCGGGGAGACGGGGGGAGCCTCCCAGGCGCCGGGCGGGGTCGTGGATGCTGCCCAGACGGGGGGTTGCTGGGCAGCGTCGGCAGACGGGCTGCTCCAAGCTGCGCTCGGGACCTCGCCAGCCGGTTCTCGGGTCGGACCGGCTTCGTCGGCCGATCCGGACAGCGTCGTAGGCAGTTCTCCTGTGTCGCTCGCGGGCGGCGAGACGTGCTGCGGCGCCGTCGGTTCGGCGTCCGGGCCGCGCCACGGCGAGGACCACGCGTCGGACTGATCCTGTCCCGCCCCGTCGTCGTGCTCGCTCACCCATTCCCTCCGTCTCGGACGCACGGTCCCGTCACCGCCACGGGCGGTGTTGCGACGCGTCGGTCGTACCATCGTCGCGCCCCGTGGGCCCTGCCCGGATCCCGCATGCGCCCTGCAAAACGCCCTACGCTGCGCACAGGTTCCACCACGCGCCTGAGGAACAGCTGAGAACGGGGGCGCGGTCGGTGGAACCAGTCGGGAACCTCCCGGTGGCCTCCGTCGTTGGAAGAGGCAACGCCATGGATCTTCCGATGTCGCCCGAACAAGAACGCGAGCACACCTGGATGCTCGACGCGCGCTGCCGAGAGTTCGACCCCGCGTCGTTCTTCCCGTCCGACGGCGTCGGTGTCGACCGCGCCCGGCGCATCTGCGCGGAGTGCCCGGTGCGGGTGGAGTGCCTCGAGTACGCGCTCGAGTACCGCATCGACCACGGCGTCTGGGGCGGTGCGTCCGAGCGGGAGCGCCGGCGCATCCTCCGCTCGCGACGGGTCGGTAGCCCCTCCTAGCGATCCGCGACGCCGTTCCGGAGGACGCCTCGGCCCGGGAGCGCTACTCCCAGCTGAACGGCGCGAGCACGAAGTGCATCAGCCCGACGAGCCCGCTGCGGCTGCGGTGCGCGGGGAACTTGGCGAGCAGGGCGCCCGCGGCGCTCAGGGGCGCGTCCGTTACGCACGCGTAGACGGCGCGACCCGTGTCCCAGACGATGGTTCGACCCGCCGGGCCGGCGTAGACGCGGACCGCGTGCCCGTTGATCGTGGTGTCGCGCCCCCCGACCGGGAACGCGTCGTGCCGGAGCCGGCCGCGCTGCTCGAACACCGACATGCCGTGCAGCCCGTCGCTGTAGTACAGCTGCAGGCTCCCGTCGGGACGGCGATACGCGTCGGCGAGCTCGTACCCGTTGCCGAGCACTCGGGGCGCTTCCCGGCCGGTCAGCTCGGTCGTCACCAAGGGTGACATGCGCTCGCGTGGTTGTGGCGCGGCCGGCTGTGCCGCCTCGGCGTGCTCGAGGCGGGTGATGCTCACGAACCCGACGCTGCGCACCGTCCGACCCCGATCGATCTGCTCGCGCTTGAGAAGCACATCGGTGTCGACGTCGAGGTAGAAGCGTTCGCGCAATCCGCCGCGCAGACCAACGGCCTCCACCACGCGCGCCGGCCGGCCCAGAACCGTCGTGTTGCCGAGCGTCGAGAACCGATAGTTCGAGGTGGCGACCGGAGTCGAAGCCGTCGCGGCGTCGCCTGCGAGCGCGATCCATCCGTCGCTCTCGCGCACGAGCCCTTCCTCACCATCGGACATGACGGCCCGCGAGTCACCGACGACCAGCAATCCGTTGTCGTCGTCGACGTGGACGTCTTCGGTACGAGGGCGCCCGCCGTCGAGCCACTCGACGCGAACGGTTCCTTCGAACGTGGACTTGGTGACCGCAGCGCGCGCGGTGGTGAGCGGGTCAGGGACGGAGGGAGCAGCCGGGTCGCCGCGTGAAAGGGCCCACCCGTGTACCACGGCTCCGACACCCACGCCGGCGACGACGACGGCGACACAGATCGCCCGCCGCGCGATCATGAGGACCTCACCGCCGAAACCCGATCGGCGCCAGCTGCGTGACGGGGTCCTGGCTCAACGCGGCGCGCGCGGCGTGCGAGTCGACGAACGTCGCGACCGAAGGCGACGCGTGATGGGGCGACGGCACGATGAAGGCGACCGCGACGACGGCCGCCGCCGCGGCACCGGCGACCCAACCCAACGGACCGGGGAAGCGTGACCGCGCACGAAGGACGGGCGCGCGTCCTTCGAGGACGGCATCCCAGAAGCCCGGCGGCGCCTCGGGCGTCGGGAGCGCGCGCACCCGCGCACGGATCTCGGTGATCTCGGCGAGCACGCCGACCCACACCGCGGAACGCGCGAGCTCCTGCTCGACGGCGACCCGTTGTTCGGCGGTGAGCTCGCCATCGACGTAACCGGAGATCAGATCTTCGGGAAGAGCGCCGGCATCGTTCACTGCACGACTCCTTCCTGAAGCGCGGTCCGCAGCATGCGGCGACCGCGATGGATCCTCGAGCGCACCGTGCCGACAGGCGCACCGGTGGCCGCGGCGATGTCTTCGTAGGGAAGATCCGCCACATCGCAGAGCACGACCGCGATCCGGAAGTCCTCCGGAAGCGACGACAACGCGGCCTGCACGTCGGCGGACAGTTCCCTGCTCGCCTCGTCGGCCGCGGGCGCGGCGGGCAGCACACGTTCGGCATCGTCCGGGAGCGCGGTCACCGGGCGACGCCGGCGCTTCCGAACCTCGTCGAGGAACACGTTCGTCACGATGCGCGCCAACCACCCTTCCAGCGATCCCGGTTGGTAGGTCTCCAGGCCCTTGCGGACCCGGAGCAGCGCCTCCTGCACGAGATCGGCAGCGTCCTCACTGTTGCCCGTCAGCCGATAGGCGACCTGGTACATGAACCGCCCGTGCTCGCGGGCGACGTCGTCCCAGGTCGGTACACCGTCGGATGTCACGAGAACGTCAGGGCATGCCTGGAGGGTTCCCGCCCAGGCTCGTCGACCAGGGCGGGCGCGCGTCGATGGTCCGGGCTACCGGTGTCCTTCGGACGTGCCGGGCGGCTCGGTGTCGCCTGCCTCGAGCCCCTTCTTGAACTCTCGCGACGCCTCGCCCATGGAACGGGCCAGCTTCGGCAGCCGCGTGCTGCCGAACGCGAGGAGAATGATGGCGAGGATGACGAGGAGCTCAGCAGGGCCGAGGTTCATGGGAAGCCCTTTCGGAGGGTTGCTCGCTGGAACGTTACCGCTGCCGTCCGCCGGCGGGCTCGCCGGCGACTGCACGAATCAACGCCGACGCCTCCGCCAGCATCTCCACGTCGTCGAGCGACACGACCTGGAACGGCACGGCACCGACGCCCAGCACGAGCGTTTCCACGCCGAGCGCGTCCCACTCGACCAACTGCTCCGCAACCTGGTCGACGGTGCCCACGAGTCGTCCGACGCGCCATTGGTCGAGGGTCACGCCGTCGAGGATGCCGGCGGGAGTCGAGGTCTTCAGCCGTTCGAAGCGGAGCGCGAGATCACGCTCGTCCTCGCCACACAGTGCGTACAGGCCCAGTGACCGCCACATCGTGTCGGGGTCGCGGCTGATCTCGTCGCATGCGCGCCGCAACGCGTCCAGCCGGTCTGCGTACTGGTCGCGAGTCCATACCCAGCACGTGTTCCAGCCGTCCGCGTGCCGGGCCGCGACGCGCAGGAGGCGGTCTCCCTTGCCTCCCACGAAGACGGGGGGGCGGGGTCGCTGCACGGGAGGCGGGTCGTTGCGCGCTTGCAATGCGCGGTGATAACGCCCCTCGAACGTGAACGGTTCACCTTCGTCATCGGCCGTGAGAAGACCGGTGCAGACCTGTACCGCTTCCGCGAGCCGCGCCAGACGTTCGCCGGGCGAGGGAAACGTCATACCGACCGCCGCGTAGTCGGGCTCGTACCAACCGGCCCCCAGGCCGACGTCGATCCGGCCGTCGCTCAGCCGATCCAGCGTTGCAACGGACTTCGCGAGCACCGAGGCAGGCCGCAGGGCTTCGCAGAACACGAGCGCGCCCAGGCGGACACGCGGCACGGCACGGGCCAGCGCCGCCAGCGTCGCCACCGGTTCGAACGTGCCGTATCGCCGAGCGTCGCCCCCGTACTTGGCGAGATCGAGGAAGACGTGGTCGGACAGCCAGACCGAGTGGAGCCCCAGCGCTTCGGCGTGGAGCGCGTGCCGCAGGAGGGTCTCCCAGCGGACGGGCGATTCCCCGGGCACCGAATAGTCGTAGTGCGGGAGCGCGAGACCGATACGCACCGAACCACTGTACGTAACGTGGCGTCGTGCTCGAATGCGTCGTCAACATCTCCGAGGGCCGCCGGCCCGAGGTTCTCGACGCGCTGGCGCGCGCAGCCGGCTGCGTGCTGGACCTCCACGCCGACGCCGACCACAACCGGGCCGTGTTCACGCTCGGCGGCGATGCCCCGGACGTGGAAGAAGCCGCGCGCCGGTTGGCGCGCGAGGCGGCGGCACGCCTCGACCTCGCATCGCACGAGGGCGTTCATCCGCGTCTGGGGATCGTCGACGTCGTGCCGTTCGTCGCGCTGGATTCGACCGCGCCGGCGGAGGCGCGTGACGCGGCGCTTCGATACGCGCGCTGGTCGGCGGACGAGCTGCACGTTCCGGCGTTCTTGTACGAAGACGCGGACCCACAGCACCGCTCGCTGCCCGAGCTTCGTCGCGCCGCGTTCGTGGAACGCCGACCGGACTTCGGTACGAGCCGGCCGCATGCCCGCCTCGGCGCGACGGCGGTGGGAGCCCGTGCCGCACTGATCGCGGTGAACTGCGAGCTCGACCGCGACGACATCGATCTCGCGCGTGCGATCGCGCGTCAGGTGCGTGAACGGGACGGAGGGCTCGCCGGCGTGCGGGCGCTCGGTTTGGCGCTGCCATCCCGGCAACGGGTGCAGGTGTCGATGAACCTGGTCGCCTTGGGGCGCACCGGTTTGGAAGCCGCGTGTCTCGCGGTGCGCGACCGCGCACGGGAGATGGGCGCCGACGTGGTGAGAGTCGAGCTCGTCGGTCTGGTGCCGGGAACCGAGCTCGCTCGCTGCAGCGCGGAGTTCCGGGCCTGGAGTGGGATCAGCGCGTCGTCGACGATCGAGGCCCGCGCCGGCGGCGAGGTACGCAGCGGCGAGCCGGAAGCGGCTGACGGGGCCTGACACCACCCCGCCGGAGGATCATACGGCTCACGCGGAGGCGGTGGCGCGACGGGCAAGGGCCCGCTGGCGGCGGAGCCGCCGACGTTCGCGCTCGGAGAGACCTCCCCAGATGCCGAACTTCTCACCGTTGCACAGCGCGTATTCCAGGCACTCGCCGCGTACCTCGCACCCGCCGCACACGGCCTTGGCCTCACGCGTGGAGGCACCCCGTTCCGGGAAGAACAGATCGGGATCGACGCCGAGACAGTTCGCCCTCTCCTGCCAGCGACGCTCTCCGTCGGTCGGCGTGCCCGCGGGGACCGCCGGAGCGGGCCCGGTAGGGGACGCGCCTGTGGCCCCGAGGCCCGTGGACATTCGGTTGGCGATCAGCATCTCGTGCATTGGCCGCCCCCCTCGCTTTCTGAGCATGTGCGCGTCCAAACCCCCTCGAGCGCGCCCATGCCGCTTCGACTCCGGGGCCGGAGACCCCGTCGCAACCGTCGGATGACAGTGTCGGAATCACGATCGTGAGCGCACCGGACTGAAATCACGCACGTGAAATCACTGGTGTGGAATCACGACTCTGGAATTACAACAGTGTCACTATGGTCGGTTCGGAGGCGCCGTGCAAGTGGGAATCCCTCTCGATGTGGTCGTGTCCCCACCACGGGCGAACGGACGTTCGGAGAGGTGAGGCTCGAAGCCCTGCTCGGCGACATCACGCAGGAAGCCGTCGACGCGGTCGTGAACGCGGCGAACCAGTCCCTCGCGGGCGGAGGCGGCGTCGACGGGGCGATCCACCGGGCGGCCGGGGCCCGCGACCTCCATGCCGCCTGCGCCCGGCTCGGGGGCTGCCCCACGGGAGACGCCAAGGCGACCGAGGGCTTCCGCCTGCAGGCCCGCTGGATCATCCACGCGGTCGGCCCGCGGTATCGGGGCGGCGGCCACGGCGAGGCCGGATTGCTCGCGTCGTGTTATCGGCGATCGCTCGAGATCGCCGCGGACCTGGGTGCGCGTTCGGTTGCGTTCCCGGCCATCTCCACCGGGATCTACGGGTACCCGCTCGAGGAGGCGACGGACATCGCGGTCACCACGGTCGCGACGACCGCGATCCGCGTGGATCTCGTACGGTTCGTGTGCTTCGACGCCACGACCCTGGACGCGTACGAGCGTCGTCTCCGCGACCTCGGCTCATAGACGAGCCGGACGGCGCGCTCCTCGGTTCAGCGTGTCGCGAATCGTGCGCACGAGGTCGTCGGGCTCGTACGGCTTCGTCACGTACTCGTCGGCGCCGAGATCGAAGGCGCGTGTCTTGTCGACGTCGCTCGACTTCGCGGAGCAGACGATGACGAACGGCCGGCGTGTGCGGCCCGCGAGCTCGGCGAGTACGAACCACCCGTCGAGCACGGGCATCATGATGTCGAGCAGCACGACGTCGGGCTGTTCGTCGTCGATGCGCCGGAGCGCGGTCTCGCCATCGGCCGCCAGCGCGGGATCGAACCCCTCCGCCTCGAGGATGAGGCGCATCGTGAGGAGCACATCGGGCTCGTCGTCGACGATCAGGACCTTAGGCCTGCCGTGCACGGCTCCACCTCCTGCTCGTCGAGCGGGCGCACCTTGAGCGCCACGCGGAACGCCGCTCCGCCTCCGGGCGCGTCTTCCACCCAGACGGTCCCACCCGCGGCCTCCACGAGACCGCGCACGATCGGAAGACCGAGGCCGATGCCCGGTCGTGATGTCGCGGTGCGTTCCGAACGGTAGAACCGCTCGAAGATCTTCTCCCGCTCCGCAAGGGGAACACCGGAGCCCTTGTCGAGCACTGACAGCAGCACGCGGTCCCCCGCCGGTTCCAGCGTGACGCGTACGGGGGTCATCCCGTACTTGTGTGCGTTCTCGATGAGGTTGCCGACGATCCGGCGCATCGACTCGGGATCAGCGCGGATCTCGCACCGTTGCGGGGCGCGCACCTCGACGGGTCGCCCCGCCACTTGCGAGTCGAGGGCTACGAGACGGACGAGCGCGGCAAGGTCGATCCGGCGCAGGATCGGCATCGTACCCTTGCGCTCCAGACGCGCCGCCGTGAGCATCTCCTCGACCATCGCGGACAGTCGCGAAGTCTGACGGTCAATGACGTCGAGCAGCTCGTCGCGCTGTTGGAGCTCGGTCGCCCGGCGGGAAGCCGACACCGCGCCACGGATCGACGTGAGCGGTGTACGCAACTCGTGGCTCACCGAGGCGACGAACTGTGTCTTCGTACGGTCGAGCTCGAGTAGCTGGGCGACGTGCACGCGTTCCGCCTCGTAGAGACGCGCGTTGGTGATCGCCGCGGCGACCTGCTCGGCGAGGAGGCAGAGGAGCTGGAGGTCGTGTTCGTCGAAGCTGCGCTCGCCGAAAGAGCTGACGTTGATGACACCGAGCAACTGGCCCCGGTTGACCAGCGGGACACTCATCGCCGAGTGCGGCGCCTTGACCCGCTGCTGATGGCCGGGATAGAGCTCGTCGTCGACCTTCCCCGAGAGCAGCAGCGGCTCACGGCTGTGCGCGACCCTTCCGGCGATCGACTCCCCGAGCCCCACGCGTGAGCCGAGGACGACGTCGTTGGCGCCGCGGGCCGCCACCGCGACCAACTCTGCGCCGTCGTCCTCGCCCTCGATCAACATCACGGACCCGGTCTCGACCCTGAGCAGCTCGAGCGCGCTCGACAGGATCACGTCGAGCACCTCGTGCAGGTCGAGGATCGAGTTGACCGCACGACCGGCGGCCGTGAGCTCCGCGTGCTGCTGGAGCCGGTTCGACAACGCGGAGCTGAGCACGCGCTCGTCCATGAGGAGCCGGCTCAACCGGTGGAGGTGGACTTCCTTCTCGATCGCGTACGCGCTGAACCCGAAGGCGAGGCCGATGATCGCGAGCCGCAGGGTGCTCGGGCGCAGCCACTGGACGGTGTTCGCGTGGGCGATCGACGCGATGATCGTGGCGCCGGCCATGGCGGCGATCACCGTGATGGTGATGGCCCACAGCTGCAGACGGCGTCGCTCGACGGCCTCGATCGACGGACGGGCAAACCGTCGCATCCCGGCGACCCGGGCTTCGTGTTCGATCCGCTCCCGGATATCCGTGCGCGTCGCGGCTGCCATCCCCACTTCCCTTCGGGACTCATATCGGGCGGGAAGGCAGCGTTCTTGAGGAATCGGCCGCTTCGGACGGCGCCCCGATCGTGGCGCGGATGCCCGTACCGCTAGCCCGCCCGGCGCCGTTTCAGGCGACGGTTCTCGAGGAAGTCGACGAGCACGTAGCTCCCGAGGTCGTCGGGGGTCGTGAAGAACGCCCGGCCCCGGTTCAACTTGGTCATCCGCTCTACGAAGGACCTGAGGTAGAAGCTCTCGTCGAGCATGAAGGTGTTGATCCGGATGCCCTCACGGGTGCAGCGGGCGACTTCCTTCAGGGTCTCCTCGATCGTCACCGGCGAAGGCGGATACTGGAAGTACGCGTCCCCGTCCTCGATGTGGGCCGTCGGCTCACCGTCGGTGACCATGATCACCTGTTTCGTGCCCGACTGCCGGGCGAGCTGGCGGCGCGCCAGTAGCAGCGCGTGCTGCATGTTGGTGCCCCACTCGAAGTCCCACGACAGCTCGGGGAGCAGCTCGGGCTTCACCTCGCGTGCGACACGACCGAAGCTCACGAGCCCGAAGTAGTCGCGTGGGAACTGGCTCGTGATGAGCGCGTGCAACGCCATCGCAACCTTCTTCGCTGGGAGGAAGTTGTCGCGCATGGGCATCGACATCGAGACGTCGAGCATCAGTACCGTCGCGGACTGGGTGAGGGCCTCGGTGCGTTCGACCTCGAAGTCGTCGGCCGACAGGCGAACCGGGGTTCCTGCGCCACCGCGGTAGACGGCGTTGCGGATGGTCTGCTCGACGTTGAGGTGGAACGGGTCGCCGAACTCGTACGGTTTGTGCTCGAACGTGCGCTCGGTTCCCACGCCGACGCGCTCGACCTCGTGGCGTCCGGTGCGGTCCTTCATGAGGCGGCGGAAGAGGTCGGACAACGCACGCTGGCCGATGGCGCGGATGCCGCGCGGCGTGAGCTCGTACCGCCCTTCCCTCTGCTCGATGAGCCCGGCCTCCTCGAGGAGGCGCGCCAGCTCCTTGAGACGCTCAAGGGACCGTGCCGCGTCGTCGCCGAGGAGGTCGGCGGCCTGGTCGATGTCGACCTCCGCGAGCTGACCGGGCTGCGTGGCCGATCGCAACATGTTCTCGAGCTGGTCCATGTCGCCCAGACGTTCGAGCAGTCCGGCCATCTGCGAGAACTGCAATGAGTCGTCGCCACGCATGCGCATCTGCTGGTTCCACGGCAGGTCGGGAAACGCCTGCTGGAGGTTGCGGGCGAGCTCGTCGACCTGCCACCGCAGGTCGAGGTCCTCGAGGAGCGACTGGGCGAGCTGCTGCAACTGTGCGCGCTGCTCGGGCGTCATCGAGTTGAGCAGCTGTTGCATCTGTGCCATGGAGCGCGCCATCTGCTCGAGCAGCTCGTCGAGCGTGCGCGGATTGCCGGGGAAGAAGTCGCCGTAGCGGCTCATGAAGCCGTTGAAGTCGGGCTCCTCGCCGCGCTCGCGCTGCTCGAGCATGTGGTTGAGCTCCGCCAGCATGTCCTTCATGCGCTGCATGCGCTCGGGCGAGACGTCGGTCATGCCCTCCGAGAGCTGGTTGAAGTAGCTCTGCACCAGCTGTTGGCGCAGCTCGTCCATCAGCTGCTCGAACTGGCGGCGCGCGTCATCGTCCATGAAGTCGTACTGCTGGAGCGCTTGCACCCGGCCCGCGAGATCCGGCGGCATCATCTCGAGCTCCATGTGCCGTTGCGCGGCGAGGTCCTCGAGGAGCTCCTTGCGACGCTGGTCGCCCGACTCACGCGCGTCGGCGACCCGCCGGTCGATGCCGGCGCGCTCTTGCGCCAGGATGTCGTCGAGCTGTTGCTGGATGTCGTCGAAGACACCGCCGAGGTTCCGCGAGTCGAGCTCCTCGCGACGGCGCTGGCGCAGCCGTTCGAGCATCTCGCGCAGGCCCATCAGCTCTTCGCCGTTGCGGTCGCGGAACCCCTGCTGCAAGAGCCGGCGGAGCGCGGCGTTGAGGTCGCCGTGGTACAGGAGATCGTCGGACATCTCCGACAGGAGCGCGTCGGCGTCGAGGTCGAACCCGACCTGCGTGCCGTCCCAGCGCGAATACCGGAAGCCTCGACGTGCCACGCGCCGAGCGTACCCGTGCCGGCGCCGCCCGGTGCCGGGTGATCCGGACATCGGGCGCGACTCCTCGGCGACCCGGCGCGTCGGTCATCATCGGGACATGCGCACTTGCCGGGCCGTGGTCTCCGCCGTGGCTCTCGCGTCGGCCGCCACGGTGCTCGCGGGTTGTGGGGGGACGAAGAGCTCGCTGCCGAATCCCAGCGTGGCGTTCTGTCAGGCGGCCACGCGCTACGACGAGGCCATCCAGAAGCCGGGCCAGGGCACGCCCCAGCAACAGGCGGCCGCCCAGGTGCCCCTGGTCGAGCAACTCGCGGCGGCCGCGCCGGCCGACGTGAGGAAGTCGGCCGGCGTGTTCCTGGACGCGATGCGGCGCCGGGCCTCGGGCGACGCCACGGTCGTCGATGACCGTTCGGTGAAGCGGGCCGTCGACGACGTCAACCGCCGGGCCGGCAACGGCTGCGGCTTCTACAAGAGCCAGGAGGGCGGCGGCGGTATCTGAGCCGACGACGGCTGCGCATGCCATCGGTCGCCAGCGGTTAGCGTTCGAACATGCGTGGCGGTTTGCTGGGAATTTGGCTCGTCGTCGGGATCGGGTCGCTCGTCCTCGTGATCATCGCGGCGGTCGATGCGTCGAGACACCCCGACTGGGCCTGGCAGCGATCCGGCAACAACAAGGTCCTCTGGATCGTGCTGCCGATCGTGCTGCTGCTGCTGTGCGGCTTCGTCGGCGGGATCGTCGCCCTCGTGTACCTGCTGTCGATCAAACCGAAGATCGTCGCCGCCGAGCAGCAGGGCGGACCACCGACCGGCTACGGCGAGCCCGGAGCCGGTGGTGGATGGGCCGCACCACCGCCGCCCCCACCGACCTGGGGCCAGACCCCGCCGCCGCCAACCTGGGAGCAGCCTCCTCCGCCGCCGTCAGGGCAGGGTGGCCAACCGCCGCCTCCGCCACCCGGGGGCTGACGGGGCGCGTCGGTCAGCCGCGGGCCCGATAGAGCGCCCGCCCGCCGACGGCGTCCTTGTTGAGCCGCTTCGACAGGTGGAGGCCTTCGAGCACGAACTCCACCGACGACGCGACCGCGGCGGGCGACTCGCCCACCCCGAGATGCGCCATCACGTCACGGAGCCCGGGGACCTGCTGCAGCAGGGCCGCGTACTGCTCGGCGGGCACGTCCTCGCCCGTGTGCGCGACGAGGCCCTCCTCGAAGCCCTTGACGACACCGCTGAGGTGCTCGGGTGGCACGCGCGCGCGGAAGACCTCGAGCACCGACGCGCGCGTGATCCGTTCGAGCACCTGCTCCTCGCGTCCGTCGTCGAGCGTCTCGATCTCGAGCTTGCCCGCGGTCGACGCGACGAGCGCGTCGAGGTCACTCACACGCGGCACGACCTCGCGCTCGCGGTTGCGCAACGCGCGCCGTGTCGCGTTGGCGACGAGGGTCTCGTAGTTCGCTATCGACAAGCGCACCGACACGCCGGATCGCTGGTTGACGTGCGGTGACCGGCGGGCCTGCTGGCTCATCTCGGCCACGATCTCCGTCATGAAGCGGGGCACGTCGACGTGCAGACCGTTGCCGCTGACGAGACGGGCCTCCTGGTCGACGACGCCCATCTCGACGTCCGCGTCGAGCGGATAGTGCGTGCGGATCTGCGCGCCGAACCGGTCCTTCAACGGCGTGATGATGCGACCCCGGTTCGTGTAGTCCTCGGGGTTCGCAGATGCCACGAGCATGATGTCGAGCGGCAAACGGATCTTGTAGCCACGGATCTGGACGTCGCGCTCTTCGAGCACGTTGAGCAGGCCCACCTGGATCCGCTCCGCCAGGTCGGGGAGCTCGTTGATGGCAAAGATCCCGCGGTTCGTGCGCGGGACGAGCCCGTAGTGGATCGTCAGCTCGTCAGCGAGGTAACGACCCTCGGCAACCTTGATCGGGTCGACCTCGCCGATCAGGTCAGCGATGGAGGTGTCGGGAGTCGCCAGCTTCTCGCCGAAGCGACGGTCGCGGTGGACCCATTCGATGGGCGTGTCTTCACCGCGTTCCATGACGAGATGGCGCGCATGCTGCGAGACCGGATGGTACGGATCGTCGTTGATCTCGCTTCCGGCGATGATGGGCGTCCACTCGTCGAGCAGCGCGGTGAGCGATCTGATGATGCGTGTCTTCGCCTGGCCGCGTTCGCCGAGGAAGATCACGTCGTGACCGGCGACGAGCGCGTTCTCCAGCTGCGGCAGGACCGTGTCCTCGTATCCGACGAGACCGGGAACGATCTGCTCACCCGCGGCAATCCGCGCGATCGCGTTCGCCCGTACCTCTTCCTTGACGGGGCGCGACTCCCAACCCGATGCCTTCAGCTCGCCAAGGGTGCCCGCGCGACCCATGCGATCCCTCCGTGGTGTTCCGGCCTGACCTTCCGGCGTGTGCCCCGGCGTCGTGCTCCGGCGCGAGGTCCGAGCGTACCAGCGCGTCTTGCGGCGTCCCTCAGGCGTTCGTGGCGGTCCGTTACGAGGCGGGCTTGAGCACCAGGGTGCCGTTGAAATTCGGGAACACGGTGGTGTCGGACTCGGTCCACGACCAGATCAAGTAGATGCCGGGGTTGAGGTATTTCCCGAGCTTGTCGAAATACTGGGTGTCATTGGGTGACAAGTTGGCGTTCAGATCCTCGATCTGGATGTTGTGGAACTGCTTGCCGGTGTTCTTGATCTGCAACTTCTGATCGACCGTGACGGTCGCGCACCGGGGAATCAGCCCGCCGTCGTCGACGGTGATGGTGGCGCTCGCTCCGTACAAGCGCGGGCATCCGGGCGGGACCGTGGGTGTCGGTAGCGCGTTGAACAGGCCGCCGCCGGTCGTCGGCGACGTGAGGTCGGTCGACGAGACGTGCGGGGTCCCCGAGTCGCACGCCGCGAGCAGCAAGGCGGCCAAGGCCAGGACCACCGCTGCCACAAGGATCCGCCGGCCGGCGGGCGTGCGCGGTCGCAGCGACCAGCTCCACATCGCCGCGATGATACGGCGGCCGGCCGCGCACGAGCCCGCACCCCGGACGCGGGAGCGGGCTCGACCACCGCAGCGACGAGCGCTTTCGACTCCGCCCTGTGACCGCGCACGGCGGTGGGGTGGCGTCACGGGACGCCTAACCTCACACGTTCGTGGAGGTGCCCGACTCGATCGACCTGTCGGGAACGTGGCGTGTCGCGGCGGCGGTCGGCGATCTCCATCGTCGTTTCGCAGACCGGGAATTCGACGACAGCGGCTGGCCGACACTCGCGGTGCCGGGTCATTGGCGTGCGAGCGAAGAACTGGCCACGACCGACGGGCCGGTGCTGTATCGCAGGCGATTCAGCGCTCCGGCGCCGGCCCCGGGCCGCCGAGCATTCGCGTCGTTCGAGGGCGTCTTCTACTACGGCGATGTCTGGCTCGACGGTACGTATCTCGGCGCGACCGAGGGCTACTTCGTTCCGCACCACTTCGAGATCACGCAGCAGCTGCGCGCCGCCGGCGAGCACGTCGTGGCGGTCGAGATCGCCTGTCCGCCGGGAGGTGAAGACCGTCTGCGGCGTGCGGTGACCGGCGTGTTCGCGGACCTTCCCGGCAACCCGGGCGGATTGTGGCGCCCCGTTCGCGTGCACAACACCGGTCCCGTTCGCTTGGCACGCGTACGCGTGTTGTGCGCGGAGGCGAGCGAGACACGCGGGCGCCTGGTCGTCGGGCTGACGCTCGACGCCGCGGTGGAGGCCGTGCCGCGACGACGACCGGATCCGTTGCCCGCGCGCATCGTCTTGCGTCTGGAGGACGACGGCGGCGCGGTCGTCGCCGAGCTGCACCGCGACGTGTCGCTCGCCGACGGTGACAACCATCTCAGCCTGGATCTCGAGGTCGAGCAGCCCTCGCGATGGTGGCCGTACCGCCTGGGAGCGCAGTCGCACTACCACCTCACGGTGCGCCTGGACGTTGCCGGTGCCCCGAGTGACGAGCGACGCGTGCGGACCGCCTTCCGCGACGTTCGCCTCAAGCGCTGGCGGCTCACGGTGAACGGCGAGCCGCTCTTCGTCTGCGGTTCGACATACCCGCCGGCCCGTTCGTTGCCGGCCGAGGTCACGCCGGAAGAGCTGCGACGCGACGTCGCGCTCGCCGTCGACGCGAACCTCGACATGTTGCGGGTGCACGGCCACGTCGCCCGTCCCGAGCTCTACGAAGCGGCCGACGACGCCGGCCTGCTCTTGTGGCAGGACTTCCCGTTGCGGGGCAGGTACGCGCGGACGGCTCGTGGACAGGCGATCCGTCAGGCGCGCGAGATGGTCGACCTGCTCGGACGGCACCCGAGCATCGTGCTCTGGTGCGCGCACGACGAGCCCTACGACACGACGGTGTCGCGCGTCGTGCCGTCGTGGAACAAGGAAGTGCTCGACCGCTCCGTGTCACGTGCGTTGCGACGCGCCGATCCCACGCGGCCCGTCGACGCGCACTCCGGCGTCGCTCCGGGTCCGTTGACGGGAACGGCCGACACCCATCTCCTCGGCGGTGTGCACGACGGTGTGCTCGCCGGGCTGGCGGGTACGGCGCGCGCCGTCCCGCGCCTCGTCCGCTTCGTGAGCGCACTCGGCGTGCCGTCGGTTCTGGACGGGGCCGTCCCCCGACCGGCGCGATGGCCGGACGCGGAGTGGGTGCGCGAGAAGAGCACGGGACCGTACGGCGACCCGCGGCTCGTCGAGATGGTTCCGCCCGACGCGTACGCAACGTACGAGGACTGGGCCGAGGCGACGCGCGTGTATCAAGCGGCTCTCGTGCAACTCGCGATCGAGGACCTTCGCCGCGTGAAGGACCACCCGGCGGCCGGCTTCCTCCACTTCTGTCTGCTCGACGGCGACGCCGCGGTGAGCTGCTCGGTCATCGACCGTCGAGGCGTGCCCAAGCCCGCCTACGCAGCGCTGCGCGACGCATGTCGGCTCGTGCTGCCCATGCTGGAGCCCCGTGCCGGCGCGGTCCACGTCGTCAACGACACGTCCGACGACTATTCCGACGCCGTCGTGACCGTCGGCGACGAGCGCGGCGCGCAGCATGCTTGGTCGGGAACGATCGAGCCGGGCCGGGTGACGTTCGTGGGGCGGGTGCCCGACGTCACCGCATTCCGAGGCGCCGTGACTGTGACCCTCGAACACTCGTGGCTCGGCGTGCTGGAGAACCGGTACTCGCCGACGCTCCTCGGCCACCTCGCGCGTGACGCGCGTGGCCGCGGCCTCAGCATGCTCAAGCGCGCAAGCAGGGGGTAACTTTCGCCCGACCTGCCATTTTCGCCGGTCGAGGTACACACCCCGGAGACACCGGGCACACACCGGACACACGTCGGCATCCGGAGGCCACTCGAGCGATGGCCCAGACCACCAGCGATCAGACCACGACCGAGCAGGACGTCCCGGCCCGAACCGGCCCCGGCGCCTCCGCTCCGTCCCGGCCGGGCGCAGCACCTGGCGCGGCGGCGCGGCACACGCGCACAGCGCCCTGGAGCGCGTGGTGGCCGGTCCACTTCTACCGGTCGTCGATCGGCAAGAAGTGGGTGATGGCCGTCAGCGGCATCGTGCTGTTGCTCTACGTGCTGCTCCACATGGTCGGCAACCTGAAGGTGTACCTGGGCCGCAACGAGGTGAACCACTACGCCGAGTGGCTGCGCACGATGCTCACGCCGGCGCTGCCTCGCACCGTCGCGCTCTGGATCCTGCGCACGATGCTCATCACGGCCTTCTTCGGGCACATCGTCTCCGCCTATCAGCTGACGCGCATGAACCAACGCGCTCGGCCCGTGAAGTACCAGTCGCCGCGCGACTACGTGGCGGCGAACTTCGCGTCACGCACGATGCGATGGACCGGCGTGATCGTCGGCCTGTTCGTGATCTTCCACCTGCTCGACCTGACGTGGGGTACCGCCAATCCGCACTTCGTGCGGGGCGACGTCTACGACAACCTGAAGCGCAGCTTTCAGCGTCCGGTGGTCGCAGGCGTCTACATCGCCGCCAACATCGCGCTGGCGATCCACATCTTCCACGGTGCCTGGAGCATGTTCCAGAGCCTCGGTTGGAACAACCCGCGGTTCAACCCCTGGCGCCGCCACTTCGCCACTGCCTTCGCGGTGTTGATCGGCGTGGGCAACGTCAGCTTCCCGGTCATGGTCCTGGCCGGCGTCATCCACTAGCACACGACCGAGGTACCGCCGGATGAGCGACATCACACTCGACGCCGAGATCCCCAGCGGGCCGCTGGCCGACAAGTGGGACAACCACCGCTTCGAGGTGAAGCTCGTCAACCCCAGTAACCGCCGGCGCTTCGAGGTCATCGTCGTCGGTACCGGGCTGGCGGGCGCGTCGGCTGCCGCGACGCTCGGCGAGCTCGGCTACAAGGTCAAGGCCTTCTTCTTCCACGACTCGCCGCGACGCGCCCACAGCATCGCCGCGCAGGGCGGCATCAACGCCGCGAAGAACTACAAGAACGACGGCGACAGCATCCAGCGCCTCTTCTACGACACCATCAAGGGCGGCGACTACCGCTCCCGCGAGGCCAACACGTACCGGCTCGCGCAGGTAAGTGTCGAGATCATCGACCAGTGCGTCGCACAAGGCGTTCCCTTCGCTCGTGAGTACGGCGGCCTCCTCGACAACCGGTCGTTCGGCGGCGCGCAGGTGTCGCGCACGTTCTACGCACGCGGTCAGACCGGTCAGCAACTCCTGCTCGGTGCGTACCAGGCGCTCGAACGGCAAGTCCATCTCGGCAACGTGCAGCAGTACAACCGCTCCGAGATGCTCGACCTCGTGGTCAAGGACGGGCGCGCCGTCGGCGTCGTCGTGCGCGATCTGCTCACCGGTCAGGTGCGCTCGCACTCGGCGCACGCGGTCGTGCTCGCGACGGGCGGGTACGGCAACGCGTTCTTCCTGTCCACCAACGCCAAGGCGAGCAACGCGACCGCGATCTGGCGCGCGCACCGCCGGGGCGCCCTGTTCGCCAACCCGTGCTACACGCAGATCCACCCGACGTGCATCCCGGCGAGTGACGAATTCCAGTCGAAGCTCGTGCTCATGAGCGAATCGCTGCGCAACGACGGCCGCGTCTGGGTGCCGAAGGAGTTCGGCGACGAGCGTCCGCCGAACCTGATCCCCGAGGAGGACCGCGACTACTTCCTCGAGCGGCGGTACCCGGCGTTCGGCAACCTCGTGCCGCGCGACGTCGCATCGCGCGCGATCAAGCGCGAGGTCGACGCGGGCCGGGGTGTCGGCCCGCTCAAGAACGGCGTCTACCTCGATTTCGGCGACGCGATCGCGCGCCTCGGCCGTCACGTCATCGAGGAGCGCTACGGCAACCTGTTCCAGATGTACGAGCGCATCACGGCCGAAGACCCCTACGTCGTGCCCATGCGCATCTACCCGGCGGTCCATTACACGATGGGCGGACTCTGGGTCGACTACAACCTGATGAGCAACGTGCCTGGTCTCTATGTGATCGGCGAGGCCAACTTCGCGGATCAGGGCGCGAACCGCCTCGGCGCGAGCGCGCTGATGCAGGGCCTCGCCGACGGGTACTTCATCCTGCCGAACACGATCAGCGACTACCTCTCGAGCCTGCTCGGCACCTCCCCCGTACCCACCGACGATCCCGTGTTCAAGACGGCCGAGGCCGACGTCGCCGACCGTGTGAACCATCTGTTGTCGGTGAACGGGCGGTACACCGTCGACCACTTCCACCGCGAGCTCGGCAAGATCATGTGGGACAACTGCGGCATGGCCCGCAGTGAGGAGAGCCTGAAGAAGGCGCTGTCCGAGATCCCGGCCCTACGCGAGGAGTTCCACCGCGACGTGCGCGTCCTCGGCGACGATCGCTCGCTCAACCAGTCGCTCGAGAAGGCAGGTCGCGTGGAGGACTTCCTCGAGCTGGCCGAGCTCGTCTGCATCGACGCCCTCCACCGCGAGGAGAGCTGCGGCGGTCACTTCCGCGTCGAGCACCAGACCGAGGACGGCGAGGCGTTGCGTGACGACGAGCACTTCGCATACGTCGGCGCGTGGGAGTTCACCGGTGTCGGCTCGCAGCCGCAGCTCCACAAGGAGCCGCTCGAGTTCGAATACGTGCACCTCGCGCAGCGCAGCTACAAGTAACACCACGACTTTCCCGAGGAACGGAGACGACATGCGGGTGCACCTTCGGGTGTGGAGGCAGCCGGCCGCCGACGCGCCGGGCGGGTTCGAGGACTACGACCTCGACGACGTGAGCCCCGAC
The DNA here is from genome assembly GCA_964548555.1 of uncultured Burkholderiales bacterium. Classification (GTDB taxonomy): domain Bacteria; phylum Actinomycetota; class Acidimicrobiia; order IMCC26256; family JAMXLJ01; genus JAMXLJ01. Next base: position 60,631 of record CAZJSY010000003.1, read on the forward strand.
ATGTCGTTCCTCGAAATGCTCGACACGCTCAACGAGGGTCTCACCGCCGAGGGCCGTGAGCCGGTCGCCTTCGACCACGACTGCCGTGAAGGCATCTGCGGCTCGTGCGGAATGATGATCAACGGGCAGGCCCACGGCCCGGAACGTGGCACCGCGACGTGCCAGCTCCACATGCGGAAGTTCCACGACGGCGCCAACATCACCATCGAACCGTGGCGAGCCGCCGCATTCACGATCATCAAGGACCTGTCGGTCGACCGCGGCGCCCTCGACCGCATCGTCCAGGCCGGTGGATACATCACCGCACCTACGGGCGCGGCACCCGAGGCGAACAGCATCCCGGTGCCGAAGGACGTGGCCGACGCGTCGATGGATGCGGCCGCGTGCATCCAGTGCGGCGCGTGCGTGGCCGCGTGCCCCAACGGCGCGGCGCACCTCTTCACGGCCGCCAAGGTCGCGCACCTCAACCTGCTGCCGCAGGGTCAGCCCGAGCGCTTCACCCGGGTGCAGGACATGGTCGACGAGATGGAGCGCTGGTTCGGCTCGTGCACCATGCACGGCGAGTGCGAGGCCGCGTGCCCGAAAGAGATCAGCATCGACTTCATCGCGCTGATGAACCGGGACTATGTGAAGGCACAGTTCAAGAACCGGCGCCTCGTTTCACAGACCGCCTGAGCGTTCGACGAGCGCCGCGCGCTACACGTCGCGGGCCGTCACCACGTCGAGGTTGCGGAACGTCGGTTCGCCGTTGGCGAGCTTCTGCATCTGCTCGGCGATCCGGTTGGTCTCGGGCAGCGCGGAGTTCTGCATCGCAGCCTCGTACGACGGGAACTCGACCACGAGAACGCACGTGCCCGGCCGGTCACGGTCGGCGCAGAGCATCGACCGTGTCGCCGTGCGCTTCCCCTCGGTGGCCGCCACCCACTCGTCCTCGAGCTGCCTCACCTCGTCGATCCGCGACGTCTCGAATTCGATGATCTGGACGAACGCCATGTGATGCCCCTTCCTGCCGCCGGCCCACCGGACCGGGCATCGCGATGCTCTGCCTCGCAGCGCCTGGCGTCAACCGGGTCGCGTTATCGGAGCGCGCTCGTCGGAGGTATGCGCCGCCCCGGTGTCAGTGTTGCGACAGGTGTGAAGCGACGGCCTTGAGGTCGTCGACGAAGTCGGCGAACTCGGCTTCACGCCGTTCCTCGGCGCGGAGGATCGATGACGGGTGCACGGTCGCGACGGCCAGCACACCGGTGGGCAGCTCGGTGAATTTCCCGCGCTCCTTCGTGACGCGAAACGACGGTCCGAAGACGGCCTGCGCCGCGGTGGCGCCCAGGCACACGAGCACGCGCGGTGAGATCGATGCGAGCTCGAGCTCCCACCACTGGCGGCACGCGTTCACCTCTTCACGGTTCGGCTTCTGGTGCAGGCGCACCTTGCCCGCGGGCCGCCACTTGAAGTGCTTCACGGCGTTGGTGATGTAGACGCGCGAACGGTCGATACCGGCTTCTTCGAGCGCTCGATCGAGGAGCTTCCCGGCCGGGCCCACGAACGGGTGACCGGACTTGTCCTCCTTGTCGCCGGGCTGCTCGCCCATCAGCACCACGTCGGCGTCTTCCGGCCCTTCGCCGAACACCGTCTGCGTCGCGTTGCGGTACAGGTCGCAGTCGGTGCACTTCGCGGCCTCGGCGGCGACGACGGCCAACGGCCGGCCGTCGGGGAACGACTGCTGCATACCATCGTGGTACCCAGCCTGCCTACCGTGCGCAACCCTTCAGCCGGGGCCGGCGCTCAGCCATCAGCGCACCTCGTCGAGCGCCTGCAACAGGTCGTCGACGAGGTCTCCGACGGTCTCGAGCCCTACCGACAGGCGCACCAACCCCGGATCGACGGCGAGGGGCGAACCCGCCACCGAGGCATGCGTCATCCGGGCGGGATGCTCGATGAGCGACTCGACCGCACCGAGGGACTCGGCGAGCGTGAAGACACGCGTAGCGCTCACGACGCGCAGCGCGGCGTCCTCGCCGCCGCGGAGCACGAACGACACCATGCCACCGAATCCCCGCATCTGCCGTGCCGCGACGTCGTGGCCCGGATGCTGCGGCAAGCCCGGGTAGAGCACACGCGCCACGGCCGGATGGTCGACCAGCGCACCGGCGACCGTTGCGGCGCTCGCACAGTGACGGTCCATCCGCACCGCGAGTGTCTTGATGCCGCGCAGCACCAGATAGCAGTCGAGCGGCCCCGGCACACCGCCCACCGCGTTCTGGAGAAACGCGACCTGGTCGGCGAGGTCGCCGTCGCTCGTTGCGAGGAAACCCCCCACCACGTCGGAATGACCACCGAGATATTTCGTCGTCGAGTGCACGACCACATCGGCACCGAGATCGAGCGGCTGCTGGAGGTACGGCGTCGCGAACGTGTTGTCGACGACCACGCGCCCGCCGCGCTCGTGTGCGAGTCGTGAGACGCTTTCGATGTCGACGACCGTGAGCAACGGGTTCGTGGGGGTCTCGACCCACACCATCCGTGTGGTGTCGCGCCACGCGCGCGCGATCGCGTCGTCGTCCGTGAGATCGACGGCCGTCCACTCGATGCCCCACTCGCCGTGCACCCGCGCGACGAGGCGGAACGTGCCGCCGTACGCGTCGTTCGGAATCAGCATGTGATCGCCGGGACGCAGCGTTCGCAACGCGGCGTCCTCGGCCGCGAGGCCGCTCGCAAAGGCGAAGCCGCGCGACGCGCCTTCGAGATCGGCGAGACACGACTCCAACGCAGCACGCGTAGGGTTCCCTGAGCGCGCGTACTCGTAGCCGCGATGCTCGCCGACGGCCGACTGCGCGAACGTCGTCGCGAGGCTGATCGGTGTGACGACCGCGCCGCTCGCGGAGTCGGCCGGCTGCCCCGCATGGATGGCCCTCGTTTCGAAACCGCTCATCCGGGCGACCGGGAAGCGAGGAACGACAACAGGTCCGCGCGTGTGAGGACACCGATGGGATGCCCGCCTTCGAGGACCAAGACCGCGTTGGCGGTGTCGAGGCATTGCACGACGCGCGACACCGGCTCGCCGATGCCCACCATCGGCATCGCGGCGCCCATGACCTCGCCGATCGGACGGTCGAGCACGGAGGGATCGTGGAACGCGCGATCCATCAGCTGGAGCTCGTTGAGCGAGCCGGTCACCTCTTTGGCCGCCAACGGCAGCTCCTTCGTGACGCTCACCACGACTTGCGACACCCCCAGCTCCCGCATGAGCGCGATCGCCCGTCGTGCGGGCTCGTCGGGGGTCACGAGCACGAGATCCGGGATCGACGCGTCCTTGCTGTGCAGCACGTCGCCGGCGACGGGCTTCGGTCCGATGAGGAACCCGAAGTCGGCCATCCACTGGTCGTTGAAGACCTTCGACAAGTAGGCACGGCCGGAGTCGGGCAGCAACACGACGACGAGGGCATCCGGTCCGAGATCGCGACCGACCTCGCACGCGGCGTGCACGGCCGTGCCCCCGGATCCCCCGATGAGCAGTCCCTCTTCGTGCGTGACGCGGCGCGCGGTGAGGAACGAATCGGCATCGCTCACCTCGATCACGCGGTCGACGAGCGTCGGGTCGAAGGTCGTGGGCCAGAAGTCTTCGCCGATTCCCTCGACGAGATACGGGCGCCCGGTGCCTCCCGAATACACGGAGCCGGACGGGTCGGCCCCGATGATCTGCACCGCCGGGTTCTGCTCCTTGAGGTACCGAGCGACACCGGTGATGGTTCCGCCGGTCCCGATGCCCGCGACGAAGTGGGTGACCCTTCCCGCGGTCTGGCGCCAGATCTCGGGCCCCGTGGTGAGCTCGTGCGCGCGCGGGTTCTGCGGGTTGGAGTACTGGTCGGGCCGGAACGCGTCGGGCGTCTCGCGCACGAGCCGCTCGGCGGTCGAGTAGTACGAGTCGGGGTGCTCGGGCGGGACCGCCGTCGGGCAGACCACCACCTCCGCGCCGTACGCCTCGAGGAGCGCCACCTTCTCCGCGCTCATCTTGTCGGACATCACGAAGATGCAGCGGTAGCCGCGCTGGGCCGCGACGATCGCGAGCCCGACCCCCGTGTTGCCCGACGTCGGCTCCACGATCGTGCCGCCCGGCTTCAGGAGGCCCTCGCGCTCGGCGGCGTCGATCATCGCGATCGCCGGACGGTCCTTCACGCTGCCGCCCGGGTTGAGCATCTCGAGCTTGGCCACCAGATCGCAGCGCAGGTCGGCCGCGACGCGACGGAGCCGCACGAGCGGGGTGTTGCCGACGAGATCGAGCAGCGAGTCCGCCACCTGGAGCCGGGGGAGCTCCTGATCAGGTGCCATGTGCAGACCATATCCACGGCTCGTCGCAGGACCTGCGAAGAGGTGCGCGACACCCCGCTCACGAATCTGTAACGTTCTGGCTCATGAGTGAGCCGCCGCCTCCGCCCGGTCCGTCCTCCGTCCCGCCCGAGCCGCCCGGTCCGCCGGCGGCAACGCCGCCTCCAGCCTCGCCCGCAGCCCCCATGGCGGCTGCGACGGTCGGTACCGCCGGCCCGAAGGAGCGGATCCGGCTCGCCTACCAGGGCCGGGCCGAATCCGACTACATCTTCAGCTTCTGGACCGCGTTCGGGTGGACGCTGCTGACCTGCGGCATCTACGGCCTCTACGTGCTCTACCAGCTGGTCCGCCGGGACCGTGACCACAACCGCCGCCGCCTCGAGATGCTGGACGCGGCCACCACGTACGCGTGGGAGCAGGCACAGTCACGCGGCCTCGCGGAAGAGTTGCGGCCGAACTTCGACCGCATCGGCAGCCATCTGGCGGTACTGCGTCAGATGACGAACGACTTCCGCGATCCCACGATCTGGACCGTGCTGGCAATCGTCGCGAGCGGCGTCGTCCAGATCATCTTGTACGTCCTGCTCGACCAGGACCTCGTGAAGCACGACAGCAACGAGGGCGCCGTGGAAGCGGAGCTGGCCGCCATCTACGGGCGCCTCGGCGCCACGGTCGCGCAGCCCGATCCGTCGCGGGTCAAGGGCCAGCACAACTACGTCGCACGGATCGTCGTCACCCTCGTCACGTGCGGTATCTACGGGCTGTGGTGGCTCTACGACGTCATGACCGACTGGAACAAGCACTTCGAGACGAACTGGGCCTGGGAGGACTCGCTCGCCAACGCGGTCCAGTCGATGCCCTAACAGGCGCTCCTGTCGTCCAACCCTCGCTGACACCATCGTCAGCAACGCGCGTACGCTGCACGTCGCCGCGGCACGAGACGGGAGCGACGGATGGCGGGTGCGTTGGACGGGGTGCGGATCCTGGATCTCTCGTGGGGCATCGCCGGTCCGCTGGGAGTGCTGCTCCTGGCCGAGCAGGGTGCCGACGTCGTGAAGGTGGAGCCGCCGGGGGGTGACCCGTTCCGGTGCTACTCGGGCGCGCACGTGTGGAACCGCAGCCGGCGGTCGGTCACGGTCGACCTGAAGTCGAAGGAGGGTCGCGAGGCGTTCTCGCGCCTCGCCGGGACCGCCGACGTGCTGGTGGAGAGCTTCCGGCCGGGTGTCATGGACCGGCTCGGCGCCGGCTACGAGGCGATGCACGCACAGCATCCCCGGCTGATCTACACCTCGGTGCCCGCTTACCCGCCCGGACACCGGTTCGCGAACCGTCCGGGCTACGACGCGCTCGTACAGGCGAGCTCCGGTCAACAATGGGAGCAGCCGGGCTGGCGCCTGGGCCCGATCTTCCTGCACATGCCGATGCCGAGCATGGGGACGGTGTTCCTCGTGCCGACCGGCATCCTCGCCGCGTTGATCGCACGCGAGGAGACGGGGCGGGGCCAGCACGTCACGACCTCACTGCTGCAGGGCGCGTTCCTCTACACGACGCAGATCTGGCAGCACGTGGAGCACGCAGGGGCGCCGTATCACGATCTGATGGGCAAGTCGTATCCGCCCGGTGTGCATCAACAGATGATCTTCGAGTGCGCGAACCGGGAGTTCGTGCACGTGTCGGTGATGAGCGGGCTCGTACCGAAGCGCAGCCAGGACGAGATCCTCGGTCTGGAGGACGCGCCCGATCCGTTCACGTTCATGTCGATGCCGCCGGAAGAACGCGAGGTCATCAACCGACGCCGCCGCGCCGCGTTCAAGCAACGCGACCGCGACGAGCTCGTCGCGGAGTTCCAGGCCAACAACCACGGCATCGAACCGATCATCACGATGGAGGAGGCGCTCGCGGGCCCGCACCCGCAGCTGGCCGCGAACGGAATGGTGGCCGAGGTCGACGACCCGGACCTCGGCTCGACGACACAGATCGGCGTCCCGATCAACCTGTTCGCCACGCCCGGAGCGATACGGGGACCGCAGCCGCGCGTCGGTGAGCACAACGCGGAGATCTGGGGCGAGCTCGGATACCGCGCCGACGCACTCACCGCCGTGACAGGAGGTGCGTGATGCACGCGCTCGAAGGTGTGCTGCTGCTGGACTTCGGCCAATACCTCGCGGGCCCGTTCGGCCCGATGATCATCGGCGATCTCGGCGCCGACGTCATCAAGGTCGAGCCCGTGGCCGGTGACGGCATGCGGCTGGGCAAGCCGTTCGTCGGCTGTCAGCGCGGCAAGCGCGACATCGCGCTCAACCTCAAGTCCCCCGAGGGCCTCGACGTCGCGTACAAGCTCATCGAACGGGCCGACATCGTCCACCACAACATGACGGCCGGCGTGGCGCGGAAGCTCGGAATCGCGTACGACGACTGCAAGCGCGTCAATCCCGACATCGTGTACTGCAACACCTACGCGTACGGCTTCGAGGGACCGCTCGCGCACTTCGGTGGTCTCGACCCGCTGTACCAGGCCGCCACCGGCTTGGAGTACGAGGCGGGCGCCGTGCAACACGGAAACGATCCGCTGTACTACCGCTTCGGCATGACGGATACGGCGAACGCGATGCTCTCGGTCGTCGGTTGTCTCGCGGCGCTGTACCACCAACGGCGGACGGGTGAAGGCCAAGAGCTGTGGACGTCGTTGCTCGACGGCGGCGCCGTGTTCGCGTCGGACGCGCTGCTCGTCGACGGCGACGCCGTTCCCCGCCCTCGTCTCGACAAGGAGCAACGCGGCATCGACGCGCTGTACCGGTTGTACGAGACTCAAGACGGCTGGATCCAGATCGCCGCGTTCCGAGATCACGACTTCGCAGGATTGTGCGACGCATTGAAGCTCGAGCATCTCCTTGACGACGAGCGTTTTGCGACGATGCGCTCGCGCCATGAGCACCAGGACGCCCTCGCGGCGGAGATCGAGGAACGGTTCCGCACGCGCACCTCGGTCTCGTGGTCGTACGCGCTCGACGACGCCCGGGTACCGAACGAGATCCCGCTGGATCCCAAGGGGGGTGAGACGATGCTCTACGACGCCGACAACGTCGCCCTCGGGCTGACCGCCGAGTACGAGCATCCGATCCTCGGGCGTCTCCGGCAATTCGGCCGGCTCATCGACTTCTCGGAGACGCCCGGCCGGATCGGCGGACCCCCGCCGATGGTCGGTGAGCACACCCGCGACATCATGGAGTGGCTCGGCTACGACGAGGCCGAGATCGACAAGCTGAAGAGTGCCGGCGTGGTGTACGAGCCCGACGAGCACTATCGGGAGCGATTCATGCTGTAGTGCGGACGGAGCGGAGCCCTGGGCGGACGCCCGGGAGGGCGAAGCGCAGGGAG
>CAZJSY010000004.1:0-65172 GCA_964548555.1 uncultured Burkholderiales bacterium
TCGCGTCGTTCGTCACGGGTCAGGTCCTCGCGGCCGACGGCGGATCGTCGATCCGGCCGTCGTTCCTCGGCCCCGACGATCTGCCCGTGTTCGTGCACGACCACTCGCTCCGCAACCGTCTGCGGATCCGTGAGCAGGGAGCATCGTCCGATTGAGTGATGAAAGGTCCGTCAGTACCTTCGAGATACGCCTGGAGGACGAGCGATGCGCAACGGGATGAAGATCTTCGACGCGGATGCGCACGTCATCTACCCGGCCGACCTCTGGCCGCGGTTCCTCGACAAGCGCTTCCGCGACCGTGTCGGCCGGAAGGCCCCGCCCGGCTTCGACCACTACAACCCGGTGACGGTCGACGGACGATGGTCTCAGCACCCAACGTCGATCTACGGCAACTTCCAGAAAGCCATCAACTGGACCACCGACGACATGATCGCCAAGTACGGCGAGGAGCTCGTCCTCCAGGGCTTCACCGGCGACCGTGTCGCGAGGGCGCTCGAGGTCGAGGGCGTCGACGTGATGGTGATCTACGGCCCCGAGTACGACATGTGGCTCGAAGGGATCGACCCTGAGCTGCAGGCGGCGATGGCGCGCGCGTACAACCGGTGGGGTCAGCAGATGCGCGAGACGTCGGGCGGCAAAGTGCTCGCATCGGGACCCGTACCGCTCAACGACGTTTCGCGCGCTGTCGCCGAGATCCAGCACGCCTACGACGAGCTCGGTGTGCGTTGCTTCTGGGCCCGGCCCGACCGGTTCAACCACCGCAACCTCGGGGACCGCTACTACGACCCGATCTACGAGCTACTGCAGGAGCTCGACTGCGCGTTCGCGACGCACGAGTACATGGGGCTCAACGCGCCCACCGCAGGATCGGACCGGTTCGACACGTTCACCGAGTGGCACACCGTCGTGCACCCGCACGAAGCGCAGGCCGCGATGCTCTCGATGATCGTGCACGGCGTGTTCGAGCGCTTTCCACGGCTGCGTTGCGCGTACATGGAGGCCGGTTGCGGATGGCTGCCGTCGTGGCTGCACCGCATCGACGAGCACCTGGAGCTGGCCGGCGCCGCCGAGGCACCCGGGCTCACGATGCCGGCCACCGACTACTTCAAGCGCAACTGCTGGATCTCGACCGAGTGTGACGACCGGTTCGTGTCCGACGTGATCCGGTGGATGGGCGACGACCACATCGTCTTCGAGACCGACTTCCCGCATCCCGACTCGAAGTACCCGCACGCAACCGAGCACTTCCTCGCCCTCGACAGCCAGGTCGTCCCCGACGACGCGAAGCGCAAGGTGCTGTGGGACAACGCAGTCGACCTCTACCGCTTCCCGCCCGGCTACCTCCCATGAACCCCTCGACCTTGTGTGGATCGAAGGCACATAGCGCCGTGAAACCACACAACGTGCGATGAGCACGTTCCGCAGGCCGTGGCAGGCCGTCGACTACGACCAGCTGATGCGCGCGTTCCCGCCGCCGCCGGAGTACTTCGAGCGCGCGTGGTACGCGACGCCCGAGGAGATCGAGCGTACGCAGCTCACACGGCTTCGGGAGCGCGCGCTCGCCGCGGCTCGTGTTCCCTTCTTCGAGCATCGATGGAACGCTGCCGGCTTCGATGCGCGCACCATCACCACGCTCGACGACCTCTGGCGCGCGCCCGCGTACACCGTCGACGACATCCGCAAGAGCATCGACGCGCATCCGCCATGGGGCGACTATCAGGGTGTCGTTCCCGACGACGCGCTCCGCGAGCCCCTCCGCGTCTACATGTCCGGCGGCACCACCGGGACGTCGCGACCGACCTTCTACACGCAGTGGGACCGCGAGGTGGGCGCGGTCCTCACGGCCCGCGCCCTCTACATGCAGGGGATCCGTCCGGGCGACGTCGTGCTCAACTCGTGGGCATACGGCACCCACAACGGTGCGTTCGCGTTCGACGAGGCACTTCATCGGTGGCTCAACTGCGTCGTCCTGACCACGAGCACCGGCAACGTCACGAGCACGCAACGGCAGGTCGAGCTCGCGATCCAGTACGGAGCCACCGCCATCCTCACCACAGGGGACTACCTGCTGCGCCTCGCCGACGCGGCGCGTGAGATGGGATACGACCCGGCGACGGACCTCAAGATCCGCGCCTTGCCCAACATCGGCGACCGCAACATCCTCGAGTCGACGTTCGGCGCCGAGTGCTTCAGCTCCTACGGCTTCCACGAAGTGCAGTGGGTGTCGGTCGAGTGTCCTGCGCACGACGGCCTCCACATCTTCGAGGACGCCTTCGTGGTGCAGATCGTCGACCCGGAGACCGGCGAGCGGTTGCCCGACGGCGAGCTCGGCTCGATCTGCATCACCGAGCTCTACAAGACGGGCAGTCCGCAGTTCCGCTACAACATCATGGACTTGTCGTACCTCTATCCGCGTGAGCGGTGTTCATGCGGGAGCTGGCTCCGCAAGATGGCCCCGTTCGCCGGTCGAGGCGACAACATGGTGAAGCTTCGCGGCGTCAACGTGTGGCCCGAAGCCGTCGGCGAGATCGCCACCTCGGTCGCCGGCGTCGAGCCCGACTACTTCGTACGTGCGGTGCGCACCGACAACCGCGACGAGCTGATCGTCTCGGTGGTCAGTGCACGCGACCCGTCCGAGTTCGCTTCGATCGCGGCGGCGGTCGAGAGCCGGCTCAAGGAGCAGCTCGGTGTGAAGATCGGCGCGGTGGTCGTACCGCCCGGGGCACTCGACGCACTCACCGGGGTCAACGTGTCACCGAAGCTCAAGAGGTTCCGCGATGAGCGCTGACGGCGTCGTCGACTATCTGTGCAACGCGTTCACACCCGACCGGCAGGTGGTGTGGGACGGCGCGATCGCCAAGGCGGGGATCCCGGTGAAGGTGCGCCGGGACGACACCGACAGCTTCGCGGAACCGGCCGCGATGGTCGACCGCATGGACGAGCTGGGCATCGCGACGCTCGTGCTGCCGACGGCAGACCTCACGCGCCACGGCCTCCTCGATCCGGTGGAGGTCGACCACATCTTCTGTCGATGGGACGAAGCCGAGAAGCTCGCAACGGGATGGCCCGGACGCTTCGTCGCGACCGCGGTGCTCGATCCGGAGCAGGGCATGGCGGGCCTACGCGAGATGCGCAGCCGTCTCGGCCAGCCGTGGGTGGTCGGGTTCTACCTGCACACCCACAGCTGGGACCGCCGGCTCGACCATGCCGACTACTACCCCTACTACGCGCTGTGCTCCGAGCTCGACGTGCCGGTCGCGATGCAGTCCGGCACGTCGGGTGGGCTGATGGCCAGCGAGTGCGGACGCCCCATCACCATCGACCGGGCCGCGCTGTACTTCCCGCAGACGCGGTTCGTGCTGTCGCACACGGGATGGCCGTGGGTCGACGAAGCAGTCTCGATGGCGTTGAAGTTCCCGAACGTGTACCTCGGCACGGCCGCCTATCCGCCGCGCCACTGGGCGCCGGCGGTCAAGGACTTCGTCCGGGGGCCGGGACGGCGCAAGGTTCTGTTCGGCACCAACTTCCCGACGGTCGGTCATCGTCACGCACTCGGACAGATCGACGAGCTGGAGCTCGATGAAACCGTGCGGGACGCGTTGGTCGGCGGTACGGCACGGTCCGTGTACAGCCGGCTCGTCCACGAAGGAGGCACCGGATGATCGGCAAGGTCTACAACATCCCACCGCAGCCGCCGGTCGCCGAGAACACGCGCTACCTGGCGGCCGGCGCGCTCACGTTCGGCATCGAATACCGGGAGCTCGATCCGGAGTCTCTCGTCGCGACCTACGAGGACAATCCCGCCCATCTCGCCGAGCTCCAGGAACGGTCGCCCGTAGGCGGGTTCTCCGATGAGGGTGTGTCGATCCACGTCTGCGCGACCGACGACGGCCGTGAGTACGTGCGTTTCGACGTCTTCGACGACGAGCCGCATTACCACTACGTGCACCACACCGGCGACGACATCGTGAACAACGTGATCGACTTCGACACGGTGGCTCACGGTGAGATGCTCCCGTGGGCGATCGATGCCCTTCGTCGACGCCTGCCGGCCATGCTCACCGAGGCCGGCGGAGCGCACCTGGTTCCCGAGCTCGATCCGGCCGTCGTCGGGCCCGTGATCGACGAGGTGGAGCGGCTCGCAACAGGCGCCCAGGCGGCCCACCGTGCCGCGGCGCGCAGGTGAGCGCCGACGACGACATCACGGCCGAGGTCGTGAGGGCCGCGCTGGCGCTCGCGGCCGAGGAAGCGTCGATCGTCGTGGTGCGCGCGGCCCATTCGACGTTCATCCAGGAGGGCGCGGACGCGTGCGCGGCCGTGCTCGACAGTCGGGGCCGCCTCGTCGCCCAGTCGGCGGCCACCACCCTGATGCACGGAGCAAGCTTGCGCGCGACGCTTCCCTCGCTCCTCGCCGACGTCCCGCTGGAGCGCATGCAGCCGGGCGACGTCTACGTGACGAACGACCCGTACCGCGGTGGCATCCACGCGAACGACCTCCTCGTGTTCCGTCCCGTGTTCGCCGGCAATGAGGTCCGGCTCTTCGCTGGCACGCTCATCCACGTCGCGGACGTCGGTGGTGTCGCCGCCGCGGGTCTCGCCGCGCTGGCGACCGACGTGTTCGCCGAAGGCCTGCTGCTCCCGCCGGTGCGCCTCGTCGCGGCCGGCGAGCCCGTGGCGGACGTGTGGCGAATCCTCGAGCGCAACAGCCGCGGCCCCGACAAGGTCGCCGGCGACGTGCGCGCACTCGTCGCGGGCGTCAACGTGATGGCGGCCCGCATCGAGGAGTTGGTCGACCGCTACGATATGGACACGGTCGCGGCACAGATCGACGCGAGCATCGACTACGCCGCGACCAGAATGCGCGAGGAACTGCGCCGTCTTCCCGATGGCCGCTACCGCGGAAGCTTCGCGATCGAGAGCGACGGTGTCGACGTCGAACGGACGTACGAGGTACAGGTCGCCGTCGAGGTCCACGACGGCGAAGTGCGCGTGGATTTCGAGGGAACGTCGCCGCAGGCGCGCGGCTCCATCAACAGCTCCACCTCGCAGACGCTGTCGGCGGTCGTGTACGCCATCCGCTGCTTCGTGGATCCGACGATCCCGATGAACGAGGGCTGTTTCCTGCCGGTCACGGTGAGCGCCCGGCCCGGATGTCTGGTGAACCCCGAGCCGCCCGGGGCCTGCGGCGGGCGCATCGTCACGATGTGCGCAGCGATCGAGGCGATCATCGCTGCGCTGTCACAGGCCCGTCCCGACCGTGCCGTCGCTGCGAGCGCGCTCATCCACGTCTACTCGATGGCGGGCACGCGGACCGAGGGCCGGCCGTGGCTCACGCTCGGCTACGACTTCGGTGGGATCGGCGCGCGCAACGGTGCCGACGGGCCCGACGCGACCGGACCGTACGTGCTCGGCGGACGTTCGGTGATCACACAGGTGGAGCCACTCGAGGCCCAGCTCCCGCTGCTCGTGCGCTCGTACCGGCTGCGCGCCGACTCGGGCGGCGCGGGCACGTTCCGCGGCGGGCTCGGCGTGGAGACGAGCATCGAGGTGCTGTCGGACACGACGTTGACGTCGCGCGCCGACCGCGTCGCGCTTCCTCCACCGGGGAGCCACGGAGGCCGGAGTGGCGAGCCCGGACGATCGTCGATCCTGCGACGCGACGGCCACGAGGAGACGCTCGACGCGAGGGCGGCGGGCGTCGCGCTCCGAGCCGGCGACCGCTACGTACTGCGGACCTCGGGGGGCGGCGGCTTCGGTGCCCCACACGGACGCGACCCGGCGCTCGTGCTCGCCGACGTGCTCGAGGGTCGTTGCACCCGAGCACACGCGCAAGAGGTCTACGGGGTCGTGCTCGACTCCACCGGCACCGCGCTCGACGAGCAGGCGACCGCCTACCTCCGGGCGGAGCGGTGAACACCATCAGGCTCAGTTGGGTCAGAAGCTCGTGCTATGAGCGACTTTCTGACCCAACTGGTGATGAGCGATCGGATATGGCGTGAGCGCGTGGTTCCTCGGTGTCGACGTCGGCGGCACCTTCACCGACGTCGTGCTCGCAGGTTCCGACGGTGCCATCGAGACCGAGAAGGTGGTGACGACGCCCGCCGATCCACTCGTCGGTGTCACACGGGGCATCGACGAGCTGCTGTCGCGAACTGGTGTCCGTGGTTCCGACATCACACGCATCGTGCACGGCACCACTCTCGCGACGAATGTCGTGCTCGAGCGGCGGGGCAGCCGCGTGGCGCTCGTCACGACGGAGGGCTTCGGCGATCTCCTGCAATTGGGTCGCGAATCCCGCGTCGAAGACGAGCGGTACGACCTCTTCTTCTCCGTGCCCGACCCCCCGGTCGAACGGCATCTCACGTTCGAGGCTCCCGAGCGCGTCCGGTTCGACGGCACGGTCGAGCGCGCGCTCACAGCGGATGCGGCCGCGGCGGTCGCGAGGCAGGTTGCGGCGGAGTCGCCCGACGCGGTCGCCGTGTGCCTGTTGCATTCCTACGCGCACCCGTCACACGAGCAGCTGCTCGCGAGCGCGTTGCGTGAGCAGCTGCCGTCGGCGTTCGTGACCGCGTCGTCAGAGGTCTGGCCCGAGCTGCGCGAATACGACCGGGCGATGACCACGACCTTGTGTGCGTATGTCGGGCCCGTCATGACGGGCTACGTCAGCCGGTTCGAGGCCGCTTTGCGGGAGTGCGGCATCCACTGCGCGGTCGAGGTGATGGACTCGAGCGGAGGGGTGATGTCGGCGACGCGCGCCGCGGCCGTCCCGATCGCGACGATCGAGTCGGGCGGCGCGGCCGGTGTGATGGCCGCCGCGCTCGTCGGTCGCTGGCTGCACGAGGAACGTGTGGTGTCGTTCGACATGGGCGGTACCACGGCGAAGACGGGTGTCGTGCGCGCCGGCCGCCCCGACGTCACCTACGACTTCCAGGTGGGCGGCCGGGGCAGCTTCGGGTCGCGACGGGTCGGCTCCGGGCTCCCGGTCAAGCTCCCGGTGGTCGACCTGGCCGAGGTGGGCGCGGGCGGTGGGAGCATCGCGTGGGTCGACGCCGGCGGCGCGGTGCGCGTCGGTCCGCGCTCGGCGGGCGCGTCACCCGGTCCTGCGTGCTACGGCTGGGGCGGCACCGATCCCACGGTCACCGACGCCGACGTCGTCCTCGGTTACCTCGGCGCCGACCGGCTCGCCGGCGGCGTGCACCTGCAGCCGGACCTGGCACGCAAAGCTCTCGAGCGCGCGGTGGCCGAACCGCTGGGTGTCGACGTGGCCACCGCGGCGCGGCTCGTGCACGACGTCGTCAACGTCAACATGGCCGCCGCGATCCGCGTCGTGACCGTGCAGCGCGGCATCGACCCACGCGACTTCACCTTCGTGGGCTTCGGCGGCGCGGGGCCCGTGCACCTCGCGCGCCTCGCGCAGGCCTTCGGTGTGAGGCGGGTCGCCGTTCCGTGGGCCGCCGGCGTGGGCTCCGCGCTCGGTCTGCTCGCCACCGACATGAGTGTCGAACGCGCCCGCACCGCCGTGATCGATCTCGGTGGAGCGGAGCCCGCTCGCGTCGAGGCGATCTTCACCGCGTTGGAGCGTGAGGCCTGCCGCGAGCTCGGCATCGACCCCTCACAGGAGCCCGTCGTCGAACGCCACGCCGACCTGCGCTGGGTCGGGCAGAGCCATCAGCTGACCGTCCCGCTGGCGCCGTCGACCTTCGGCACCGAGGAGCTCGCCGCGCTTCCAGCCGAGTTCTCACGCGCGTACCGCACCGCCTACGGCATCGACGGCGCCGGCGAAGTGCAGCTCGTGACGGCGCGGGTGCGCGTGGTGCGTGTCGTCGACAAGATCACTCCTCCGGCACCGGACGCGTACCCGGCACCGTCGTGGCCCGAGGCGCCACGCCATCGCGACGTGTGGTTCTCGGAGGAGGACCGGTTCGCCCCGACGCCGGTGCACGACTGGCCCGAGCTCCGGCCGGGGCACCGCGTGGCCGGTCCCGCGTTGGTCGAAGGCCCCGACACCACGGTCGTGGTGCCGCCGGGCTTCACCGCGTCAGTGGATCACTGGCGCACCATCGTGCTGGAGGCGTGAACCCCGTTCACCAGTTGGGACACTTCGTCGCTCTCTGAGCGAGAAAGTGTCCCAACTGAGAAGAGCGTGGCCGCGTCACGACGCCAGGAAGGCGAGCGCGGCGCGGTGCGCACGCGCCGCGAACTCCTCGACCGGCCGAACCCGTTCGGCAGCCGAGAGCACCTCGACACTCACGACGCCCGTGTAGCGCGCGGCCCGCAACCGTTGCGCGACGGATGCAAGATCGAGCTCGCCTTCGCCCGGCAGGTAGCGGCCGTGCAGCGTCTCGTTCGGTTGAACGTCGTCCGTCATCCGCCCGTCGGCGAGCTGCACGAGCGCGATCTCCTCGACGGGCAGCGTGTCGAGTTGGTCCCACGCCGCGCCCGCATGGAAGAAGTGCCACGTGTCGACGATCACCCCGACCCGGGCCGTGTCGCGGATCGGCAGCAGCAGATCACACGCAGCAGCGATCGTCGGCACTTCGGTGAACGGTGAGAACTCGAGGCCCAATCCGATGCCGGCCGCGGTGTACAGCGAGGCGCACCAGTCGGTGAGCTCGCGTACCGCGTCGTCGACCGCCGCGACGACCCTCGCCTGCATCCAGCCGGCACCGAGCGCAGTCGCGACGCCGAGCAGTTCCTCGGCCTCACGCTTCGTGCGGACCGCATCGGCGCCGATGGTGAGTCCCGCGATGTCGACGCACGTCATGCCGTGCGCGGCGAGTGCATCGCTGAGCTCCGCCCACGTACCTCCATGCTGGATGTGGGCGTTCAGGGAGAACACGTCGGGGCTGACCGCGTCGAACCCCGCGACGCCGGCCGCGGCGATCTGGGCTGTGAGCGGCACGTCGCAACCGACCAGCGGACTGTGGTTGAGGGTCGCGAACGCCAGCGGGTTCATCGCCCGGCCAACCGCTCCACCACCGCAGCGAACGGCTCCATCGCGTCGTCGGGCACGACCCAGTAGCTGATCCCGTACCGCTTGCGCCGTTGCTCCAACGCCTCGCACAGCTCGTCGGTGGTTCCGATGAGGGTGATCGGCACCTCGAGCGCCTCGGCGGCGTCGAGGCCGAAGGCGCGCCCGAGCTGCCCCGCGATCTCGTCGCGGTTCGGCACGATCGTGACGAACGCGCAGTGGCACTGAAGCTCGATGTCGTCGAGGCGCTCGCCCGCCGCGTCCCGCACCCAGCCGAGCTTCTCGTCGAATGCCGCCGGCGTGACGCTCGCGGCGGCGTCGGGACCGACGTCTCCGGAACGCAGCGTCGCGTTGATCCCGACGATGTCCGCCTCACGCGCGGCCACCGACAGCACGCGCCGTCCGCCACCGCCGATACAGACCAGCGGGTGCGGACGTCGGTGAGGAGGCGGCGTGCCCACCGCTCCCGCGAGCTTGTAATGACGTCCGTCGTGGTGCACGGGCGCGGCCGACCCCCACAGCGCCTTCATCACCGTCAGCGCCTCGGCCATACGGTCGATACGCGTGCCCGGACCGTCGTACGGAAGACCGGCGCCTTCGTAGTCGCTTCGCCGCCATCCGGCGCCCAGGCCGAACTCCACACGACCTTCGGTTGCCAGATCCAGTGTGGCGATCTCCTTGGCGAGTACGACCGGGTGGCGATAGTCGTTCGCGAACACGAGCGATCCGACGTTGAGCCGCTCCGTCGCCTCGGCCGCGATCGTGAGGCCCACGATCGGCGCCCACTGCTCCTGGAAGTGGTCGGGCATGAACAACGTCGAGTAACCGAGTGCCTCGGCCCGCCGCGCGCGCTCCCGCCACGTGCGTCCGTCGGGTGCGTTCGACGTGATGACCCCGAAGCGGAACGGTCGCGTCACGATGTCGCCTCCGTGTGCAGCGCGTCTGCCGGGACGCGCAAGAGCCGGCGGGCGTTGCCGCCGAGGATCCCGACCTTCTCCGCGTGCGAGAGGTTGGATTCGGCGATCTGGACGAGAACGTGGCTGATGCGGCGGCCGACCGGATACGAGTAGAGATCGGTACCGAAGACGACCCGCTCCGCGCCGAAGGCCCGCACGAAGTCCTCGATCAGGTCGAAGTTGTAGCTGAGGCTCGTGTCGAACACGACGTTCGGCGCGACCTCGGCGACGTGGAAGCACTGCCGCGACGCCTCGAAACCGCTGAACGGGTCGAGCGCCAGGATGGTGAGATCGGGAAACTTGCGCGCGATCGACGCGAGCTTCCAGAGCGACTCTTCAGGCGTGTCGTCCATCGCGTGCATGATGGGCAACAGACCGTGCTCCCCCATCCGCTCCAGATACCGCACGATCCACGCGCTGTCCATCGACACGCCTTGGAACCGCGTGTGGAAGCTGATCGCGACGAGCCCGAGCTCGTCGCTGATGCGGTCGATCTCGGAGAACGCGGCCGGACCGTCGCGGGGCTCCACGATGCCGCACGCGACGGGAAACCGGTCGGGTGTCCGGTCGCGGTATGCAGCGATCGCGTCGTTGATGCGGCGCGTATCCGTGATGCCGCGGGGGCGAAGGTACCCGTGGCCCGGGATCACGAGCGCTTGGCGCACACCTCCGGCATCCATGATCCCGATGCGGGACGCGAGCTCGATGCGCGCGAAGTCCTCCGACTCCTCGCTCCCGTCGTCGAGCTCGCCGCCGAGCGCGTCGAACGCCCGGCCGACGTGGTGGTGCACGTCGAACACGTCGAACACGTCGAGCCCATCGCCGGGTGCGGACATTTCAGTAGCCCGCGACGACGTCGACGGTTCCTTGCAGGGATTCACCGACGCGCCAGCGGCGAAGGTTCTCGCCGAAGATCTCGACCGTCCGCCGTGTGGTCTCGGGTGAGCTCCACGACACGTGCGGGCTGAGCCGGACCTTCGGATGGGTGTAGAGCGGATGGCCGGCCGGCAGCGGCTCCGGGTCGACGACGTCGAGCGACGCGCGTCCGAGCCCGTGGTGGTCCAGCGCCCACAGCAGCGCCTCCTGGTCGACGAGGGGGCCCCGCGCCACGTTGACCAGGTGCGCGTTCGGCGGCATCGCCTCGAACGCGCCGGCGTCGAGCAGATGACGTGTCTCCGGCGTCGACGCGGCCGTCACGATCACGTGATGCGCACGCGCGAGCAACTCGTCGAGCGAAACGATCTCGACGCCCGCAAGCGGCGACGGTGCGTCGCGCCGGCGCACCGCGAGGACCGTCATGTCGAACGCGAGCGCGCGACGCGCGACCTCGAGGCCGATCGAACCGAGCCCGATGATGCCGGCGGTCCGGCCACGCAACCCGCCGAGCGCTGCCGCGTTCCAGCGTTGCGGTGGCTCGTGGATCCAGACGTCGGGAAGGTCCTTCTCGAACGCCAGCATGGTCGCGAGGACGAACTCGGCGATTGCCGGCGCGCTCGCACCGCGTGAGCACGTGAGGATGCGGTCACCCAGCTGGTCGAGCGGGAACCCGTCGACGCCCGCGCCCAAGACATGGACCCAGCGCACCCCAGGCAGCATCGGTCCGACCTCGGGACGGTCGTGCAGCAACATCAGCAGGATCTCTGCGTCCGCAGGAGCCCGTACGAACTCGGCGTCGGGTGCGACCTGGCGCAGCATCGGCAGCATGACGTCGTCGAAGCCGCCCAGATGTGTCGCGATCGTGAGCGTCACGACACGTGAGCGGGAAACGGCAACGAGTAGAGCGTCGCGGCGTTTGCGCCGAGAAGCGCCGCCGTTCGTTCGTCACCGAGGTCGCGGCGCTCCGTGACGATGTGGACGGTATCGGGGAACGCGCAGTCCCAATGGCAGTAGTCGGACGCATAACAGATCACGCCGTCTCCGAGCGTGTCGGAGACGTACGGAATCATCCGCTCCTCGGGTTCGGCGGTGAGGAAGCACGTCCCCTCACGGAAGTAGTCCGACGGTGGGCGGTCGATTCCCGGCGCCTGCTCGGGGACGTGCTCCCAGTGCTCGTCGAGACGCTCGAGCCAGAACGGCGCCCATCCGACGCCGGCTTCCATGAAACCGACTCGCAGATCCGGAAAGCGTGCGAGCACACCGCCGACGGTGAAGCACGAGACGGCGAGCATCGCGCCGAACGGATGCGTGAACGCATGCACGGTCAACACCGAGTCGAGCCGGTCGATCACCCACGGGACCTGGCCGGGTGCCTGACCGCCGCCGTGAACGCACACAGCCACGCCGAGACGTTGTGCCGTCGCCCATACGACGTCGAAGCTCGGATGGTCCAGGTTCTTGTCGAGCACATGCTGTGCGGTGACGAGGCCGACCATGCCGTGCTCGCGGACACACCGCTCGAGCTCTGCTGCGGCTGCCTCGGGGTCGATCATGGGGACCTTGGCAACGAGTTTCAGACGCTCGGGATCGTGTGCGGCGTACTCTGCGCGCGCATCGTTGAGCGTCGTGCACAGCGCGGTCGCGAACGCGGAGTCGTGGAGGGCGAACTCCTCGCCCGAACCGGGCGGGAAGAGTACCGCCACGTCGATACCTTCGAGATCCATGTCCTCGAGACGCGCCACGGGGTCGTACATGCCGGGACGCATCGCCGCGGGCGGGGTGAGCTCCCACCCGTCGTCGGCCCACTGCGTGTCGCGCGGGTTGCGCTCGTTGACCTGCATGCCGCCTCCGATGCCGCCGCGTCCGCGCGACGCGTATTGCTCTTTGCAGGCGCGCACGTAGCGGAGCATCTGGTCGCGGAACCGGTCGGGGATGCGGCGCCTCCATCCGAGCGGCTCACCGCCGTGACCGTCGGCGTCGATGACGAACCATCCGTAACGTCCCACGACGGGGATCGTAGGTGGCTAGACGACGCCCGTCTTGCGGAGCTGCGCCAGCTCTTCGGGGCCGAGCCCGAGCAACGCCCCGTAGACGTCCGCGTTGTGCGCCCCGAGATCGGGGCCGGCCGCGTGGATCGTGCCGGGCGTCGCGCCGAGCCGCGGCGCCGGGGCGACCATGGTGAGCGGCCCGAGCACCTCGTCGGTGACCGTGAGAAGGTCGTCGCGGGCGACGACGTGCGGGTCGGCACGCAGCGCGTCGAGATCGTTCACGGGCGCAGCCGGCACCCGGGCGTCGAGGAGCGCCTGGAGCACGTGCTCGCGATCGTGCGAGGCGATCCACTGCGCAACGAGCGTGTCGAGCTCGTCGGCGACCCGCAGCCGCGCCTCCGAGGCGCCGAAGCGCTGGCGCGCCTCGGCGGTGTCGTGCCCGATGACGCGTAGCAGCCGTGCCACCTGTGCGTCGGTGGTGCCCGACACCACGAGCCAGTGGCCGTCGGCGCTGCGGTACACGTTGCGGGGAACCCCGTTGGGTACCCGACTCCCGCTGCGCGACGGCGGCGCCGATCCCGGAGTCCAGCTCGCGACCGTGCTGCCGAGCAGCTGCAGCACCGGCTCGTACATGCTGACGTCGACGAGCTGGCCCCGACCGGCACGGGCGCGGTGGTAACACGCGACGACGGCGCCGAGTGCTCCGACGATTCCGGTCAGCGTGTCGCCGAGCGGCAACGAAGCGAGCATGGGCGGCCCGTCGGCCTCCCCGGTCATGTGGGTGAGGCCGCCGAACGCCTCGGCCAACGTGCCCGCGCCCGGGCGTGACGCGTACGGGCCGGTCGAGCCGTAGCAGCTCACGCTCACGACCACCAGCGGCGGGTGCAGCGCCGCGAGCTCGTCGTAGGTGCAGTGCCGCCGCGCCCGCACCTCCGGCGTGAAGTTCTCGACGATCACGTCGAAGCTCGTCACGAGGCGGCGAAAGAGATGCCGGCCCTCCGAGGTGTCGAGGTCGAGCGTCACGCCGCGCTTGTTGCGATTGACGTAGGCCCACGTGAGCGACCGGCCGTCGCGTTGCGCGCCCATCTGGCGCATCGGATCGCCGCCGGGCGGCTCCATCTTCACCACATCGGCGCCGAAGTCACCCAGGATGGCCGAGACGAGCGGAACCGCGAACAGGCTCGAGAGGTCGAGCACGCGGAGGTCGTCGAGGGCAGCGATGGCCGGCAAGCTAGTACTGGCTAGCGTGTGTCGTGATGAGCGCCAAACCGGGCGCCGAGGAACGCGAAGGCGTCCCGCTCACGAATCTCGACGAGCCGCTGTTCGACGGAGCCGACGCGACGAAGCGCGATCTGGTCGAGTACCTCGACGGCGTGCGGGATCGGATCATCCCGGTGTTGAGCGACCGGCCGCTCTCGGTCATCCGGGTGCACCGCGGCCAGGAAGCGTTCATGCAGAAGAACGTGCCGAAGTACACGCCGTCGTGGGTACGCACCGTGCAGTTCTGGGCCGAGACGTCGAAGCGCGAGGTGTCGTACGCGCTGTGCAACGATCGCCGCACGCTGCTGTGGTTCGCCAACCAGCGCGCGGTCGAGTACCACCCGGCGCTCGTACGGGTCGATCGGCCCGACCGCATCACGCACCTCGTGCTCGACCTCGACCCGCCCGACACCGGTGGCTTCGCGATGGCCGTCGAAACTGCCCATCTGGTGCGGGGCGCGCTCGCCGACATCGGCCTCGAAGGGGTTGTCAAGACGAGCGGCGCGAAGGGTGTGCACGTGTTCGTCGCGATCGACGACCAGGCGCCGCCTGAGGACTCGGCCGCGGCAACGCGCGCCATCGCGGCGCGAGCCGTTCGTCTCGATCCCGGTATCGCGACGACCGCGTTCATCAAAGAGGACCGGGGCGGCAAGGTGTTCGTCGACCCGACCCGGGTCGGTGGGGCGACGGTCGTGGCGGCCTACAGCCCGCGTGTCAGGCCGGGCGTTCCCGTCTCGTTCCCTGTGCGCTGGGACGACCTGGATGCCATCACACCGGGCGACTTCACGATCCAAACCGCGCTGCAGCAGCTCGGCGACCGGGATCCGTGGGCGGAACAGATGCCGGAACCGCAGCACCTTCCCGCGGAGGTGGTCGAGGAGGGTCACGCGATCCCGGTGGCGCGCGTGCAAGCCATGCACGAAGGCAAACGACGGGCCCGGGCCCGTCGCCGCTAGGTGCAGCGTGCCGAGGGGACGTGGCGACGTCAGCTCGCGGGCGCCGTCGACTTGATGCGCTCGGCAAGGAGGTGGCGCTGTACCTGCCGTGTCGCCGCCGTACGCGGGATCTCGTCGACGACCGCGAGCCGACGTGGATGCTTGTAGCGCGCGAGACGCGTGTCGCAATACTCGCGAAGCTCCGCGAGGTCCGGTGGCTGCGCCCCAGGAGAGACGACCACGACCGCGCAGACGATCTCACCCCACTCGGGGTCCGGTATCCCGACGACCGCGACGTCGTCGACGCCGGGATGTTCGAGGAGGACCGCTTCGACCTCCGCCGGCGCGACCGTCTCACCGCCCGTCCGCACGACGTCGCGTACGCGTCCCACGATCGTGAGGTACCCCTCGTCGTCGATCTCCGCGAGGTCGCCCGTGTGGTACCAACCGTCGACGATCGCCGCTGCCGTCGCGTCGGGATCGTCGAGGTAACCGTCGAACAGCAGCGGCCCGCGCACACGGACCTCACCGTCGTCACCGAGCCGTACCTCGGCCGCGGGCGCGGGAACGCCGCAACTTCCCGGTTTCCGCTTCACGTCCGCGTCCTCGAGCATGGCGACGCTGCCCGCCTCGGTCGAGCCGTAGAAGACACGCACGGCCGCGTTCGGGAAGGAAGCCTGCATCGCGGTCAGCAGCTCCAGTGGGGTCGCCGACGTGCCCGTATCGGCGAAGCGCACGGAGCGCACGGCAGCGTCGGGCAGGCCGGCGACGAGATCGAGGATGCGGCGCCAGACCGCCGGCACACAGTTCAGCCGCGTGGCGCGGTGCCGCTCGATCGCGTCGACGATCTCCGGAGCGTCGGCCCGTTCCACGAACACGACGCGGTCGCGGGCCTGCCACTGCTGCAACGCGATGGTCCAAGCGCCCATATGGAACAGCGGATACGGGCAGACCATCGCGCCGCGGGGCTCGAGCAACGCGCCGGGATGCGTGCGCAGATAGCTCACCCGGTGCGAGATCACGGCGCCCTTCGGTCGCCCCGTGCTGCCGCTCGTGAAGAACACGACGTGCGGGTCGTACTCGCCGACGGCGGATGTCGCGACCGCCCCAGTGGGCTCTGCCGATGCTTCGGTCCGCAGCGCGGCGAACGTGATCGCCGGTACCTCGAGCGCGGAGGCGAGCCCCGCCCGCTCCTCGTCGGTGATCACCAGTCGGGGACGGGCCGCGCGCACCATGCGCGCGGCCTCCTCCCGTGCCAGTAGCGGGTTCGCGGGCGCGAATACCGCACCCAGCTTGGCTGCGGCAACGAACACGGGCAGCACGTCGAGCGTGGTCGCCGCCGACACGACGACGCGGTCACCCGGCTGCACCCCACGGGCCGCCAGCGCGCGGGCCGTCTGGTTCGCGGTCGCGTCCAGGGCGGCGAAGGTCACGGACACACTGCCCAACGCGGCCGCGACCCGGTTCGGCATCGCACGGGCCGCGTTCGTGAAGACGTCACCGATCAGCAATCCGGGCATCTACTTCAACAAGCCCAGGTCGCGCGCCCACTCCAGGTTGAGGCGCGCCGAGCCCACGTGCGCGATGTGCACCACGTGGCCTTCACCTTGGCTCGCGTCGCCATAGGTGACGCGCGCTTCGCTCGCCTCCGCGTCGCGCGCGAGTCGGTCGAGGTCCTGCCAGTACGCGATCTCGCGCGGCGTGGGAGTGAACACCTCGTGCACGAGCGGGACGTGCACCGGGTCGCCGAGCATCATCCCGTAGTAGCCGAGGTCCCGCAGATGCTCGGCCCAGGCGCGCAGTCCGGTGAGATCGTCGCGCCCACCACCCCACATACCGCTGACCGGATACCGGATACCGGCCGCGCGCGCGTCGAGGAGCACCTTCGAGCGCAGGAACAGCGTCTCGTGCCCCTCCGCGGTCCAGCGGTACCCGAGGGCCTGATGAATGTCACCGAACCTCGACACAGCGCCACCCATGTACGCGACACGGGGGGACGCCATCGCGATCTCGTACGCGAGCCGAATGGCGGGCGCGGTCTCCAGTATCGGGTACAGCGCGACGGATCCCGGCGGGAGGTCGTGCTCCACCTCCATGCACGTGAGCACCGCGTCGGCGCCGTGCACGTCCTCGGGGCCACGCACCTTGGGCAGCATGATCCCGCCCAGCGCGGGCGTCAGCACGGCGCGCAGGTCTTTCAGCGTCTGACCCGTCGCCGGCGGCTGCACACGCGCGAACAGCATCGGCCGGTCGGCCGACGTGCTCGCGTCTCGGAGGAAGTCGTGCGCGGCGCGTCGAGCTTCTTCACGCGCCGCCTCTGGGAACGGGGTACGCGGTTCTTCGAGGTCGATGACCACCGCGTCCGCGCCCGAAGCCAGGGCCGCGTCGAGCACCTCACACCGGTCTGCGCCTGCGAACAGCACCGTGCGCAACGGCCGCGCCGCGAGCCTGTCCATGTCAGCGGCCCTCTGGTTCGTCTCGAGCGACGGAGGCCGCGGCGGCTTCGCAGACCGTGCCGGCGAAGAAGTCGGGATTCGCCGCGGTGTGCAGTCGGACGGGGTTCACGAACACGAGCTCGCGGAACTCAGCCTCGGCCAGCAGTCCCTTCTCGACGAGCTCGAACGCCTCGGGCACCGGCTCGGTCATGTCGGGCACGTCCCAGTGGGAGATGTCGGAGCCGAGCACCGGTCGCAGCCGCGCGCCGAGCGGGTTGACGTCGTCGCGAAAGGCCCACGTGATCAACGGGTCGTCCGCCTCGCAACCGAAGTAGAACCGCGAGTCGAACAACGTGCGGAGGTCGTCGACCGTCCCGACCTCGCACGCGGCGAACTCGTCCACCACGGCGGGCCGCGCCGCAGGACGGGAGTAGTAGGCGCGGAGGTCGTCGAGACGGGCGTGCACGGCATCGTCGCCGTACTTGCGGAACCAATCGAGCAGGGCGTCGACGTCGAGACGGTCGGGATCGAGCGTCGTGATCGCGTCGCGGTTGCGCTTTTCCCAGTGCCCGACGAGCCCGGCGAAGAGCGCGCACGCCCACGCCACGCCGCCCTCGAGGAAGCCGATCCGCAACGTGGGGAACCGGCGCGTCACACCACCGAGGAACAGCGATTTGCACAACGACTCGTGCGACGCGGCCAGGCCGTCGATGTGGTTGTAGACGTAGTTGGAGATCGACCGCGTGACGCGGTGTTGTTGGAGCGAGCTGTGCACCACCGGCGCGACGCCCAGCTCGGTGCATGCCCTCCAGAAGGGGTCGTAGTCGTACTGGCTGTCGAGCCCGAACGTGTCGAGCCGGTATCCGCCGCCGTCGAGAGGGCGCCGGACATGCCCTGCGATCAGTACCGACTTCGCTCCGAGCACACGCACCGCATGGCGCAACTCGTCGACGGCCTGCTCGGGCGTGTTCATCGGGACGAGCGCTCCGACCGTGCACCGGTCGCGGTACGGAGCGAACTGCCGGACGTGATAGCGGTTCACGGCCCGGCACAAGGCCGACGACAGCTCCTCGTCGGTCTCCTCGAAGAACGCCAGGCTCATCGACGGGTACAGGATCGTGAAGTCGATGCCCAGTTCGTCGAGGCGCTCGTAGAGCAACGCGGGAAGATGACCGGTGGCGCGGTCGCGGGCGTCGTGCGTCGGCCATCCCCACCATGACGGCATGGCGCGCCACTGCTCCCGTACCGACGGATCACCGCGATCGGAGAGGTTCTGTGTCGTGTCGGTCGGCGCGACATGCCCCCGCAGGAACGCGTCGCGTAGGCGTGGCCCGCCCGACTCCTCGACATACGCGACGATCTCGTCGTCGAGGAGCGGACCGATCTCCACGAAGTGACCGTCGGCGTCGACGATCGGATGGTCGAGCCCGGCCCTGATCGCTGACGCGTCGCGAGCCGTCGTGTGCGTCATGGTGTGGCGAGGTACCGCTCGAGGTTGCGGTGCGTGTTGACGACCCGGCACTCCTCGGCCGACAACGTCAGGTGCGTCAACCCGGGCTGGTGGAGGCCTCGCTGCATGCCCTCGAGCACGCGCACGTCCGCGTTGAGCACGAGACCCATGTCGAGCTGATCCGACGGGAGCACGACGTCGACGGGTTTCGTCCGAGGCGCATCCGCCGAAGGCACACGCCGGTAGTGGAAGGCGACGAACTCGCCGTCGTCGGGCGTCGGTCCGGGCCGGCCGGACAGCACCGAGAGCAGATCGGGCGTCACGAGGACGGTGGTGTTGGGGAACAGGTTGTACTGGTGCATGTGCATGATCTGCTGCGTCTCGAACCGCGACAGGTCGACACCCGCAGCGGATTGGGTGTCGCGGATCCGTTGCGCGATCAGGTCCTGCACCGTCTGACCGGGCTCGAGGTCGGGCAACGGGCAGGATTCCTCGACGCCCATGCGTGCACCTTGCGTGACGATGAACGAGTTCCACACTTCGTCGTCGGGGACGCCGTCGCGAAAGCGCGGGCTCGGAACCCCGTAGTTCTGCTCCGACTTGCTCGTGTGTCCCCAGACCCGTTGTGGCGCGTCGATGTCGTCCATGGAGCCGAGCATCTCGGGATGCAGACCCTGCACGTGGTACGTCTCGCTGAACCCGTCCGCGATCACCTTCCAGTTCGCCCGCACCGGTGTGGTGACCGTCGCCGCGCAACGGAATTCGTCGAGACCGATCCATGCGATGTCGTCGGGGACCCCTTCGAGATACTCCTCGAGCGGCATCGCATCGAGGTCGAGGTTGACGAACACGAGCGGGCCCCACGTGTCGACCCGGGCCGGGAACAGCGGGTAGTCGTCGTTGCGCAGCCCCCCGAAGCCCTTGCGGGAGGGCACCTCGCGCAGCCGTCCCGTCAGGTCCCACACCCACTTGTGATATCCGCATCGCAACTCACTGAGCCCCGAGCCGGATCCCGTGCACAACGTGTTGCCGCGATGGCGGCACACGTTCTGGAACGCGCGCAGCTCCCGGTCGTCGCCCCGCACGATCACGACCGAGTAGGGCCCGACCCGGTATTCGAAGAAATCGCCCGGATCGGCGACGTGGTCGGGCGTGCACGCGACCTGCCAGACCCGGGGCCACATCCGCTCGAGCTCGAGGCGCGCGTACTCCTGTGAGATGTAGCGGTCCTTCGGGACGAGCGTCGGGCCGGGCCGCTCGCGGGCGACGTTGGTGATCGCGCTCCCGACCGGCGCGTCCTCACGCAGGACGTGGAGTGGTCCGCTCAGGGTCATGTGGCTGGCTCCCCCCGGCTACGCCGATTGTCACAAGATGCCCTTGGCTCCCTCGCTACACCCCTCCCGGGCGGCCGCCCAGGGCGTAGCTGCGTCCGCACATATCTACCGCGCTCCGCGCAGCAGGCGCCCGGGACGCGCACCGGTGTCCTCGCCGTCGCGCATCGTCACCTCACCGCTCAGGATCGTCGCCACGTACCCGTCGGCGTGTTGAATGAGCCGGCGTGCGCCGCCCGGGAGGTCGAAGACGAGCTCCGGCAGCTTGAGGTTGAGGCGCTCGAAGTCGATCAGGTTGAGATCGCCCTTCATCCCCGGCGCGACGACGCCGCGATCGCCGAGCCCGTAGAGGCGGGCCGGCTCGCGTGTGACCTTGCTCACCGCGACCGGCAGCGGCAGCTTCTCCCCGCGGTCACGATCGCGGGCCCAGTGTGCGAGCACGAACGTCGGCATGCTGGCGTCGCAGATGACGCCGCAGTGTGCGCCACCGTCAGACAGTCCGAGCGCCGCCATCGGGTGCACCAACATCTCGCGCATGTCGTCGAGGTTGCCGTAGCTGTATCCGAGCAGCGCGAACATCAACAACTCCCGACCGTCGTGGCGCAGCATGAGGTCGTAGAGCACCTCCTCCTCGGGCCGGCCCTCACGCCTGGCGATCGCCGAGACGCTCGTGTCGGGCGACGGCTCGTAGTTGGGCGGCTCACCCATCGGGAAGATGCGGTCGAGGCTCGCGACGACGTACTGCGCGATCGGGTTCGCGTTGGCCGACTCCTCGGAGAGGATCCGGGCGCGGATCTCGGGCTTGCGCAGCTCGACGATGCGCTCGCGCAACGGAAGGTCGGCCAGCCGCGCGTACGTCGGACGCCAGGTGAACGGATGGAACGTCTGGAAGCCCACGAGCATGTTGAGCGGCCGTCCGGCAACCTGAGGCCGGAGGTCGGCGCCGGCTGCGTTCGCGTCCTCCGCGCGCTTCAGGAGCTCGCGCCACTGCTCCGGCGCCTGGTTGTGCTGCTCGAGGATGAAGCTGACCGGCCGGCGGATCGCGGTCGAGAGCCGGCTCATCCAGTCGACCTCGCGTTCGGGCGCGAGCAGGTCCTCGCCCATCACTCCCGCGGGTGCCAGCTCGAAGACGCCCGAGCCCATCTCACCGAGTGCGCGTCCGATGCCGAACAGCTCGTCTTCGGCGGCGAACGTTCCGGGCACCGGTTCGCCGTCGACCGCGCGGTGCATGATCGTGCGCGACGTCGAGAAGCCCAGCGCGCCGGCCGCGATGCCTTCCTTCACGATCGCGGCCATCGCCGCGATGTCCTCGGGAGTTGCGGGTTCGTTGCGCGCGCCGCGCTCCCCCATCACGTATGCGCGCACGGCGCCGTGGGGAACCTGCGTCCCCACGTCGAGCGCGCGTGGCATGCGCTCGAGCGCGTCGAGGTATTCGGGGAAGCTCTCCCAGCCCCACGTGATCCCTTCGGCGAGCGCGGTGCCGGGGATGTCCTCGACGCCCTCCATGAGCTGGATCAGCCACTCCTCGCTCCCGGGTCGCACCGGCGCGAAGCCCACGCCGCAGTTGCCCATCACAAGCGTCGTGACCCCGTGCCAGCACGAGGGTGACAGCAGCGGGTCCCACGTGACCTGACCGTCGTAGTGCGTGTGGATGTCGACGAACCCGGGCGTGACGAGCAGGCCGTCCGCGTCGACGGTGTGTCGTGCGGCGGCGTCGTCGAGCCGGCCCACCTCGGTGATGCGCCCGTCGTCGATCGCCACGTCCGCGGTGCGCGCTTCCGCGCCGGTGCCGTCGACGACTGTGCCGCCGCGAACCACGAGATCGTGCATGGGTGGCCCCCCTCTGGATGGTGTGACGGCATCGTCGCATGGGTGCACTGTGCACCGCAATGGTTGCAATATGCGACCATGAGGGGCGATGCTGGGCGGCGTGGCCCGCCCCTCACCCCAGACCGACCGGGTGATCGCGGTCGTCGAGCTCCTCGCCACCCGGCCCGACGATCCGTTCACCCTCGCCGAGCTCACCCGCCGGCTCCGCGTGAACAAGTCGACGTGCCACTCGATGCTCACCGCGCTCACGGAGGCGGGCTGGCTGCTGCGCGATCCCTACCGCAAGACGTACCGGCTCGGCCCCGCGCTTGCCGCGGTCGGCCGCGCGGCGGCGTCGGCGCTGCCGGCGCTCGATATCGCGCACGCCGCGATGGTGGAGGTGGGATTGGAATCGGGGGCGCACTGCGCCGCGCTCGGCGTCGCCGGCGATCGCCTCACCGTGCTCGACGAGGTGCGCGACCTCCACGCGGTCGGCGCCGGTCTGCGCGTCGGCACTTCGCTGCCCGTGCGACCCCCGTTCGGTGCCGCTCTGATCGCGTGGAGCGACGGCGCGACGGTCGAGGCGTGGCTCGCGCACGTTCCGGAACGGGCGCGAGCGCGCTATCGCGGAGCGCTCGCCGCGACACGGGAACGTGGGTACGCGGTCGAGCTGTCGACCACGCCGGAGGCGCGCTTGCGCGACATGGTCGCAAGGCTGCGAGAAAGCGACGCGGCCGTGTCGCTGCCGGACCTCCTCGACGACCTCGCGCGCGACCTCGTGTCGCGCGACGACGTGCTCCCGATGGAGATCGAGCCCTCACGCAACTACGCGGTGAGTGCCGTCAACGCGCCGGTGATCGACCGCGACGGCCGGGTCGCGCTCGTGCTGTCGCTCACCGGGTTCGCGAACCCGATGAGCGGCGAACGGCTCGTCGCGGTGGGGCGCCGGCTGACGGAGACCACCGGCGCGCTCAGCCACGCCCTGGCCGGGGCGGGGTCATTCCCCGAGCGCGCCGGCCTCGCGTAGCTCCTTCAGACGTGCGTCGTCGTAGCCCACGACGCTGCGCAGCACGTCGTCGGTGTGCTCGCCCACCGTCGGTGCCTTCGTCGGCTCGGGCAGCTCGTCGCCGACGAGCTTGATGGGCAGCGGCAGCTGGTCGGCACCGAGGCGTTCCTTCGGGATCCAGGGCAGCCGATCCTCGAACTGCGGGTCGTCGGCGATCGTCTTGGGCGAGTTCACGGGCGCGATGGGTGTGTTGACCCGACCGCCGAACTCCAGCCACTCGGCGGAGGTCTTCGTACGGAAGATGTCGCGCAGCTCGGCCTGCAGCTCCTTGTTGCCCGCCGCGTGGTCCGCGTACTTCGAGCCGGGCCAGCGTTCGAAGAGGTCCGTACGGTCGACCGCCTCGCAGAAGTTCTTCCAAAACGCCTGCTCCGACGCCATGAATAGCACGTGGCCGTCGCGCGACTCGTAGATGTTGTACCGGACGCCCTCTTTCATCCCCGCGGTCCCGGGCGCGCGCCGTGCGTAGTCGTCGGCCTTGTTGCCGGTGACCTCGCTCTCGGGACGCTCGTACGCGCGATAGGTCTCGGAGCGCAGCCAGTCGATCGCCGCCGCGGAGTCGGACTGCGCGACCTCCATCTGCGAACCCTGACCCGTTGCGCGCGCCTCGATGATCCCGGCGAGGATGCCGAGCGCGCCGAAGAGCGGCCCCGCGTTGATGCCGATCGAGACGTGCTCGGGGATGTAGGTGAACCCGTCTTCATCGACCTCGGGCTTCACGATGCCGGCCCACGTGTCGTACGCGATCCCGTGGCTCGGATAGTCCTTGTAGGGACCCGTCATGCCGTAGCCCGAGATCGTGATGAAGACGATGCGCGGGTTGACCTCACGAAGCTTGTCGTAGCCGAGCCCTCGACGTTCGAGGCCACCGGGGCGCATCGCCTCGACGACGGCATCGGCGTTGCGCACGAGGTCGAGGAACACCTCGAGCGCTTCCGGCTTGCGGAGGTCCAGGACGAGACTGCGCTTGCCCCGGTTGACGTGGAGGTGCAGGAGCGACACGCCTTCGACGATGGGCCACGTCATCTCGCGCCCGTAGTCGCCCTGGGGCGGCTCCACCTTGATGACGTCGGCGCCGAGATCCGCGAGACACGTCGTGATCGCGGCCGGACCGAGCATCGAGCACTCGATGATGCGAACGCCCTCCAGGGGTCGCCGGGGTCCGCCGTTCGCGCGCGCGTCTGATGCAGCGTCAGGAGTCATGACGGGCGAGCGTAGGAACCGGCACGGGAGGGCGCAAACCTCGGTCAGCGAGCGGTGGCGTCGAGGCCCAACACCTCGAGCCCGAGCTCCCCGATGAGGTCGAGGCTCACATGGACCCGGCCCGTGCGGTCGGCTTCGCAGTCGCAGAGCGCGACGGTCGCCTCGACCATCTCTTCCATGGACTCGATCTGGTCGGGTTGCAACCGTTCGCCGACCAACACGTCGGCGCCCTCGGTGAGCACCGCGGCCCTCGGCTCGACGGTGTTGACGCGCACACCGGTGCCGTAGAGCTCCACCGCGAGCGCGTTCGTCAACCGGTTCAACGCGGCCTTCGACGCGCCGTACACCCCGATCGTGCTGCCCGTGAACCCGGCCGCGAACGGAGGCCCGTCGGTCAGCCGTGCCGAGCCGCTCGACAGGTTGACGATCCATCCCTCGCCCCGCTCGACCATCGCGGGGACGACCGCCTGCGCGAGGTCGATGGGGCCGTGCACGTTGACCTCGAAGATCAGACGACGTCGCCGCAGCGGGTAACCGCCGAGCGGTTGGTAGATCGCGGCGGCCGCGTTGTTGACGAGGATCTCGATGTGCCCGCCGAGCGCGGCCTCGGCCTCGGGCACGATGCGGGCGCGATCGTCGCCGTCGGCCATGTCGGCGACGACCAGCGTGACCTTGCCACCGAACCCCTCGAGCCGACGAGCCGTCTCTTCGAGGCTGCCGGGCAACGTGGGATGGCGGTCGAGCGTGCGCGCAGTGATCGCGACATCGGCACCCTCGGCCGCGAGACGTTGCGCGATCGCCGCGCCGATGCCGCGACTCGCGCCGGTGACGAGCGCCCGCCGCCCCTCGAACCGCTTCACGCCGTCCACCCCCCACCGTCGCTGCGTTGGGACACTCTCCCGCATATATCGCGCTCTTCTGTCCCAACTGATCGTCGGGTGTGAGGGGTCATGGGCGGACGAAGGCGGGTGACCGGTTGCCTTCGGGGACACCGCTGTACGGCTCGCGTAGCTCCTCGACGGTCGGACCGACGCGCGCCGCGATCGGGGCCAGCGCGTCGAGGTCGAAGTCGTAGACCGCGGCTGCATTCCCGGCGAGAAGCCTTCGCAGCTCCTCCTCCGGCGTGCCGGCGAACGCCCGCCGCAGACCCTCGCGCGTGTTGGGCCAGGTGCTCTCGTCGTGCGGGTAATCGCTGCCCCACATGAAACGGTCGAGACCGATCTGATGGCGGGTCTCCGCCTCGACCGGGCTCGGGAAGCTCACACCTACCCAACAGTTGCGCGCGAAGTACTCGCTCGGCAGCAGCGGCAGCATCTCGTCCGCGTCGTACTTCAACTCGCCGATCCGGCCGGTCTTTCGCGCCTGCTTGATGAAGCCGTCGAGCTGGGCGAGCAGGGCCGGGATCCACGACGCGCCTTGCTCCGTGAGCACGAATCTGAGGTTCGGGAACCGCTCGAAGATGCCGCTCAGCAACATGTGCGCGAGCGGGCGGCGCGAGAAGAACGTGGTCTCGGTGATCCACAGCATGCCGGCGGCCGGGTACGGCCCGTAGTCGGGCATGCCCGAGCCGCCGGAGTGCGTGTTGACGACGACACCGAGGTCCTCGCACACGCGCCACAGCGGGTCGTAGTCGGGCGCATACAGCGGCTTGATGTGCTTCATGTCGTCGGGGACGGGCTGCAACAACACGCCGCCTCGCAGCCCGTGCTCGTGGCACCAGCGCACGTCGTCGATCGCGTCGTCGACGTCGTTCAGGAAGATCTGACCGATGCCCGCGCGGCGCTCGGGATGGCCGGCGCACCAGTCGGCCAACCATCGGTTGTGGGCCCGGATCCCGGCGAGGCGCAGCTCGTATTCCTCGGGCTCGGGCGGGCGGGCGATGACGGCGCCCGTGGGGAAGAACGGCGGGATCGTGTTCGGGAACACGACCTCGCCCACGACCCCGTCGGCCTCCTGCTCGGAGAAGCGACGGTCGTCGTCCCAGTTCTGCGTCCGCCGGCCGGCCTGCAGGTCTTTGAAGGGGTTGGAGTACTTCCCCCGCCAGCGGTCGAAGTCGTCGAGGTACTTCGCCTCGAGATGATCGCGGTACATCTCGTGGTTTCCGCCGGCGTGTGTGTCGGCCGATATGAGGGTGTAGCGGTCGCTGTGCATGGAACCCCCGGGGAGACTCACTCCGCGCGGTACGGCGTATGGGCGAGACCGTCGACGAACCGCAGGAACAACCGTCCGAACGTCTCCCGCTCCTCAGGCGTCCAGTCGGCCAGCACATCGTGTAGGTGGTTCGACTGCACGGCCTCGACGCTCGCCGCGCTGCGCCGGCCGGCCGCGGTCGCGGAGACGAGCGCGGCGCCGTTGCCACCGGAACGTCGACGCACGAGTCGTCGCTCCTCCAGGATCGTCAGTTGACGGCTCACCGCGCCGATGTCCATGTGCGCGGCGCGCGCCACGTCGGCGACCGCACGCGCTTCGCCGTCGCCGAGCGCCCGCAGCACGTTCACCGCCTGTTGCGGGAGGTCGACGCCGGCCGCTTCGGCAAGACGCGTTGCGACACGACGGCTCGACATGAGCCGTTGCAGGCGGTGAATGCCGGCGCCGATGGCGTCCCGGGCCGTCATCGATGCATCCGTCACCCAGTCACCGATCCGCCGTTGAGGTGGATGGTCTGGCCGGTCATCCACGATGCTTCGTCGGAGGCGAGGTACACGCAGAGAGCACCGACGTCCTCGGGACGGCCGAGACGCCCGACGGGCACCGAGCGCGCCAGCCGCGCCGTGATGTCGCCCGGCTGCTCGATCTGCATCAGGCCCAGCGCGAGCGTGTTCGCGGTGACGCCGAACGACGCGTTCTCGATCGCGAGATGGCGCATGAAGCCGATCGCCCCGCCCTTCCCGGCCCCGTATGCGGCCACCCCGATGTCGAGTCCGACCATGCCTGCGCCCGACGCGATCGTGACGACGCGTCCCCACCCGCGCTCGCACATGCCGTTGATCACGGCGTGGCTGCAGTGGAGGACGCCGTAGAGGTTCACGCGTATGGGGCCTTCCCATTCCGCCGGGTCGGTCTCGCGGAACGGCTTCGGGCGCATCGCCTCGGCGCCGCCGTTGCCCGCGTTGTTGACGAGGATGTCGACCGGGCCGAGCGCCTGTTCGACCTCGCGCACGGCGGCGACGGCTGCGGGGGCGTCGGTGACGTCGAACGCGAACGGGAGGGCCTTCCCGCCCTCGGCGGTGATCGCAGCGACGGTGTTCCCGGCCCGCTCGGCCCGCAGGTCGTTGACCGCGACGGCGGCCCCACGGGAGGCGAGCATCGTCGCGATGCCGGCCCCGACCCCCTGACCGGCACCGGTGATCATGGCGACCCGTCCACTGAGATCGAAGAGCATGCGATCGCTCCGGTCCGGGGTTGACTGAATCAAGGTACGGGATGGACTTGATTCAGTCAACTGACGGGCACGGGCCACCCTGATCAGCTTCTTACGCCGGCTCTCAGGAGAAGTTCAGCCACGCTGACGACACTCCGGAACGAGGCGGCGGCATCATGCTGACAGTTGTCGCGGTCGCGACACGCGACGGAGGAGATCGCGTTGGATCACCAAGAATCGCAGGAGGCACGGACGGACCTCGAGGCCGCGTCGCGTCCCCGCGCACGCTGGCCGCGCTCGCGCACGATCACGCTCGTCGCGGCGGTCACCGTCGCGCTGATCGTCGGTGGCATCAGCGCGGCGATGGCCGACACGAGCTCGTCGAGCTCGTCGAGCACGACGCCGCCCAGCATGGCGAACGGTGCGAAGCCGCAAACGCCGCAAGGGGGCAAGCACGGCCTCAAGGGCTTGGGCGGCTTCGGAGCCGGAGGCGCCATCCACGGCGAGCTCGTGGTCCCCAACGGCAGCGGCGGGTACCGCACCGTGGACATCCAGACGGGCACGGTGGACGCGGTGTCGACCTCGTCCATCACGGTACGCAGCGCCGACGGGTTCACGAAGAGCTACGACGTCACGACGAACACCGTGGTCAATGCGGGGCGTGACGGCATCGGTACCGTGAAGAAGGGCGACACGGTCTACGTCAGCGCGGCCGTTCAGAACGGCAAGACCGAAGCGATGAGCATCATCGACCGGACCAGCCTCGGCAACATCCGCGGGCACTGGTTCCCCGGCTCGCGGACGAAGCCGAACGGCACCGCGCCCGCGCGCTTCGCACCGGCCTTCAACGCCTAGCGACACCAACGTGACGCCGGAGGTCTCCTCCGGCGAGACTAACGGCATCGCGCCGACCGACTCGCCGGAGGAGACGCCGGGATGGAGATGCCACCGGCTCGCGCCGCAGACCGCACCCCTCCGGAGCCTCTCGGCGACGTCGCGGCGGCGATCGAGATGGAGCCTTTCCTCGAATGGCTCTCGAGGGTGCTGCCCGACGCCCGCGGCGCGGTGCGCATCGACGCGCTCTCCGGAGGCTCGTCCAACCTGACGTTTCGCGTGCGCGCGGGGGACCATGATCTCGTGCTCCGCCGGCCCCCGCTCGGAAACGTGCTGGACACCGCGAACGACGTGTTGCGTGAACACCGCGTGCAATCGGCTCTGACCGGCACCGAGGTGCCCGTGCCGCGCATGGTGGCGTGCTGTGACGACACGGACGTGATCGGGGCGCCGTTCTACTTGATGGAAATGCTCGACGGGGTCGTGTACGCGGACGCCGACGCCGTCGCCCACCTCGACGAGGACGACGCGCGCGAAGCGACCTGGCAATTGGTCGACGTGCTGGCCCGTCTCCACGACGTCGATGCCGAGGAGGTCGGTCTCGGTGGCCTGGGACGGCCCGAGGGGTTCGCGGCGCGGCAGGTACGGCGCTGGCGTCGGCAATGGGAGGCGTCGAAGCAACGTGAGCTCGACGCGATCGACGAGGTGGCGGCGCGGCTGGAACGAGCGGTTCCCGTGAACGCGCGCACCGGCGTCGTGCACGGCGACTACAGCTTCAACAACACGATGTGGCATCGCGCCGAGCCGGCGCGGATGTCGGCGGTGCTCGACTGGGAGATGGCCACGCTCGGGGATCCGCTCACGGACCTGGGAATGCTGGTGACGTACTGGGGACCGGTCGGCGAGCTGCTCTGGCGGAATCGCACGCCGCAGCCCCACCGCGGCAATCCCGGCTTCCCCCCGGCCGATGCACTGATCGAACGCTACGCCGCGGCCACCGCGTCGGCGGGCAACATCGACGACATCGATTTCTACCGCGTGCTCGCGACCTTCAAGCTCGCGGTGATCGCGGAGGGCGCGCACGCCCGGATCGCACGGGCCGCGCCCGACCGGACTGCGCGCGTACGGGGCACGGTCGACGAGCTGGCAGCCGCCGCGCTCGACCTCGCCGACCGTTCCAGCATTCAGGAGTTGCGCGCACGACCGCGCGTCGCACCACACCACGGGGAGTCATCCGCATGACGATGTCGGTCTCGCACGTCGGCCTCTGTGTGTCGGACGTCGAGCGCTCGTTGCGCTTCTACCGCGACGGGCTCGGCTTCGCCGAGGGGCCCCGCTTCGACGTCGGATCCGAATTCGCGCCGACGCTCGAAGTGGACGCGCCGGTGGACGTGATCGCGCAATACATCAGCCGTGACGGGCTGACGATCGAGCTTCTGCACTACACGACCGGCAAGGTGGACGGCACGCCGTCGAGCGCCCGCAACTTGCTCGGCTTCACCCACCTGTCGTTGCTCGTCGACGACGTCGATGCGGTCGCGACCAGGCTCGTCGAGCTCGGCGGGACCGTTCTCGAGTCGACCCGCACCCGCATCGGCGGGTCGGACGGCGCCGCGAGCGATTTCCTGTTCGTCGCCGACCCCGACGGTGTTCGCATCGAGCTGATGCGACTCGCCGGCTGACCGGGAGGGCCGTCATGACCGATCAGCAGCCGGCGCCGGGCGTACGACCGAAGACGAGCACGCGTGATCCCGACGAGTTGCGCACGCGCCTCGAACGCTGGCTCGCGCACCGGTTCCCCGACGGGGCACGACCGCGTATCACGAAGCTCGACATTCCTTCGTCGAACGGATTGTCGAGCGAGACGGTGCTGTTCGAGACCGCGTGGTCGGACGGCGGCCACGAACAGCGGGATCTGCTCGTCGCCCGGCTCGAACCTGATCCGGACGCCATGCCGGTGTTCCCGAGCTACGACCTCGATCGCCAGGCCCGGGTGATGCGGCTCGTCCGCGAGGCGACCGGGCTGCCCGTGCCGGACGTGCGCTGGTCGGAACCGCATGCCGAGCCGGTCGGAGCGCCGTTCTTCGTGATGTCGCGCATCGAGGGCCAGGTGCCGCCCGACCTCATGCCCTACAACATGATCGGTTGGCTGGTGGACGCGTCCGCCGAGCAACGCGCGACGTTGCAACGGGGCACGGTCGCCGTGCTCGCGTCGTTGTTCACGATCGACGACCCCGAGGCGACGTTTCATTTCCTCGAGGGCGGCGGCGACAGCGCGGCGGGTGCGCTCCGGCGTCACTGGATGGAGCAACGGGCGTACTACGACTGGGTCGCCGGCGGACGGCCCATCCCACTGGTGGAGCGGATCCTCACGTGGCTCGAGGACCGGTGGCCCGGCCACGAGGGACCCACGGTGTTGAGCTGGGGCGACTCGCGTATCGGCAACGTGATGTACCGCGACTTCGAGGTCGTCGGGGTTCTCGACTGGGAGATGGCCGCGCTGGGGCCGCCCGAGCTCGACCTCGGATGGCTCGTCTACATCCACCGCTACTTCGAGTTCGTCGCGCGCCAGTACGGGATGCCGGGGCTGCCCGACCTGCTCCGGCTCGACGACGTCGCGACCGAGTACGAGCGCGTCACCGGTTACACGCCACGAGACCTCGACTTCTACTTGATGTACGCCGCGCTGCGGCACGCCGTGATCATGGCGCGGCTCCAGCGCCGCGCGATCCACTTCGGCGAAGCGGTGATGCCCGGCGATCCCGACGACCTGATCACCTTCCGCCTGCTGCTCGAGGAGATGCTCGCCGGCTGAGACGCACGCGGGGCCGCGAGCGCGTCACTTCGGGAAGCCGGGCAACTCGATCCGGTTGGCATCGCTGCAGTTGAAGATCCCCGTGTTGGGCTTCGTGATCTCCTTGTCGATGACGAAACCGCTCGGTGTCGCCTGCAACAGTACGAAGCACCGCTCGGTGGGACCCGTCGCGTTCCCAGGGTCGCTCGGTGCGCTGATCCCTCCGGCGTCCCACCCCTTCACCGCGGCCGCCTTGCTCATCACGCATGCCCGATCCAGGTTCGAGCCGCACTCCTTGACCGCCTTCGCGAACAGGAGCCACGCCGACATCGCGTTCACGCCGAGCGCCTTGGGCTTCGCACCGTTCGCGTACTTGGCCAACAGGTCGACGTACTGTTTGACGGCCGGGTACTGACCCGCGAGCTCGAACGGCACGATATAGGTGTTGATGAGGACCTTGCCCAGCAGCGCGTTCCCCGCGTTCTGGATGAACAACGGGTCGTACATGTTCGTGCTGAAGACCGAGTACTTCGGCGTGTAGCCGATGGCCTGGAAGGCCCTGAACACCCGGGAGACTTCGGCGGGCGAGCTCTCGTTGGTGAACACCTGCACGCCCTTGCCCTGGGCGGCCTGCGTGTACGGCCGGTAGTTGTCGACCATGATCGGCTGCTCGTCATAGTACACCTCGGTGAATCCGAGGAGTTTCGCGGCCGCGCGGGCGCGGTCACCGGAGTCCTTGATCGACTGGTACTGGTTGCTCAACAGGCCGTAGTGCTTGACCGCCTCCGGATCGAAGGCAGCGAGCGCCCTGTACGCACCGCCGAGGTCGCTCTGGTGATCCGAGGTCGACAAGGCCTGGAGTGAGAGCGGCGCGGTCCCCGCCTTCGCCGACACGTCGTACGCGGTGATCTCCGGGAGCTTGCACTTCACGCGTTGGTCGACACCGCTCGAGTCGAGACCCTCGCCGTTGCCGATCAGAGCGAAGTCGACCTGGCAGGCGTCGATCATGCGGGCCGACACCTCGAAGAGCTTGGCGTCCCACTTGTCGAGCTGGAGCTTGCGACCGTCGATCCCTCCGGCGGCGTTGCACCACCCGACGAACGCGTCGGCCGTGTCGAACAGCTCCTGATCGAGGCCGGGCGACACGGTGTTGCCCGGGTCGGCCATGGTGCCCACACGGATCACGCTGTCGGACACACCCTGATCGGTCGAACCCTTCGACGTGCCGGGGCCGCACACACCCTTGAGGCTGCCGAAGTCGCCGGTCGACGCGGACGCGGCACTCCCGGCAGTCGTGGCGCTACCACCCTTCGAGCTGCCACCGGAACGACTGCACGCGCTGGCCACGAGCGCGACCACGACGAGCGGGACGAGCCAACGAACCACACGCATGAGAGCCCCCCTCTGACCGGCCATGTCCGGGATCTCCCCGCGACACCACCTCTCGGGCAGGTTTACACGCGGTCGGCGAAAGCACAATGAGGAATTAGGGATACCTGATTATCTCGGGTCACCCGATCCACAGACCGGCGTTGACGTCGAGCACGGCACCGGTGACCCCGGCGCTGCGTTGCGACGCAAAGAAGAGCACCGCTTCGGCGACGTCGTCGGGCGTCGGGATACGGCCCAGTGCCGTGAAGGAGGTCTGTTCGGCGAAGATCTCCTCGACCGCACGACCGCGGCTCCGTGCGATTCTCGTGAAGAGCCCGTCGAGGTGCGGTCCGGTGACGTACCCGGGCACGACGACGTTCACCCTGATGTTGTCGGGCCCGACCTCGCGGGCGAGCACCTGCGACGCCGACACCAGCGCGGCCTTCGTCGACACGTAGGGCGCCTGCTTCACCGGCATGGAGCGCATCGCGGTACTGCTGATCTGGACGATCGAGCCGCCCCCCTGGGCCCGCATGTGCCCGAGCGCGGCCCGGCTCACCTCGAGGGTGCCAAGGACGTTCGTCTCGAAGACCCGGCGGTACACGTCCCAGTCGGTGTGCTCCACCACGGTGTGCGCGTCGCTCAGCGCGGCGACGTTGACCACCGCGTCGACCCGACCCAGCTGCGCTGCGGCCTGCTCCACGAGCCCACGAGCCTGTTCCGCCACGGTGATGTCGGTAGGTATCGCGACGGCCTGCCGTCCGAGCGCGCGGACTTCGTCCGCGACCCGCTCGAGCTGCTCGGTTCGGCGGGCGCCGAGGGCGACGTCGGCACCGTCGCGTGCGAGCGTGAGCGCGCACGACCGCCCGATGCCTTCACCAGCGCCGGAAACGATCGCCACCTTCCCGGCGAGTGACCTCACGGCTCGTCGGGCAGATCGGGAGTCCAGTGTGCGCCGTTGATGTGACTGCCGCCGTCGACGAACAACGTGTTTCCGGTCAGGTACCGCGCGTCGTCACTCGCAAGGAACAGCGCGACGGGTGCGATGTCGTCGTAGGGATCGCCGATGCGACCCATCGGGTTCGACGAGTCGGCGGCGGCCTCGAGCTCCGGATGCTCGGCCATCACCGCGCGGAACGCGGCCGACTTCGCGGCCGGGCAGATCACGTTGGCGACGATGCCGTGCGGCGCCCATTCGCGTGCGGCGGTTCGCGTGGCGGACCGCAACGCCTCCTTGGCGCTGTTGTACTCGACGGTTCCCATGTGCGCGTTGACGCCGTTGAGCGAGCAGATGTTGACGATGCGCCCGTAGTGACGCGCCTTCATTCCCGGGAACGCGGCCTGCATCGCCCAGAACGGCCCGTAGAAGCCGATCGCCATGCCATGGGCCATGAGCTCGTCGGTCTTGTGCTCGACACGGCTGATCTTGCCGCCGCCCCATGCGTTGTTCACCAGGATGTCGACCGCTCCCCATTCGTCCTCGGCGCGGCGGATCATGGCGAGCACGTCCGCCTTCTGTCCCACGTCGGTGGGAACGCACATGGCATCGACGGCGAACTCCTGCTTCAGCTCGTCGGCGACCTCGGATCCCTTCCGTTCGTTGATCTCGGCCACGAGCACGCGCGCTCCTTCCGACGCGAAGCGACGCGCGATCCCGCGTCCGATCCCGTCGCCCGCACCCGTGATGACCGCAACCCGCTCGTCGAGACGGCCCACGTCACTACCTCCTGTTGAATTCCCGCCAGCTCTCCCACCGTTCGGGCAGGGTTCCCCATCCGGCGTGATGCTCCGGCCAGTTCGCTGGTGCCAAGCCGAGTGGATTGACACCGACCTCTGCGCCGTACCACAGCTCGTGGATGCGCCGGACGAAGTACCAGTGCTCCCCGCGCCGCTCGTACGTGTCGCGGTACAGGATCGCCTGGTGGATCCACCGGTCGCCGTCCTGGATCTCGCCCTTGCAGTACACGTGTCCGGTCGCATGGTGGTCGTCGACGATGTCGATGACATGGGTGCCGACGTTGAGGATCGACACCCCGATCGCCCGTAGCGACGTACGAAACGAGTCGCGCAGCGCGGCACGGCCACGTCGGTCGCGACCGACCTGCACGTCGTCGACGAACAACCCGACCAGCGCGTCGAGATCACGCGAGTCGATCGCGAGCGCATACCTGGCCGCGAGCTGCCGGATCTCCTCGTAGGCGACGAGCCGGTCGATCGCGTTCATGCCGCCCCGAGCACCAGCGCGCTGGTCGGCACGCCTGTTCCGGCGGTGACGAGCACGTGCTGCACGTCGTCGACCTGGTTCACCGACGTGCCGCGCACCTGGCGCACGCCTTCGGCGATGCCGTTCATCCCGTGGAGGTATGCCTCGCCGAGCTGGCCGCCGTGAGTGTTGATGGGAAGCCTTCCGCCCATCTCGATCGTGCCGCCGGCGATGAAGTCCTTCGCCTCACCCCGGCCGCAGAAGCCGAACTCCTCGAGTTGCGGGAGGACGAACGGCGTGAAGTGGTCGTAGATCACCGCGGTTCGGATGTCGTCGGGCCCAAGCCCCGACGTCTCCCACAGCTGCCGTGCGCACACACCCATCTCCGGCAAGCCGACGAGCGAGTCGCGGAAGAACGACCGCATCATCTGCTGATCGTCGGCCATCCCCTGCGCACCGGCTTCGATGACGACCGGCGGCTGTCGCAGATCGCGCGCTCGTTCGAGCGTGGTGACGAGCAGCGCCTGACCACCGTCGGTCTCCTGACAGCAGTCGAGCAGGTGCAACGGCTCGACGATGAAGCGGCTCTCTTGGTGGTCTTCGAGCGTGATCGGCGCGCCGTAGAAGTGCGCGGCCGGATTCGTCGCGGCATGACGGCGGTCGGCGACTGCGACCCGTCCGAAGTCCTCGCTCGTGACGCCGTACTCGTGCATCAACCGGGTCGCGAACATCGCGACCCACGACGCCGGGGTGAGCAGGCCGTAGGGAGAAGTCCAGGCGAACTGCGCCTCTTCGGCGGTCGCACCGGCCGGGCGGTCCTGGACGCCGGCGCCGAAGCGCCGGCCGGAGCGCTCGTTGAAGGCCCGGTAGCACAGCACGTAGTCGGCGACGCCCTCGTTGACCGCCATCGCGGCGTACTGCACCGTGCCGCACGGCGCACCGCCACCGAAGTGGATCCGGCTGAAGTGGGTCAGCTCGGGAATTCCCAGACTTCGCATGATGTCGTTCTCGGGATTCGTCTCCATCGTGAAGGTGGAGAGGCCGTTGACGCGGTGCGGCTCGACACCCGCATCCTCCAGCGCGGCGGCACACGCCTCGAGCGCGAGCTGCAGCTCGCTGCGGCCCGAGCTCTTCGAGAACTCCGTCGCACCGATGCCGGCGATCGCGGTGTTCCGCGCGTACGCGTGCGCGGTCACGCCCGCCCCCGTGCCGTCACCGGAAGCGTGAGCTCGGCGGTACCGGAGACGTGGTCGCCGAGCTCGTTCGTGCCGCGGAATCCGATGGTCACGTCGCCCGAGCTCCGATCGATCGCGGTGACGGACCCCGTCATGGCCATGGTGTCGCCCGGGTAGTTGGGTGCGCCGAGACGCACCCGCAGCGCACGCCAAATAGCCTCGGGGCCCACCCAGTCGGAGATGTACCGCTGGCACAGACCGAGCGTCGTGTGGATGTTCATGAAGATGTCCTTCGAACCCCGCTGCACGGCCATGTCTCGATCGTGGTGCGCGTCGAAGTAGTCGAGCGTTGCGAGCGCGCCACCGATGATCAAGGTGGGTGTGAGCGGGATCGCGCACACGGGAAGCTCGTCGCCGGGATCCACACTTCCCGCGTCGAGCGTGACTTCCTGCCGCGCCACGCGCGCCGGCCGGAACTGCGGAAGTGAGACCGGCCCGCTCGAGTCGGTGGCGCCGTCGACGGTTGCAGGATGGCTGTCGAGCCAGCACAGCTCGAGCGGCATCCCGACGCGAACGTGCTGACGTGGACATCCGACGACGTTCGAGACGAGACGCGTGCCCTCCTCGAGCTCGACCAGACCGACGACGACGGGATACCGGAAGCCGTTCGCCTGGGGATAGTGCGGCACCGCGAAGCTGTAGAGCGTTCCGCGACCCGACGCGACCCTGTAACCCATCGAGAAGCTGCCGCAGCGCCGGCATCGCGGTGTGGGCGGGAAGTGCTGCTCACCACAGTCGTTGCAGCGCTGGATACGCAGCTCGTGCGTTCGCGTCCCGTCCCAGAAGTACTGGTTGTCGCGGTTGACGGCAGGTCGCGGCCGCAGCGCAGGATCAGGGTCGGGTCCGGGTCGGTCCGGCGGCGCCGCCGCGACCCGGCCGCTCCCGGGCCGGAATTTCAGCACCCGGAACAGCACGCTGCCCACGAGCTCCTCGCCCACGAGGTACGACAGACGGCTCGTGACGAAGTGACCCGTGCCGAGCGCGGTCTGCTTCTCGTCGCTGACGCCCGCGAGCGTGAGCGTGCTGTGCACCCATTCTCCCGGGCGGAGATAGCGCACGATCTCGAGCTCGGAATTGACCGCCACCGTCGACGTGAACCCGTTGGCGTCCAACACGTTCAGCGCCG
Source organism: uncultured Burkholderiales bacterium (assembly GCA_964548555.1). GTDB lineage: Bacteria > Actinomycetota > Acidimicrobiia > IMCC26256 > JAMXLJ01 > JAMXLJ01. The sequence goes on from CAZJSY010000004.1 coordinate 37,202, forward strand.
CGCTCTGCGGATTGGCGGGGTCGCGCGTCATGTGCAGACCCGGCTTGTCCCACACGTCGAGCATCGCGGGCGGCGCGACGACGCCGCCGAAGACCGAGCGCGTCGCCACCTCGGAATCGGTGTAGACGGGGTTGGCGTCGTCGATGATGTCGCACCAGTGCCGGACCATCGCCTCGTTCACTGCGTCGCGCGCGGTGTTGAAGGGGGAGCTGCGTCCGACGAGCTGGTGCAGCTGTTCGGTTATCGGGGCGCCGGCTTCGGATTCCGTCGTGGTCACGACGCCGTCCTTTCGAGCCCACCCTGGCTGCGGAGCCGGGCCGCGAGATCGTCGATGAGAACTGCGAGGTCGTGGCGCCGGTTCGGAGGCAGGCCGGCGAGCGCGTCGGCGAGCTGGGCGTGCATCAGCTCCTGCACCCGGGCCAGCTGGCGGCCGCCGTCGGCCGAGATGCCGTAGATCGCGATCCGGCCGTCGGTGCTGTCGGCCCGCCGCTGCACGAGGCCCTCGTCCTCCAGCCGGCGCAGCGCCCGGCTGGCGGTCGGCTGGCTCACGTCGAGCTCGTCCGCCAGCGCCGACACGGAACGGGGGCCGGTCTGCGCGACGCGGCTCAGGAAGCGAAGCTCGGTCCGCGACAGCGTGGAATCGATCGCCCGCATGCGTACCTGGTGCACTCGCCGTGACGAGGAGAGGCGCAGCAGCTCGGCGAGCGCCTGCTCGATCGTCGCCAGATCCGCGTCGGCGCTCACGGACGGGACGCTAGATCGTTTCCATTCTGAATGCAACGAGTTGTGCTCAGCCCTCGGCGATCCGTGCCCACGACGGTTGCACCTTCATGACGTCAGGCGAACCAAAGGTAAACAGGGGACGAAGAGACGCAACTCGTGCGCGTGAGTCCCCCCATCACCTCAAGGAGTTCCGTACCTTCGACGAAGAAGCAACGCGGCTTCTCGAGGAGGGGACCCGTGGAGCAATTCCTCGCGATGCTTGCAGCCGAGGTCCTGGTGCTGCTGGTACACACGCTGATCAAGCTGGTATTCGGGTTCGAGATGCCCCGCCCGCGCGGCATGCTCGCAGCCTGATCCTCACGCCCCGGTCCTACCGTTTCGGCCGGGCCGCACGGCGTCGTGCAGCGGCGCGCGACACGCCGACGTCGCGTTCGGTGATCTCTTCGCAGACCCCGAGGCTCAGTCGCGGCTGACGGCGGTCAGCTGACCAATCGCTCGTCGGACGCCGTGAGGTCGATCGGATCGCCGGCCGCGTGCGTCAGGTCGATCCCGGGTTCGGCGGCGCCGGCACGCGCTGCCGGCTTCGCGAGGTGCTGGACCTCTTCCGGCGCCTCGCGGGAGATGATGTCGACACCGGTCTCCAGCTGTGACGACCCGCCGACGCGCGCGACGAGATCGGTCCAGGATTCGCCGTCCCAATACCGCAACGGCCAGCGCGCATGCGGATCCGGATACCAGCCGTTCACACCGTTCGCCCCAGGCATCTGCCACCTCACCCCCGTCGGCCAGGAGGAATCGTGCCCGCGGCAGGCCCCCGAAAACACGCCTTCGTGTGAAAGAACGGCAAAGAATTCTCGACGCTGCGTCCTTTGGGTGAATCGCGTCCACGGCAACCGTTCCCCGCTTCGCCTCGCCGGGGCACGTTGACGAGCGTGAGCTAATGTGTGACATTAGAACGGCCCACGCCCGCACAGGGCCGACGGACCACGCGGAGGGAATCGATGGAGTTCGGCATCTTTCTGAACGGCTACCTGCCGGGTCCCGCCTCGCGCGACACCGAGTGCGAGCACACGATGATCTTCCGCGAGATGGCGTACGTGGAGCACGCCGACAAGTTCAACTGGAAGTACGCCTGGTTCGGTGAGCACCACTCGCTCACCGAGTACAGCCATCTGTCGGCGCCCGAGGTGATGATGTCGTACCTCGCGGCTCGTACCGACCGGATCCACCTCAGCACCGGCATCAACAACCTGTCGCCGCGAGTCAACCACCCGGTACGGAACGCCGAGCGTGCGGCGTTCCTCGACCACGTCACCGAGGGTCGTTTCGAGTGGGGCACGGGGCGGGGCGCGGGCAGCCACGAGATCGCGACGTTCAACATCCTCGACAAGAACTCCACCAAGTCGGAATGGGACGAGGTGATCCGCGAGATCCCGCGCATGTGGGAGCAGCGCGACTACACGTTCGAGGGCGAGCACTTCACCGTGCCCGCGCCGCACAACGTGCTCCCGAAGCCCTACGGCATCGGTCATCCGCCCATCTGGGTCGCGTGCGGCAACCCGGGCACGTTCGCGAAGGCGGGCGAGCTCGGCATCGGCGCCATCGCGTTCAACTTCGAGCCGGTCTACGCGCTGCAGGGTCGGATCGACGCCTACAAGCAGGCGATCGTCGACTGCACCGAACCTGTCGGTCAGTTCAAGAACGACAACGTGATGATGACCAACGGTGTCATCTGTCTCGGAAACCGCAAGCGCGCACGCGAGATCGCGAAGACACGCGGCCGCGGCTACCTGTACTCGCTCGTGTGCCTCTACCACGACACGATGCCCAAGCCCGACTACGCGCCGGTGTGGCCCACGCCGCCGCTCGACCCGCCCGCGACCGACGAGGACCTCGACGAGCTCATCAAGGCGGGCTGGCTGCTGTGCGGCACGCCCGACGAGGTGGCGGAGCAGGTCGACAAGTACCAGACGGTCGGCTGCGATCAGCTCGTGTTCGGTCTGCCCAACGACGGGATGCAGCACGAAGAGGTGCTCGAGCAGATCGAGCTGTTCGGGTCCAAGGTGATTCCGCAGTTCGACACGGACCCGCTGCACTCCACGACGCACTACCGGAAGCACGCGGTGCGCAAGTACCCCGATTTCACGCAACCGGTCCCGGACATCTCGGTCTCGCTGCTTCCCCCCAACGCGCTCGAGCCGTGAGCGCGGCGGATACCCTGCGGTCACCATGCCGCGTGACGCGACCGAAACTCGGGCTCGACTCCGACGCGAGGCCGAGCGGCTGTTCGCCCGGCGCGGCGTGTACGAGGCGACGCTGCGCGAGATCACGGAAGCGGCCGGTCAGCGCAACGTCTCCGCCCTCAACTACCACTTCGGCTCGCGCGACGGCATCGTGCAGGAGATCCTCGCCCACCACGGCGATCCACTCGACGAAGCGCGCGGGCGGCATCTCGTCGAGCCCGTCGAGACGATGCCGACGGGCGCTCTCGTGTCGGCGTTGCTCATTCCCCTCGCCGACGAGCTCGGGCACCCCTCGGGACGCGACTACCTGCGAATCGTCGCGCAGCTGAGCCACCGCTTCCCGGCGTGGCGCCTCAGCGACCCGCTGGTGACGCCCCATCTCCGCCGCGTGCTGGAGGTTCTCGAATCACGCGCGGGAGGAGCCGATCCCGCCGTGCGCCAGGAGCGCGTGGTGAACGTGATCATGATGATGATGACGGCGATGGCCGAGAGGGCCCGCATCGTCGACCGGGGACGCACACCGGAGCTCGACCGCGACGCGTTCGTCGCGAATCTCACCGACATGATCGTCGGCGCGCTCGAGGTGCCGTCGCAGCTCGACGACGCGTTGAACGCGACGTCAGGACAGTCGCGCCGCTGAGAAGGGCGTGAGGTCGAAGCCGGGATCGCGACCGGTGACGAGGCGGGCGACGAGACGACCGCTGATCGGACCGAGCAACAATCCTTCGGGCCCGTGCCCGGTATCGAGGTAGACGCCTTCGACAGCGGGTAGCGGACCGAGAATCGGGAGGAGGTCGTCGCTCAACGGGCGCAGGCCGACGCGGACCTCGAGGAAGGTCGCGTCGCTCGCGGCAGGGGCGATGCGCACCGCGTCCGCGAGCAGGCCGGCGATGCCGCCGACGGTGGCGCGCACGTCGAAACCGACGTCCTCGAACGTGGCCCCGATCGCGAGCCGGCCTTCGGGCCACGGCACCACGTAGCTCGAAGCGAGCTGCAGGATCGGCCACGTGTCCGTTTCGGCCCGGGCGCCGAGCGCGACGTGGACGATCTGCCCGCGGACGGGCCGCACACCGGCCTGCACACCGAGCGGCTCGGCCAGCTCGGGTGTCCACGCGCCACCCGCGATCACGACCGCGTCGGACGCGATGACGTCGTCGCCGAGCCGCACGCCTCGTGCCCTGTCTCCTTCGAGCTCGACGGAGGTGACGTGGCCGGCTCGCCACTCGACATCGCGCGCGCGTGCACCGTGTTGCAACGCGGCCGTGACGGCACGCCCGTCGACGCGTGCTGCACGCGGGTTGACGAACACGGCGCGCACGTCGCCGAGGATCGGGAACCGCCGTCGTGCGTCATCGACCGAGATGTCGTGCACCACGTCGCCGTGACGCTCGAACGCGACGCCCCGGACCTGTGCGTGGTGCGCCGCGTCGGCGTCGTCGAGCGCGACGCACAACGATCCGCAGACCGCGTAACCGGGATCCGGCGCGCCGAGATCGGCGAGCTCCTGGACGAGCGTGCGATAGTGCGCGCCGGCAAGGTCGGCGAGGTCCAACATCGGCGCGTCGGGCCAGGCGAGCGTTTCGGGGGAGAGGATGCCGGCCCCCGCGTCGGTTGCCCGCCCGGCGTGATGTGCGTCGCAAACCACGACACGCGCCCCTTCGCCCGCGAGCTCGAACGCGCACGCCGCGCCCACCAGGCCGCCGCCGACCACGACCACGTCGAAGCCGGTCACCACGTGTCGACGAACGGTCGCTTCTTGCCGTCACGGCGCGGCGGTGGCGGCGAGGCACGTAATGCTTCGACGATGCGGCGGCGCGAATCGGCCGGATCGATCACATCGTCGATCTCGAAGACGCTCGCCACGTTGAGCGCCTTGCCATGCTCATACGCGCGGGCAACCATCCGCTCGAACTCGACTTCCCGTTCCACGTGGTCCTCGATCGCATCGAGCTCCCGTCGGAAGCCCAGCCGTACCGCGCCCTCGAGGCCCATCCCGCCGAGCTCGCCCGTCGGCCACGCCACCGTGAACAGCGGTGCGTGGAAGCTGCCGCCGGCCATCGCCTGCGCCCCGAGCCCGTATCCCTTGCGCACCACGATCGTGAAATACGGCACCGAGAGGCTCGCGCCCGTTACGAACATGCGACTGAAGTGGCGGACCTGCGCGCTGCGCTCTGCCTCGGGGCCCACCATGAAGCCGGGTGTGTCGCACAGGAACAGGATCGGCAGGTCGAACGCGTCGCACAGCTGCATGAACCGGGCCGCCTTGTCGGCCCCGTCGCTGTCGATCGCGCCGCCGAGGTGCAGGGGGTTGTTGGCGACGATTCCGAGCGGGCGGCCGTCGATGCGCGCGAGCGACGTGATCATCCCGACGCCGAACTCTCGCCGCAGCTCGAGCACCGATGTGCGGTCGGCGAGGAGGTCGATGACGCGTCGCACGTCGTAGGCCTGCTTGCGGTTCTCGGGCACCACGCTGCGCAGGTGCCGCTGATCGGCGGCGTCCCACTCGGGAAGTGCGCCTTGGAAGTACGAGAGGTACTGCTTCGCGGCGCGCACGGCTTCGGCCTCGTCGTCGACCGGGACATCGACCACGCCGTTCGGCACCTGCACGGCAAGCGGTCCGACCTCCTCCGGACGGTACACGCCGAGCCCGCCACCTTCGATCATGGCGGGGCCGCCCATGCCGATCGACGCATCACGCGTCGCGATGATGACGTCGCAGCAACCGAGCAGCGCCGCGTTGCCCGCGAAGCAGTTGCCCGACACGATGCCGACGGTCGGCACCAGCCCGCTCAACCGGCCGAACAATGCGAACGCCATCGTGTCGAGGCCCGACACCGTCGTCGTGTCGGTGTCGCCGGGCCGGCCTCCACCGCCTTCCGCGAAGAGCACGACGGGGAGACGCAGCCGTTCGACGATCTCGAACAGGCGGTCCTTCTTCCGGTGGTTCTGGTGGCCCTGCGTGCCGGCGAGCACCGTGTAGTCGTACGACAGCACCGCGCACCGCGCGTGCTCGTCGTCGAAAAGATCGCCGTTCACGCGACCGGTCCCGGCGACGAGGCCGTCGGCGGGTGTGCGAGCGATCAGCTCGTCGACCGTTCGACGCGCGCGCTGGGCCGCGATCGCGAGAGAGCCGTACTCGACGAAGCTCCCGGGATCGCAAAGATCGTCGACGTTCTCGCGTGCCGTGCGCCTGCCCGTGGCGCGCCGGCGTGACACTGCGTCTGGGCGGGCGTCGTCGCGTGTGAGCGCCTGCCGGTGCTGTACCTCCGCGAGATCGGATCGAATGGCATCGAGGTCGGGCTCGTCGTCGACGTGGACGGCGCCGGCGTCGACCTCGGCCGCGTCGACGAACACCAACGGTGCGCCCTCGAGCACCGTGTCGCCGAGCTCGACGGCGACCCGGCGAACGATGCCGCTCGCGCCGGCCGGCACCGAGTGCTCCATCTTCATGGCCTCGAGCACCACGACGACGGAGCGCTCGTGGACGACGTCGCCGGGCTTCACCGCGACCTGAACGACCGTGCCCTGCATCGGTGCGGCCGTCACCACGGCACCGTCGTCACCCACCGGACCCACGACCGGAGGCTACCCGCGGCTTCCCCTCCCCCAGTTGGGACACTTTCCCGTGATATAGGCGGGAAAGTGTCCCAACTGGTGCGGGGGGATGGAGGTCAGATGCTCAGGACCAGTAGGAGCCGTCGAGCATCTGCTCGAGCAGACCCCGGAACATGATGTAGTCGTCGGGGTCGTCGGGCTTCTCCTGCGTGCCGTACGCGATGCCGCGGGTCGTGGTGCGCACGGACACGATCGCGAAGCGCAGCGCCGCGAACACCTCGAACCACTCGAGGTCGCGCACGGTTCGACCGCTGAGATCCTCGTAGTCGGCTACGACGCCGTCGCGCGTCATGAACGTCGGGATGCCCTCGAGCCCATATCGCTGCGCGAGGTCCTGGAAGAAGCGGTGCAGGAAGATCATCCATGCGATGTCGACCTCGGGCGGCCCCATCGTGGCCATCTCCCAGTCGAGCACACCCACGACGTCGAAGTCGCGGAACATCATGTTGCCGATGCGCGCGTCACCCCAGTTGAAGACGGTGTCGGTCGCGGCGGGACGGTGCCGTTCGAGCCACTCGAACGCCCGCTCGATCACGGGGAACGACACGTCCTGTCGCGCCCACTCGTAGTACGAACGCTCGTGCGCGAGCTGCTGGTCGAGAGGCGACGAACCCAGGCGAGGACGCTCGAGGAACGAAAGGTCGACGTTGTCGGGCGTCATCGTGTGAAGGCGCGCGAGCACGCTGACGGCATTGCGCTGCATGCGGGCCCGGTCCTCGGGCGACGCGTCGGCGACCCAGCCGCCGAACACGTACGGCGGGACGTCGGGAGGCACCTCGCCGTGGATCCGGCGCATGACGATGAACGGCCCGCCCAGCCACCGCGGATCGGTCTCCATCCACCGTACGTCGGGCGCGGGCACGTCGGTGTGCGCACGCGCCAGCTTGATGCACCGGGCCTGCAGCTCGAGGTCGTAACTCTGGAAGACGGGGACCAACTCCGGGAGCGGAGCGAGGCGGGCGACGTACTCCTCGGGGTCTGCGTCGACCGGCTGCATGGTGAACAACACCGTCTCGCTCGACATACCGTTGCCCGGCGCGGCGACGTCGGACACGCGCACCGGGCGGCCGAGGGTCTGGGTTGCCCACTTCGTGAGCGCCGACGCGATCTCCGCGATGTCGCGCCGCCAGGGCGTCCCGAACTCGTCCATGGGCTGGAGCTCTTGATCACTCACCTGCGTTCGCCTTTTCGCGCGATCGAGTCATGGTGCGACCGACATGAGGTCAGCGAAACCGGACGGGTCGTGGCGGCCGATCGCTCCGTGCTCGAAGATGCCCCAGCCTTCCTGCCCGTCGAAGGTCGCGCGCGCCACATGGTCGACGAGTGAGAACGCGGCCCGTCCGGAAACGGCCGGATCGTCGTGGTTGTACACCGCGCCTTCGACGAACGACTCGCCTCGCCAGGTGCCGTGCGTCCAGTCGGGGTCGGCGCCGTAGCCGCACCCGACGTTGAGCGGGATGCCGATCACCGGCTCGATGTCGAGCGTGTGTGTCTTGCCGTCGCGCCCGACGAGGTCCATCGCCGCACGCGTCGGGTACCGCGAGCCCGACCTGTAGCTGATCTCGGGCAGCGGCCAGCCGAGCTGCTCGGGCGGCTTTCCGGTCGCCTCCGGCCACACCCGCACCGCGAAGTTCGTGTTGCGGACGCCGAGCGGGTCTTCCTCGAGGATCACGTGCAACGCGAAGTCGTCGAAGCGCAGCGGGATCCAACACCACCACATGCCGTCGAACGACTTCGGCTTGCCGTCGGGCTCGGCCTCTCCGACCGGCCGGATACCCCACGAGCGGTCGCGGGTCGCGGTGAAGCGATCGGGCGTCACCGCGACGGTTTCGCCGTCGAAGCGGAGCTCGCCCGTCCACGTGCCCACGCCCGCGAAGCGCGACGCGTCGAGCAGCACGCGGTCACCCTGGCGGCGGAAGTGCTGTGGTTCCGAGATGGGCCCGTACTCGGACTCGTACACGAGGTCGAAGCCGAGACCCTGCTCGTCACCGTCGCAGATCAGCCGGAGCTTCTTGAACGGCTCGATCACCTCGATGCGGTACGGGCCGACCTCCTGCTTCAGCTTGTCGTCGGAACGCGCGCCCGAGGTACGGATGGCCCACTGACGGTTGCCGCGTCTCACGGTCGCGTACGCGTCGATCACACCGAGGTTCGGATAGACGCCCAAACCGGTGATGAAGTACGCGTCGGCTTCGTGGTCGACACCTTGGAAGATGCACCGGTCGTAGAAGTTCCGGTCGCTCGTGCCGACGTAACGCATCGAGATCGGCAGCTGATGGATGGGGTACTCGTCGAGGGGATCGAACTGCAGCACAGGGGCACCTCGGGGCTGACGGGGCATCAGATCGGGCAACCGTAGCTCCGCTTGCGGCCCCGTGCCGCCGGTGTCAGCCTGGCGTATGGCGAAGTGGAACGAGCGCGACATTCCCGACCAGTCGGGACGCACGATCCTCATCACGGGCGCGAACAGCGGCCTTGGCTTGCGTTCCGCGGAGGCGCTCGCCCGCGCCGGCGGGCACGTGCTGATGGGCTGCCGCAGCGAGACGAAGGCGAAGAAGGCCGCCGACGCCGTGCGCGAGGTCGCGAGCGGGCCCGCCCCCACCATCGTGCGCCTCGACCTCTCCGACCTCGGATCGGTTCGCTCCTGCGCATCGGACGTCCTCCAGCAGTACCCGCGCATCGACGTGCTCATGAACAACGCGGGCATCATGGCGACGCCGCTCGCGCGCACGCCCGAGGGCCGGGAGATGCAATTCGCCACGAACCATCTCGGTCACTTCGCTCTCACGGGCCTGCTGCTGCCCGCGCTGCGCAACCCGGGCTCTCGCGTCGTCACGACCTCGTCGATGGCCCATCGGGGCGGGACGATCCGCTGGGACGATGTCGACTGGAACGGGCGCTACTCGAAGTGGCTCGCGTACGCGCAGTCGAAGCTTGCGAACCTCCTGTTCGCGTTGGAGCTCGACCGGCGCGCCGCCGCGGCGGGCGCCAAGCTCACGTCGGTTGCGGCGCACCCCGGGTACGCGGCGACACATCTGCAGGCCGCCGCGCCGAGAGCAGCCGGTAACCGGCTGATGACGTCCGTCATGGAGCTCGGCAACCGCATGGTGGCGCAGAGCGACGCCATGGGGGCACTCCCCCAGCTCTACGCGGCGACGATGCCCGACGTCGAGGGCGGTGAATACTTCGGACCCGACTTCTTCGAGTGGCGAGGTCACCCCAAACGCGTCGGCACGAGCGGACGGGCCCGCGACGTCGAGGCGGCACGACGCTTGTGGTCGATGTCGGAAGACCTCACCGGCGTGCAGTACGACTTCGCCGCCATCGCCTGACCCCGCTCGCCGCCGACCAGTTGGGACAACGGCGGCAGTGGTTGAAAGGTCCTACGGCGTGATGCCGATGCGCGCCACCGGTTCGGGTGCGCGTTGGCGTTGGGACACGGCGTGGCGAAGCGTGTCGAGCAGCGCATTGCGCGTCTCGCGCGGGTCGATCAGCTCGTCGAACCCGAGACCCTGCGCCGAGCGGTAGGAGGCATCGAGCTCGGCGCGACGAAGCGCCTGTTCCGCCTCTGCGTCGGCGCGCATCGCACGACTGGACGCGCTCGCTCCCATCGCCCCGAGGGTCGCACCGGGGAAGGCGAACGTCGCGGCCTGGTTCTCGAACGCCACCATCGCCATCACCATCGAGCCGAACCCGTAGGCCTTGCGCAACGTGACGTGAAGCTTCGGAACGGTGGCCTGGGTCTGCGCCGCGAACATGCGTGCACCGCTACGCAGCACGCCGGCCCTTTCCGATCGCGTGCCCGGAAGCATGCCGGGATTGTCCGCGAGGAACACCAGCGGCACGTGGAAGGAGTCGGCGACCATGATGAAGTGCGCAGCCTTGTCGGCGGCGGGCGCGTCGATCGATCCGGCCTGCACCTTCGGTTGGTTCGCGACGATCGCGATCGGCTCCCCGCCGAGACGGGCCAGCGCGCACACGATGGCGCGCCCGAACCGCGGCTGCACCTCGAACCACCGCCCGCCGTCGACGATCGAATCGATGACCCCGCGTATGTCGTAGGTCTTGCGATTGTCACGCGGCACGATGTCCAACAGCTCGTCGAGCGCGCGCGGTTCCTGGTCGTCACCGACAGACCGCTCGGGGTACGACCATGCGCTGCTCGGGAAGTACGACAGGTAGCCGCGGATCTGTCCGAGCGCGTCGGCGTCGTCGGTCGCGAGGTTGTGCACGAGACCACTGCCGAGCGCGACGTCGGGCCCGCCGAGCTCCTCCTTGCCGACGTCTTCGCCCGTCGACTCCTTCACCACGGGAGGGCCCGCGGTGAAGATCGCGCCCTGTTCCGACATCACGCTGAAGTCGGACATCGGCGCGACGAGCGCACCGTGACCGGCGGACGGACCCAGCACCGCGGTGACGACGGGGACCCGTCCGGAGCAGCGCGCCTGGATGCCGAGGTCGGTGGGGTGACGGCCTTGCGATCTGTCGTCAGGACGGTGCCCGGCGCCCTCGAGCAGCATCACCAACGGCACCCGACGCGCGAGCGCGAGCTCGGCGATCCGGTACCGCTTCGCGTTGTTCCCGCCCGCGATGGTCCCGCCGAGAACGGTGAAGTCCTCCGCGCCCACCATGACCGGCCGGCCGTCGACGCGACCCGCCCCGGCGACGAACGCGTCGGCGGGAACCGAACCGACGAGCGTGCCGAGCTCCGTGAACGAGCCCGGGTCGAGGAGCGTAGCCACCCGTGCACGCGCGTCGAGCTTGCCCGCCTTGCGGTGACGTTCGACGCGTTCCTCCCCTCCCATCGAGCGCGCGAGGTTGCGTCGTCGCGCGAGATCGTCGAGCGTGGGACGCCAGCCTTCGGGCACGTCGTCGGTCATCGGGCCTCCTCGGCGTTGCCAGAAGATACGCGCTGCGGCGGCGACGAGGGCCTAGTGGGTCGCGCGCGCGGCGCGGGTCGTCTCCCAGACGTCGAGTGGATAGCCGTATTCCGGATGGGGCGCTTCGAGGAGCCATCGCATGCCGACGCGTTGCATCACCGCGCGGAGCGGGTGTTGTCGCGATTGTGGATACCGACCACGCGGTCACCGATACCCGCATCGAAGAACCAGTCGACGACCGCACGCGCGGCCTCGGTCGCGTAACCCTGGCGTTGGTGGGGCTGCAACACCGTCCACCCGACGTCGTGTCCCGGCATTGCTACGGGCAACCACAACGGCGTGTTGAAGCCCACCATCCCCACCAGGTCGTCGTCGTACCGGCGGATGACGAAGGAGCCGCACCGGTGGCGAGCCCAGTGCGTCCGCGCAGCATCGAGACTGGTGCGACACTCCTCCGGCAGGTGGGGCACTCCCGAGTGGATGTGTTGCATCAGCTCCGGATCGGTGTGGATCCGGGTGACGACGTCGAGATCGTCGGGGCCGATCGGACGCAGCACGAGACGGCTCGTTCGCAGCTCCATCACGTCGGTCACGTCCACGACCTTGATGCTGTCAGGCTCGAGCGGCGACGACCACGGCATAGGAGCCGGCACCGAGAAGACGGGAGCCCGCGATCGGCTCGCCGGCCACGATCACCGCTTCCACGGAGCCCTGCGACGAGTCGACCTCGACGTCGTCGACCGTCCCGATCTGGTTCCCCGTGTCCGCGAGCACCCGTTTGCCCAGCGGATCGGTCGCACCCGCGGCGACGCGCTTCTCGTGGTCGTCGGCCGGGCCGTGCAGCGCGGCCTCGTCGACGACGATGACAGCATCGGGACCGACGCTCACGACGTCGCTCCAGTGCACGAGACCCGATCGTCGTCCACTCTTGACCACGAGCGCCTCGATGCTCGGACGATCGGCGACGATCGCGACGTGGACGATCTGCCCGAGGCGTTCTGCCGAGCTGCGGCTGAGCACCTCCTTCGCGACGAGATCGCTCAGCCGCGTCATCGGTCGCACTCCTCGTCACGGTACGAGGTGACGGCATCGTCGAAACTGCTCAGATCGGTTCGTGCGTATTGCTCGATGTCGTTCGGCACCAGCAACGCGTCGCCCGAAACCGCGAGCTGCGCGGGGCGCGGGATCAACCACGACTCCTTGGAGCCCTCGCGGCGAACCTCGTACCCGACGACCTCGCCCCGTTCACCCGCGCGGATGATGAGATCGGTCACCGTACCGAGACGAACGCCGGCGTCGGTCACCACCTCCGCACCGAGCACGTCGCGATCGACTTCCGGCTCGGCCACCTCGGGCGGCGCCTCGTCGGGCGGCACCAACGCCGACGTCTCGTCCTCGATCATCACTGCGTCCCGACCGATCGCGTGGATGTTCTCCGCGGGGAGCACCTGGCGCAGGCGACCGCGCAGGAAGCCGCGCTTGTTGAGCGTGAGACCGATGATGTGACCCTGCTCCGCGGAATAGACGATGTCGCGCACTTCGCCGACGTCCTCGCCACCACGGATCGTCACGACGGGGAGCTTGACCACCTCCGACGTACGCAGGAGCAACGTCACGGAGCCGTGCCGCCGCGCTGACCGGGCGACTCCCGACGCTCACGGGCTGCGATGACGCGGCCCCGGCGGCGCCGGAGCTGCAGCGCACTGAACGCGACCAGCGCGAGCGCGATGGCGATCAGGAGGAGCATCCATTCCACGCCCCCGGGTGTACCCCGCACGCCCCGCGCCGTACTCCCGGCCCGCGTCCCCTGGGTCCGCGGCCCCTGGATCCGCGCCGGAGCTACACCGGGTTCGGAACCGGGCCCGACCAGCCGGGCAGCAGATCGTGGTCCCAACAGATCTGCTGCGCGAGAACGGTCGTGCCGCTGAGCTGCGCAGTCTCCGGGTTCGTGGCCAGCCACGCGACCGCGGCGCCGATGGCATCGGGCGGCGCGGCCTTGCTCGCGTCGAAACCGAACTCGCCCATGTCGACGGCCATCCGTTCTGTCGCCACGAACCCCGGATCCAGGTTGAGGACCGAGACACCGGTCCCCGACAGCTCCTGATGGAGGACACCGGCGAAGCGGTGGATCGCTCCTTTCGAGAAGGCGTAACCGAGACCCCATCCACCTTCGCCTGCCGGTGCGGGCGGATCGACCCACGCGACCGACGACGTGACATTCGCGACGAGCCCGTTGCCGCGTTCGATCATCTGCGGGAGCAGCAAGCGCGCCAGCACGATCGGTGCCATGACGTTGGCCTCGAGATGCTTGTCGAGCAGATCGAGTGGCGTGTCGAGGAAGCGGTCCATGTGACCGGGACCGATGTAGCGGCCGTTGTTGACGAGCACGTCGACGCGACCGAACCGTTCGAGCACCGTCGCGGCCGCGGCGCCGATCGACGCACGGTCGAGCAGGTCGGCAGCCACGACGAGCGCTCGGCGCCCGTGTGTCTCGATCTGCTCAGCCGTCGACGACAAGCTGCCCGGCAACGGCCGCGTGTCGGTCTTGCGGATGGTCGAGGAGTGGTCCCGCTCCTCGCCCTCACGCACCGTCCGGGCGGTCACCGCGACGTCGAAACCCGCCATTGCGAGCCGTATCGCGCACGCCTTGCCGATCCCCCGACTCGCTCCGGTCACCAGCGCCACCGGCTCCGCCATCCTCATGTGCACAGCCCCCTCCACTCCCACTCGAGACCGCTGGACATCCTGCCAGCTGGTCGAGTCGGCGGGGCACGCCGGGGGTAGTCGTCGGACATGGCGCGTCCGCTCCAGCCCGCCGTCGACCGGCCACAGCAGCGCGACGCAACCCGAAGTGATCGGAGGTCGCCGCGATGGGCGCTCGCCCTCGTGTGCTGCGCGACGTTCATGCTGGTGCTCGACGTCACCATCGTGAACGTCGCGCTCCCTTCCATCCAGACCAGCCTTCACGCGTCGTTGACGAGCCTGGAGTGGGTGGTCGACGCGTATGCGCTCGCGCTCGCGTCGCTGCTGCTCATCTCCGGATCGTTCGCCGACCGTTACGGACGCCGACGCCTCTTCAGGATCGGTCTGAGCTTCTTCACCGTGGGCTCACTCGCGTGCTCACTGGCGTCGAGCGCCCCGCTGCTCGTCGTGTCACGCGCCGTGCAGGGCGTCGGCGGAGCGATGCTGTTCGCGACCGCGCTCGCGATCCTCGGTCAGGAGTTCCGAGGTGCCGATCGGGGCCGCGCGCTTGGCACGTGGGGTGCAGCGGTGGCTCTCGGCCTCGCGGTCGGTCCACTCGCCGGCGGACTGCTGACCGACCTCTTGTCGTGGCGCGCGATCTTCTTCGTCAATGTCCCGATCGGCATCGTCGTGTTCGCGCTCGGCGGCGCGCAGTTGAGGGAGTCCCGTGACCCGGAGGGCACGCCGCTCGACTGGAAGGGCGCGGTGACGTTCGCGGGCTCGCTGTCCACGCTCACGTTCGCGCTCGTCGAAGGGAACGCGCGCAGTTGGTCGAGCCCGATGATCATCGGCTCGTTCGCGGCTGCATGCGTGCTCGGGACACTGTTCGTGAAGGTGGAGCAGTCCCGGCCGGGCTTGTTCGATCTCTCGTTGTTCCGCCGCCCGATGTTCGACGCCGCGACAATCGGTGTGCTCGGTCAGGGATTCGTGATCGGCCCGCTGCTCTTCTACCTCGTGCGTTACCTGCAGGAGGTGCTCGGAGCATCCCCGCTTCGCGCCGGCGTCGAAGTCGTGCCCATGACCGTGACGTGTCTGGCCGCGGCCATCCTCGCCGGACGCATCACCGATCGCGTACCGCTGCGCTTCCTGCTGTGCGGATCGCTCGTGCTCCTCGGATCGGGCACGTTGCTGATGCTCTTCGTACGCGAAACCGCGAGTTGGACCGTACTGGTGCCCGGCCTCCTCGTCGGTGGCGCAGGTTGGGGCGCGGTCAACCCGGTGGCGGCCGACGGCGCGCTGTCGTCGGTGCCGGCCGAACGAAGCGGCATGGCATCGGGCATCAACAACACCGGCCGGCAGGTCGGCATCGCGATCGGGATCGCCGCGCTCGGTGCCGTGTTCCAGCACCGATTGCAGACCGTGCTCACCACCGAGATCGCCCGCCGGCGCCTGCGGGTACCGGCGGGAGTGACGAAGCTCGCGGCACGGGGCGGCGTCGACGCGGCCGTCGCGGCCGTGCCGCCGCAGGCCCGCTCGGCCTTCGTACAGGCGGGCCGGATCGCGTCGACGGCCGCGCTGCACGGCGTGCTGCTGGTAGGTGGCATCGGAGCCATCGCGGCCGGCGTCGTGATCGTCTTCCTCCGCGACTGACGCGCAACGCGCGCGCCGCGCGACCGTCCCGGTCGCCAACAAACGCGACATCGGGCTCCAGTTCTCGGCGTGCATCTGCCGATACCTCGTACGGCTCGCATCGAGGCAGGGGAACGAGATGAACCGAAGGAGCGTGCTCGCCGTCGTCGCGGCGGGTCCGGCCGTGGCCCTCGCCGCCGTGACCGCATTCGGGGCGACCACCGGCTTCTCCACGCGCCGAGCCGCGGCGCCCGTCGCACACACGGTGACAGCACCGGCGCCGCGTGTCGTGACGCTCTACGTCGACGATCCCCCGGCCGCTGCGCCGGCCGCCTCGTCCACCGGCGCGATGGACGTGTCCGCGCCGGCACCGGCCGCGGTTGCCACTTCACCTCCGGTCGCGGTCCGTCCCGCATCGGCGCAACGAGCTCCGGTGTCGGACAGCCATGCGTCGTCGAACGTCGAGCCGTTCCGCGCGCCGTCTCCGTCGAACACCACACCGCCGCTGGAATCCGACCCACCGGTCGTCGACCATCCCGCTCCGACGACTCCGACGACCTCGGCGAACCCGGCCCAGTGCGCGGCGAGCGACGACGGTCTCACGGAAGCTCAGAAGCAGGCGCGCGAAACCGCGTGCCACTCGTCGGAGCGATGAGCGCCGGCAAGAGGCGCCGGCGCCGCGCGGCGATCGCGAGTCGCATCCTCACGACGGGATTGAGCACCGGCGCGATGTTCGCGATCGTCGCGACACTCGCCGCGCACGATCCCCGAACCGTGACGGTGACCGCGACGAAGCCGGACGCACAGAACACGACGGTTACGACGGCAACCACTCCGGTCACGGTGATCGTCATCCATCGCAGCGCAGCCGATCGCGCTGCAGGCGCGCCACCCCCACCGGGTCCGACGGCCGCAGCGTCGTCGGGCACGGGACGCCGGACCGGTGCCTCGGCCTCGGCGACGCCTGCCGTGAGCGGGCCGGCATCGTGGACCGCGGGCGTGGGCGCCGGTGCACGCGCGTCGCAGCCGCCCAACTCGGCCCCGGCTCGACCCGCGGCCGCACCGAGCGCCGGGCCGCCGCCCGCGCCCGCTCCGGTGCCGGCACCGACGCATTCGACGAGTCCCGTGACGACGACCAAGGCGAGCTGAGAGGTGGTCGCGGCGCTCGACCCGAAGACGTGGTGGTACACCGCCCGGGCCGCCGGGGTCGTCGCATGGGCAGTGCTGGGCCTCTCCGTCGTGTGGGGCCTCGCGCTCTCGACCAAGGTCTTCGGTCGCAACCCGGCGCCCGCGTGGCTGCTCGATCTGCACCGTCACCTCGGGGGGCTGGCGCTCGTCTTCACCGGCGTGCATCTGACCGGCCTCGCGCTCGACGGCTACGTGCACTTCGGCGCGCAGGAGCTGTTCGTGCCCTTGGCTTCGTCGTGGAAGCCCGACGCGGTGGCATGGGGCATCGCAGGCTTCTACCTGTTGGTCGCGGTCGAGCTGACATCGCTGCTCCAGCGTCGCATTCCCCGTCGTTGGTGGCGGCGCGTGCACTACGCGAGCTTCCCGCTCTACGTGACCGCCACGATCCATCTCGCGACCGCGGGCAGCGACAGAGCTACCGCACCCGTCCAGTGGAGTGCGGTCGTCGTGAGTGTCGTGATCGTCGTGCTCGCCTCGATACGCGCCGCGCAGATCCGCGACAAGCGCACGCGAGATGCGAACCCGGCACCACGGTCGCGTCGACCGTCTGTGGCAACCGACCCCTGATCAGGCGACGACGCCCGCGGCCCGCAGCGCGTCGATCCGCTCGCCCAACCCGATCTCGGTCAGCACCTCGTCGGTGTGCTCACCGAGTGCAGGCGCGGGACCGCCGAGCTCCGCAGGTGTTGCCTCGAAACGGATCGGATGGCGCGGGAGTCGGGTGCGTCCCGCGACCGGATGCCGGCGGTCGACGAACAGTCCGACGGAACGCGCGTGCGGGTCGTCGGGGAGCTCGGCCGGAGTCACGATCACGCCGCACGGCACTCGTTGCGCCTCGAGCCGCGCCATCGCCTCGGCGGTCGACATGGTCGCCGCGACCGCGTAGTACCGCTCCACGAGCTCCGTCGTCAGCTTCCTGTTCTGCACGCGCTGCGCAATCGTCGCGACACGGGGATCGTCGTAGCCGTCGACGCCGAAAGCGCGGCAGATGCCCGCGAAGTCGGCATCGGACGTCGGCGTCGCGATCCCCCAGCCGTCGGTGAAGCGCAACGGTCGGAACGTCGCGACGAAGCTCGATGCCTGCGTGCCGTCGGCGTCGAGCAGCACCTCGTTGCCCGCCGCGTCGGCCCACAGGAACGAAACCACTGCATCGAGCATCGACAGCTCGACGTGTTGGCCACCGTGACCGCGCTCCCGTGCAAACAATGCCGCGGTGATCGCCTGTGAGGCGGTGAGCGCGGTCACCTTGTCGGCCGCCGTCTGTCTGAGGAAGACAGGCTCACCGGTCGAAGGGTCCGCTTGATTGGTGGCGAATCCGCCGTAGGCCTGGATCACCGTGTCGTACGCGGACTTCCCGGCGTACGGTCCGTCGGCGCCGAAGCCCGACAGCGAGACGTAGATCAGGTCGTCGTGGTGTCTCCGGAGGTCGTCGTAGCCGAGGCCGAGACGTTCCATCACACCGGGACGGAAATTCTGTACGACCACGTCACAGCGACGCGCGAGCGCCTTGACGACGTCACGCCCCTCCTGGGTATGGGCGTCGACCGCGATGGAACGCTTCCCGCGGTTGCAGGCGAGAAAGAGCGCACTCATCCCGTTGACGGAGACCCCCACCCAGCGGCCGATGTCGCCGATACCGGGCCGCTCCACTTTGATCACCTCTGCGCCCTGATCCGCGAGGAGCGCGGTGGCCAGCGGACCGGTGGCCGCGATCGAGAGATCGAGCACCGTGATGCCGGCGAGCGGCCCTCGTGGGTTCATGCTCGGAACTCGGCGTTGGAACGGGGCCGCCCGCCAGGGCCGCTGTACGCGAGGCCGTAGCCGGGCTCGACCGCGAAGGTCACCGCCGGCACTGCTTCGCGGGCCTGCAGCCAGCCGTCGATCAAGCGATCTTCGGCGTCGTAGTCGAACGGATCGGTCAACACGTGTTCCTCCACGCCGCCGCGTTCCGGCGGGTGCTGCGCGAGCCACCGGGCGGTGGTTGCGAGCGCCTCACGCGGAGCAACGGCATCCCGGTATCCCAGCTCGTTCCGAATGCGGGCGAGGTCGAGCACACGATGACCCGACGACGGCTGCATCAGCAGTGGCCGAGCGGGAACTGCGAGGTCGTGGGGCATCGAGATGATCTCGAAGTCGTGGTCCAAGGCCGCCGCAACCGTCACGATGACCTCGCGAATGGTGAGCACGTCGTCGTCGCCGACGTTGTAGATCGCTCCCCTCGACGCGTCGGGCTGCTCGACCGCCAGCACGATCGCGTACGCGAGGTTGTCGGTGTAGCCGTGATGGTGCAGCGTCAGCCCGTCGTCGGCCACGACGATGCGCCGGCGACCGTCGCGGATCCGGCGCACGATGCACCACTCACGCGGCGCCAGCTGGTGTGGGCCGTAGACGTAGGGATACCGGAAGTGCGTGGCGTCCGGGTGCGCCTCGAACACTGCTTCCTCGGTGCGGACGATCCGGTAGCCCTTCTCGTCGTCGGACGGTTCTCGCACGAGCGGCGCGTCCTCCGGGACCGGCAGCGGGAGCGGGTCGAGGAACGGGTTCATCCAGCCGCGGTACGCGGGCACACCGCCGACCGACATGAACCGGCCGGCGTGGCCGCGGAACACGCCTGCGATCCGCCGAAGTCGCCCGTACATCGCGATCACCGTGTCGAACGAGCGTCCATGCGTCCACGACTCGAGCGCGCGGTCGTCGTATGGATCGACGTGTGCGTGCCGGACCTGGGGCGGCGTCTCCGGTCGCTCGTGCAGACCGCGGTGCAGGATGACGACGTCGTGACCGCGAGCGACGAGCTGGCGGACGAGCGGCAGTCCGGTCGGCCCGGTGCCGCCGATGACGAGCGTCTTCTCACCCATGCCGGCGCAGCGTATGGGAACGCCGCCGCGCCGTGTCGCGGTCAGGCGCGTGTCGGCAACGCTCGTCGCTCGGGGTGTCGGGGATCTCGGGCGTCTCGTTTCCGTTGCGCGAGTGTGCGCCCTCGGGCCCCCTCGAGCGTTCCGCCGCCCTTCCGATGCTGCAACCGGATCGAGACCAGGATGAAAACCGGCACCAGCGCCGCGCCGGTCGCCATCGCTGCGATGCCGGTCCCGGTGTCGGTCCCTGCACTGAGCCCGTGCACCGTGGCGAAGACGAACAACGGGAAGCTCGCGTAGTGCACGCGCCTCCAGAGGCGGTTCGGGAGACGGCGTCGAGCCAGCGACGTGAGCTCGACCGCCGCGAGCAGGTAAAAGGCGGCGATGCCCCACGCGACGGCAACCGGATGCCACGCCGACGAGAACGGCACCAGCACCTCGGACAGTCCGAAGTGCACAGAGCTGTCGAGCATGATGGCGACCACGTGGACGCCCGTGAAGACCACCGCGAGCCCGCCGAGTGCACGGTGCAGGTCGAGCAGCCACGCAGGCCGGGGCCGTCGGCCCAGTGCGCGCGTCGACAGCGCGAGTCCCCACGCGACGCTCGCCGTGAGCAGCGCCCAGGACACGAGACCTGCGGCCCGGGCTGCGTACCACCAGAGGTGCGACTGGCTCATGGTCTCAGCATCGGTCCCGGAACTGTGGTGCGGCTGTGAGACCCCTGAGACCTGTCGTAGTTTCAGGCCATGTCCGGCGCGACGACGACGTCGGGCTGTGCACGCTCACCATTCGGGTGCCGCTGCGACATCGGCAGCCTCACCGTGAACGTCGCACCGTTGCCGGGCGCGGTGTCGACCGTGACCCGTCCGCCGTGCGCTGCGACGATGGCCTGCACGATCGAGAGCCCGAGTCCGCTCCCGCCGCTCGCGCGAGACCTCGACGCGTCGACCCGATAGAAGCGCTCGAACACACGGGCTGCGTCGCTCTCGGCGAGGCCGGGGCCGTCGTCGACGACGCGGATCAGCGCGTCATGACCTTCCTCGTCGATCTGGACGACCACCGAGGTGCCCGGCGGAGTGTGCGCGCGCACGTTGGCGAGCAGGTTGTCGATCACCTGACGGATCCGGCCCTCGTCACCCTGCATATCGACGGGACGGCGCGCCTCGACCCGCGCCGGCCAGCTCGGACCCACGGCATTCGCCGCATCGACGGCCTGCGCCGCAACACGGACGAGCTCCACCGGTTCGCGCTCGAGCGGCCGCCCTTGGTCGAGCCGCGCGAGAAGCAACAAGTCGTCGACCAGGTGAGCCATCCGGCTGGTCTCGGTGCGGATTCCCGTCATCACGCGGGCCAGGTCCTCGGGTCGTTCGCTCGCACCCCGTTCGAAGAGCTCCGCGTACGCAGCGACCGCCGCGACGGGTGTGCGGAGCTCATGGGACGCGTCCGCGACGAACCGACGCAGCCGCGCCTCGGTCGTGTCGCGCTGCGAGAAGGCATCCTGGATTCGCGTCAACATCGTGTTGAGCACACGCGCCAGCCGACCGAGCTCGGTGCGCGCAGTGTCGCCGGGAACGCGCCGGTCGAGCTCGCCCTCGGCGATCGCCTCCGCGGTGTCCTCGATCCGCCTGAGCGGTCGCAGGCCCACGTGCACGAGCCACCAACCCAGCACCAGGGCCGCGACGAGGGCACCACCGGTGACCGCCAGCTCGATGTTGAACAGATGGTGCAGCGTGCCGGTGACACCGTTGAGCGGCAACCCGAGGATGAGCACGTTGCCGTTCTGCGAGGACACGCGCACGCGAAACTTCGGCGCGCCGGCGGTGGCCGCGGGAACCGTCAGGTACTTGACGGGTTCCCCCTCGCCCGTCGACGTCAGCGTGATGCTCCGGGGCAGCTTCGGTACCGCCGTGCGCCCGGGCCCGAGCGTCGCCGCGATCGGACCTGCGATGACCACGCCCTGCGCGTTGCGGATCTCGAAGTAGCCACCCGGGAGCGCGTAGTTCCGGTTGCCTTCCGAGTCGCCGGGGGGAACGCCGTGGTGCTCGCCCGGCCGCCCACCGGGTGGTGGGCCACGCGTCAGGCCGGCATCCGCGGCTCGCAGCTGTTGATCGACCCGGCCGTAGAGGAACGAGCGCAGCGCTGAGTACGTCGCGACGTCGGCCGCCACGAACGCCACCAACGCGACGATCCCGAGCGCGAGCAGCAGCCGAGTGCGCAGTGACATCTACGGGGCGCGCTCGGGCTCGCGCAGCGTGTAGCCCACGAGGCGAATGGTGTGGATGAGCGGCGGTCCGTGCTTGTCGAGCTTCTTGCGCAGATAGCTGACGAACGTCTCGACGACGTTGGGATCGCCGTCGAAGTCGTAGTGCCAGACGTGGTCGAGGATCTGGCTCTTCGACAGCACATGCCTCGGGTTGAGCATGAAGAACCGCAACAGGTTGAACTCGGTCGCGGTGAGCCGGATCGCATGCCCGTTCCGGAAGACCTCACGCGTGTCGTCGTCGAGTTCGAGATCGGCGAAACGCAGCTTGCCGTCGCGCGCAGCTTCACCGTTCGTCCGTCGCAAGACCGCACGGGCCCGCGCGACGAGCTCGGCGAGTGAGAACGGCTTCGTTACGTAGTCGTCACCGCCGATCGTGAGCCCGGCGACCTTGTCTTCCACGCTGTCGCGAGCAGTGAGGAACAGCACCGGCACGCGGATGCCGTCCTGGCGGATCCGGCGCATCACCTCGAACCCGTCGAGGTCGGGCAGCATGACGTCGAGGACGACGAGGTCCGGTGGCTGGTCCTGCACGGCTGCGAGCGCGGCCCTTCCGTCGGTCGCCTCCCTCACGTCGAACCCCTCGTATCGCAGCGCAGTCGCAACCGCGTCGACGATCGACGCCTCGTCGTCGACCACCAGAATCTGCTGTCGCTCAGCAGCATCGACCATCTCGACCACCTCCTGGCGCCGACCTTCGTCCCGGCGGCCAGACTCCAGCTGGGTTTGCGCTGTGAGCCGGCTGTGAAGTGCGTCGAGGCGACGGTACCCGGCCCCGGGCGATGCCGGGTCGGCACGCGAGCCGCAGCCGGACGGTCTACGCGGACGTTCAGCGAGACCACAGCAGCGGTTCAGGCCCCGGGCGCAGGCTCCTTTCCATGCCGAACGAACCAGTCCTCCCTGCGCCGGGGTCCGGCCGGCCCCGGACGGCGCAACCGTCGAAGCGCCGATCCGCGGCCTGGCGGGCCCGCCGCGTCGTCGCGGTGCTGAGTACCAGCGCGTTCCTCGGTCTCGGAACCGCCATGGCCCTCCACGGAACGGGCACCACCTCCCCGACGAGTGTGACGGCAACGCAGTCGCCGACCGCCAAATCGACGTCGGCACCGCCGGCCTCGACCAACGCGACATCCTCGAGCGCGTCGAGCGCGTCGAGGTTCTCCACGCCCACGGGCTCGGCGCACACCACCACGCGCGGGAGCTGACGGCTCGATCAGGCGGAACGAGCGCGCATCGCGATGACCGCGACGTCGTCCTCGTGCGACTCCGACTCGAGCACGCCGGCGACCACGGTGTCGACGAGCTCCGTGAGGTCGGACGGCCCGCTCGCGACCGCGGCCTCGAGACGGGCCAGACCCGCATCGAGTGGTTCCGAACGCCGCTCGACGAGACCGTCGGTGTAGAGGAACAGGGTCGAGCCATGGGGAAGAACCGCGTCTGCGTGCTCGTATTGCGCGGCCTCGACGGCGCCGATGGGCGTGCCGGGCGGAACCGCGACCAACTCCGCGTCACCCGGTGCCCGGAGCAGACACGGCGGCAGATGACCAGCGCTCGCAAGACGTACACGGCACCGTGTGGCGTCATGGTCGGCGACGAGCATGCTCGCCATCGTCGGCTCTCCGCCCGACTCGACGATCATGTACGTGTTCAGCCGTTCGAGGATCGCGGCACCGCTCAGACCGTCCAGCGCATATACGTGGAACGCGGTGCGAAGCCTGCTCATCCACGCCGCGGCCCGGATCCCGTGACCGATGACGTCGCCGATGACGACGAGCGTTCGGCCGTTCCCGAGGCGCACGACGTCGTACCAGTCGCCGCCGATCTTCGCACCGACTGCGGCGGGGCGGTATCGCGCGACGAGCTCGAGGGCCTCGCACTCGTCGAGACGTTCGGGAAGGAGACTACGTTGCAGCGTCTCGGCGGTCGCGTGCTCGACCTCGAACCGCAAGGCATTCTCGAGCGCGGGAGCGACCCGACGCGCGATCTCGCTCGCCAGCGGGATGTCGGCGGCCACATAGTTGCGGTCGGTGTACGCGAACGAGAGCGAGCCGAGCGGACCCTCGGGGGTCGGCAGCGGCACCGCGAGCATCGAACGAACACCCGACTGCACCGCCGCTTCGCGCTTGGCCTCGTCGTCGAGGAACGGTGACAGGTCCTTGCCACCCACGTCGGTGACCAACACCGGCTGATTTTCCGCGATGGCGCGCATGGGCGGAGCCACACTCTTCGGGTCGAGCGGGGGCCATTCGGGCAGCGAGGCGAAGAGCGCCTCGGAGTCCGTGTCCTTGTGGGCAAAGGACGCGAGCCGGGCCGAGCCGTCGCGTTGCTTCAGGTAGACGACACACAGATCGGCGAACTGCGGGACTGCGAGACGCGTCGTGCCGTCGAGCCGCGCCTGGGAGTCGAGCTCGACCGTCATGAGCTCACCGACGCGCGCGAGGAGCTCGAGGCGGTCTCGCGCCCTGAGCTCCGCCCGCACGAGGCGAGCGTTCTCGATGGCGTCGGCGCAACGCCGGGCGAGCTCCTCCGCAAGCACGGGATGCTCGGGCGTGTAGTCGCGGCCGGAGTGCGTCGTGACGAACGCGATCCCGCCGAGCACCTGTCCGGCCGTGATCAGGGGCGCGGCGATGACGGAGCGGCGCGCGGCAGCGGCAGCCGGCTGCTCGGGCTCCGGGCCGACGATCCGTTGCGCGCGCCCGCTGCGCATCGCCTCCTCCACGAGCGCACCGACGTCGAGCTCCGGTGGGCATGCGGGGCCTTTTCCCCTGCTGGTGACGCCCGAGCCGGCGCTCGAAGCCCATGACCACGGCGGCAACTCGTGGCCGAAGTCGGGTAGGTACAACGCGACCGCATCCGCGAAGAGCGGGATGCCGAGACGCAGCACCCGCTCGACCATGGCGTCGAGATCCGACGACGACGCGAACAGGTCACTCGCCGCGAGCACCAGCCCGATCGCAGCCTCGCCTCGACGACGGTCGGTGATGTCCACGAGCGTCGCACCGGCACCGCGAACGACGCCATTCGCGGTCACCGGAAATGCGCGTAGCAGATAATGGCGACGCGTCCCGATCGGCCCCGACTCCGGAACGATCAGTTCCGTCTCGTCGACCGGCAGACCCGATTCCAACGCGCGCCTGACGGCGCCGGTGAGGCGCGACGGTATGCCCGCGACCTCGTTGACGGCCCGGCCTTCGACATCACGCCCGGAAAACTCCAGGAACTCGAGGAACGAACCGTTCGCGCGCTCGAGCCCGAGCTCAGCGTCGAAGAAGGCCATGCCGATCGGCGCCCACGAGAGCAGCGCCTCGACACGATCCTCCATACCGGCCTCGGCGTGGAGTGGCACGACCCTCCCCGAACGTTCCTCGAAGGATCCCGTCAAGATTCCCCATCGTAAGGGATCATTCGCCTCCCGGCTGCGGGGTAGGCGACGTGACCGTCCGTTACATCCTCCGACGATGAGTTCCGCAGCGTCTCTGGGTAC
Organism: uncultured Burkholderiales bacterium; assembly: GCA_964548555.1. GTDB lineage: Bacteria > Actinomycetota > Acidimicrobiia > IMCC26256 > JAMXLJ01 > JAMXLJ01. Next base: position 62,758 of record CAZJSY010000004.1, read on the forward strand.
ATCCTTGACGTGCAGGAGAGCGAGGATGGCCACGAACCCGCGGCGCGACAGCCGCTCGTCGTCGTCTCACACCGGGGGCCGGTCCGGTTCGAGCGCGGGGCCGACGGAACGCGGCGGATGGAGCGCTCGGGGGGCGGCCTGGTGTCCGCGCTGCTCGCCACGTTGCCCGCGGTCGATCGCGCCCGGTTCGATCCGGTGTGGGTGTGCGCAGCGGCAACCGACGAGGACCGGGTCGTGGCCCAGGAACAGGGCACGGACCCGATCGTCATCGGGGATCTGCCCTGTCCCGTGCGCATGGTCGCGATCGACCCCGACGAGCACGATCGCTTCTACGCGTCGTTCTCGAACCCCATGCTGTGGTTCATCCAGCACGAGCTCTGGGGACTCGCGACCGAGCCGGTGATCGGCCGCGCCGAGCACGACGCGTACCGCGAGGGCTACGTACCGGTGAACCACCGTTTCGCCGACGCGGTGCACGAGGAGATCGAACGGCGGGGCTCGTCACATCCGCTCGTGATGGTGCACGACTACCACTTCTACCTCGTACCCGGTCTGGTGCGCGCGGTGCACGCGGACGCGAAGCTCCACACGTTCGTCCATATCCCCTGGCCGCAGGCCGACGCCTGGCGGGTGTTGCCGGCCGAGATGCGGGGTGCGTTGTTGCACGGCCTGCTCGGCAACGATGTCGTGGGATTCCACACTCACCGGTACGCGCGCAACTTCCTCCTGAGCTGTCAGGAGCTGCTCGACGTCGTGATCGATCTGCGCGACATGGTCGTTCACCTGGGGGGACGCGAGATCGCAGCGCGATGGTCACCGCTGTCGGTCGACCTCCCCCACCTCCAGACCGAAGCCACGCGCGATCTGGTCGTGGCACAGCGCGACGAGATCTCGCGACGACGCTGCCGGCATCTCGTCGTACGCGTCGACCGCAGCGACCCTTCGAAGAACATCGTGCGAGGGTTCCTCGCCTACGACCTGCTGCTGGAGACCCACCCGGAGCTGCGCGGCGAGGTCACGTTCCTCGCGCTGATCCCGCCGAGCCGTCAAGACGTCCCGCAGTACGCCCGGTATCTGCTCGAGATCCGAGAGACGGCCGACGCGGTGAACGCCAGGCACGGACGGGACGGATGGCAGCCCATCGACCTGCGAATCGAGGAGAACTTTCCGCTCGCTCTCGCCGCATACCAGGAGTACGACGCGCTGATGGTCAACAGTGTCGCCGACGGGCTCAACCTCGTCGCGAAGGAAGGTGTCGCACTGAACGAGCGCGACGGCATGCTGGTGCTCTCGGAGAACGCCGGGGCCTACGACGAGCTCGGCGCCTTCAGCATCGGCGTCAACCCCTTCGACATCGTGCAGCAGGCGGACGCCCTCTACGAGGCGCTCACCACCGAAGCCGACCGCCGGCACGACCTCCACGTGACCGCACGCAAGATCGTCGAGCACAACGACGCCGGCCGCTGGTTGCAGACGCAGCTCGACATCATCGATCGCCACACGTCCTGATCGACTCCGTTGCGACCCTTCCCTCGAGGTCGACTCATTGCTTCGGGAACGGGTACGTCCTCGCGGGGTCCGACTCCATGTTCGTCGCGACCGACTTGAGGAAACCGCTCGCGGCCGCGGTCGGGTCGATCGTGAAGATCGTCGACACCCTCGGCGGGACCCGGCTGTCCGGCGGCCCGTAGTGGTAGACGCCGGCGAGGCCGAGCGTGTCGACGTCGCCGAGCTGGTTGAGCGCCTTCATGATCCCCGCGCGGCTCAGGTCGCCCAGCGACACGGCCTTCTCGAGGAGCTTCGCGACCGTGAGGGCCTGGGTGTACCCGAACGCGAAGTAGATGTCGGGCTTCTGGCCGGGGCTGTACTTCTGGATGTCGTCGAGCATCTGCTTCATGCCGGGCACCGTGGTGTCGCCCCATTCGGGACCCTGCGAGGCCAGCCAGTAGTGCTGCTGCATGTACGCCCCGCTCGAACCGGATGCGAGCAGCGACACCCACGTCGGCGCCTGGCCGATCCAGCGCACGTTGACGTTCTGCGCCGCCGCCTGGTTGATCAACGGGATGGAGGCGGTGGGAAGGGCGACGAGGAACACTGCGTCGCAGCCCGACTTCACCTGCTGGAGCTGGGCTGTCAGATCCGTCTCGGTCGTCCCGAACTTCGCGATCGTCCCGAGCTTGAAGTTGAGATGCTGCTGGGCGTAGCGGACGCCCGCCTCACCGGCCGCGCCGTAGAGGCTGTCCTCGCGGATCATGCAGACCGTCTTGCCGGAGCCTCCGCCCTGGTTGACGTAGTAGGCCAGACCGTTGATGGCCTGGATCTGGTATGGCCCGGCGACCGGCAGCAGGTTCGGATTCCGCACCCACTCGGCGTCGAGGCTCGCGGGCGACGCGATCATGTTGTCCTGACGCATCG
>CAZJSY010000005.1:0-7327 GCA_964548555.1 uncultured Burkholderiales bacterium
TCCGGATGAACAGCGGTCCGTAGTGGCCGTAGTCGGCCGGCCACCAGTCCTGCGATGTCGTCATGACATCGATAAGGTCCCGCTTCAGCGCGTCGACGTCGAGCCTCTCGAGCTCCTCCGCGTAGTTGAAGTCCTCGCCCATCGGATTGGAGCGTGCCGAGTGCTGTTGGAGAATCGATAGGTCCAGCTGGTTCGGCCACCAGTCTCGATTGGTCCGGGCCCGAGTTGCCTTGGGGGTCGGAGACGGGATTACTGGGCTCTCACTCTCGCTGCCGCGGTCAGACACGTCGGTCCTCTCCTCTCGCCGGTTCGTTCTGATCGATGGATGCGCGCGCTGTCGGCCCGTTGGATGCCACCGCGGCGTTGCGCACGTGATCGTGCTGGTTCAGCCGTGGCGCTGGGTGAGCCTGGTGCTTCACCACCAGTTCGAACATGCGGCGGTACGCCTCGCCGGTTGCGGGCGACGACCCGCCCCACCGATCACTCGCGGCCGCCTCCGCTCGCGTTGCTCCGCGGCCCGGCCCGGAGAAGACTTGTGCGTCGATCTCCTCGAACGCCCGCGTGCGCGCAGTCACGTTCTCCGAGCCCGGCTCTTCGCCATGGCTGGTGACGCCCCCTTCGAAGGGGTCCCGCCGTCCGCCCGCCACCCCGACCGGCTTCAGCGTGCGCATCGGCCTCCTCTTCGGTGGATCTTCGTCGGAATTCCCGGGCCTTTTGTCACCCTAGGTCTGAACCTAGAACCGCTCAAGGGTTGCTGTCGATCTAGTGCTGGAGTTCCTTGCCTGGTATAGATGTTGGACGTGACTTCGACGCCGCTCCTCGACCGCCTCCGCGCGTTGGACTGGCGCCTGACGCCGCAGCGCCGCGTCATCGCCGAGGCAATGCGAGGCGACAACGTGCACCTCACCGCAGAAGAGGTACTCGCCCAAGCGCGCGATCGTCTCCCTGAGGTGAGCTTGGCGACCGTCTACAACACGCTGAACGAGCTGGTGTCGATGGGCGAGGTCCAGCAGGTCGATGCCGGTGGGGGGCCCACCCGGTACGACCCAAATACCGAAGACGACCATCACCATCTCCTCTGCCTCAACTGCGGCGATCTGCGCGATGTGCATCCGCACGGACTCGACGCGCTCGAGGTCCCCCGCTCGCAGCGCTTCGGCTACCGGATCGTCAGCCGGGAAGTGCTCTTCCAGGGCTACTGCAGCGACTGCGGCGGACCATAGGCATCCACAGTCCGGCGACACCGCTTACGGCCCGGACGCGAGCGACAGGTCCGACGCACCCAGGCCCGACGGCGGCGTCACCCCGCTCCGTAGCCCGCCCGCTGCGGGTGCGGACAACTCGAACCGTCGACCTGTAAGGCGTGCCTGGAGCAGGTAGTCGCGGCAAGTGAGAGCGAGTTCCAATTGAACGAGCCGACGCAGTGTGCACTCGGAAACACCGACTGCACGAGCGAGGTCGGGCACGGTGATCGTGTCGGAGTGCTCGCGCGCGTGCGCGGCCGCGGCGACGAGGATCGGATTCGTGTCGTCAGCACCAACCGCATCGCGCTCTCGCCGGCCGATCCGCCACCGGGTCGCGTCCAGCATCATCTCCCGGATGGCGCTTCACACGCCATTGGCCGAGGCGGCCCGGCCGTGCCGCCACGCAGTCGGCGACTGTTGGTACGTCGACGAGACCGACGTGAAGGTCGCCGGACGGTGGCGCTACGTCTGTCGGGCGATCGACCAGTACGGCCAGATCGTCCACGTCTCCGTCTCAACTCGCCGGGTTACCGGGGCCGCGCGACGGTTCCTCGCGACGGCGCTTCGCGCGCACGGCGAACCGGTCGAGGTCGTGACCGACCGGGCCCCGGCGCGCTGCGGGTGGTGATCAATGAGCTCTTGCCAGGTGCGTTCCAGAACACCGAGCAGTAAGCGAACAACCGGATGGAAGCCGACCAGGGGCGGCTCGAGTTCCGGCTCCGTCCGATGCGAGGTCAACCCAACAGAGCCCCCCTTACAACCAGCCGGGACGTACCAGTCCGAGTTCGTACGCGAGGGTGACGAGCTGGGCCCGGTCTCGCGCGCCGAGCTTCGTCATGGCGCGGCTCACGTGCGTTCGCGCCGTGGCGGGGCTAATGAAGAGCTTCTCGGCGATGTCGTCGTTGGAGAGACCGCCCGCGACGTGGATCAGGACCTCGCGTTCGCGTGCGGTGAGGACGTCGAGTTCCGGCGCGCGTTCTCGTGGCTTGGCCCGTGCCGCGTATTCTTCGACGAGCCGCCGCGTCGCTCGAGGCGACAAGAGCGAGTCACCGGTTGCTACGGTGCGCACCGCTCGCAAAAGCTCGACCGGTTCAGTGTCTTTGACAAGGAATCCACTCGCCCCTGAGCGCAGGCCATCGAACACGTACTCGTCGAGATCGAACGTCGTGAGAATCACGATCCTGACATCCTCGAGCGTAGGATCCGCGGCGATCGTTCGGGTGGCAGCGATGCCGTCGACGCCAGGCATGCGGATGTCCATAAGCACGACGTCCGGAACGGTCTCGGCGGCGAGCTGGGCGGCTTCGGCGCCGTCGGCTGCTTCGCCGACGACCTCGATGTCAGGTTCTGCGTCGAGGAGCGAGCGGAGCCCGGCACGAACCAGCGCTTGGTCGTCCGCTAGAAGCACCCGGATCATGCGGGTTCTCCGAACGGCAAGCTCGCGTGCACAGCGAACCCGCCCTCGGCGCGGGGACCGGCATTCAGCTCACCACCCACCGACGTCGCGCGTTCCCGCATCCCGGCGATCCCGAGGCCGAGGCTGGTAAGGCTCGATCCCGTCTTCATTACCGAACCTTGATCGACAACATCGATGAGCAGCCTCCCAGCTTGGATGTGTAAGTGGACGTCGGCATTGGGTCGGCTCGAGTGGCGAGCCACGTTCGTGAGGGATTCTTGGATGATCCGGTACGCGGCCAGATCGACGTTGCGCGGCACGGTGCTCAAGTCGCCGCCAATCTCAAGACGCACCGAGACACCGCTTGCCCGGGCTCGCTCGCTGAGCTCGTCTAGCCGTTGCAGTGTCGGTGTGGGTGCGCGGGGCGCAGTCTCGTCGACCTGGCGGAGCACGCCGAGGATGGAGCGAAGTTCCACCAACCCCTCTTTGCTCACATCCTTGATCGTCGCGAGCGCGTTCTTGGCCTGTTCGGGATCACGATCGATCAGATGGAGCGCGACGCCGGCGCGGATGTTGATGAGCGACATGCTGTGCGCGATGACGTCGTGTAGCTCTTGCGCGATTCGCAAACGCTCGTCGGTCGCTCGGCGCAGCAGACTCTCCACACGCGAGCGTTCGGCTTCGCGCGCTCGTTCACGCCTATTGCGAATCAACTCTGTGGCACTAAACAGGGTTGCAAGCCACGCCCCGAGACCGATGATGCCGCCAAGATCAGGCTTGGGCGTACGTCCAACGAGGTACCCGAGCCAGGGAAAGCTGAGGAACCCGACGATCAGGGCGACGAGTGCCACGAACCGGCGCCCGGAAAGCACGACCTGAACGAAGGCGACGACGAGGGCCGCGAACACCGGGCCCCGTGGGTATCCGAGCGACCAGTACGCAAGCGTCGTGGCAAGGGTCACGGCGAGGACAGCGACCGGGAAACGGCGTCGAAGGGGCAACGCCGCAACGCTCACTGTCAACAGGGCGATACCGGCGAGTCCGAAGGTGCCGTAGCCGGTCTGGTGCTGGGCAGCCAGCGCCGTGCCCCCCAACTCGATGAGGGCGACCACCGCGATGAGCAGTGCCTCGAGCGCGAGCCTCCTGCGCCGCGCCGCGATATTCGAATCGTCTTCGGTGATCGCGGCCTCGGACTTCACTGGTTCAGGCTAGCGCCGCGCCGCTGACCTGCCGTCCGCCCCGAGCGTGTTTCCGTCTACGCCACGCGACGTACAACTGGCGCGCCTTTGGCGCCGCGTCTACGGCCGCTGTCGCACACGCAATGCCGTCCATCGGGCGACGACCGGACCGCTCCCGATCGTCACGATGATCGTGATGTCTCACGGAAGGGCAATCATCATGACGACCACGCTCGTCTCCACGCCTGCCGCCCGCGCTGAGCGGATCACCAAGACGTACGGGGCCGGCGATGCCCGGGTACGGGCACTCGACAACGTGACGCTCGAGATCCCGCGCGGTCGGCTCACCGCGATCATGGGCCCGTCCGGATCCGGCAAGTCCACGCTGCTGCATTGCATGGCCGGTTTGGACAGCGTCTCCTCCGGGCGGGTTCTGATCGCGGAACATGACCTCGGCGCGATGTCGGAACGTGACGTGACGATCCTTCGCCGCGACCAGATCGGCTTCGTGTTCCAGGCATTCAATCTGGTGCCGACGCTCAATGCCCTCGAGAACATCACCCTGCCACTGATCCTTGGCGGACGGCGAGCAGACCGAGGGTGGCTCGACCAGATCGTGGCCACGGTCGGGCTCGCGGACCGGCTCAACCATCGTCCGAGCGAGCTCTCAGGCGGTCAACAGCAGCGGGTCGCGGTCGCACGGGCGATGGTCACGCGCCCGGCGATCGTGTTCGCAGACGAACCTACCGGCAACCTCGACTCCCGATCCGGCGCCGAGATTCTCGGGTTCCTGCGGCGTGCGGTCGACAACTTCGACCAGACCGTCGTGCTGGTGACCCACGACCCGGTTGCCGCGGCATACGCCGACTCCGCGGTGTTTCTCGCGGACGGCTGCGTCGTCGATCGCATGGACGACCCCACGGCGCAGCGCGTACTCGACCGCATGAAGGCATTCGGAGGCTGACGTGGTCAAGTTGAGCTTGCTCTCGGTCTGGCATCGGCGGCGCCGTCTGCTGAGTATCGCGGTTGCGGTCATGCTCGGTGTCTCCTTTCTCACCGGGACCCTCGTTCTCGGCGACACGCTCAAGGCGAACTTCGACCGTCTCTTCACCGAGGTGTCGGCCGGTACCAGCGTCGTCGTGCGCAATGCGGTAGCGGTGCAGACCCGCGGCCCCGACGCGAACCGGGGTCTCATCGATGAGTCGCTCGTACAACGAGTGCGCACCATCCCAGGCGTCGCCGACGCGCAGGGCCAGATCCTCGGGTACGGCTCGCTTCTCGGCCGCGACGGCACGGCGATCGGTGGCAACGGACCGCCTCGCCAAGCCGGAAGCTGGATCCGGACACCCGCACTGAACCCGTACAGGCTCATCGAAGGCCGCGCGCCCAGCAAGGTCGACGATGTCGTCATCAACCGGGGAGCCGCACGTTCCGGGTCCCTCCACATCGGGGACATCACAACGCTCCAGACGCCACAGCCCGTCCGCGTCACCATTGTGGGGATTGCAACCTTCGGTGGCGCGGACGGATTCGGCCAGACAACCTTCGCCGGCTTCACCCTCGCCGGAGCGCAGGCGAACGTCACCCGCCAACCCGGCCAGGTCAGCTCGATCGTTGTTCGAGCAGAGCCGGGCGTCGACAGCAACGCGCTGCGCGATCGAATCCGTCGCGTGCTGCCCGCTGGGGTGGAAGCAATCACCGGTCATCAACTTGCTCAGGAGCGGATCGACAACGTCTCCAGCAGCTTCTTGAACCTGCTGCGCACGTTCCTGGTCGTCTTCGCGGGGATCGCGCTCGTGGTTGCCACGCTGAGCATCAACAACACGTTCTCGATCACCGTCGCGCAACGGACTCGGGAGCTCGCACTCTTGCGCGCCGTCGGCGCGTCTCGACGTCAGGTGCGCGGATCGGTGACCCTCGAAGCACTGGTCCTCGGGATCGTTGCAGCCGGTGTCGGACTCGTGGGCGGCCTGGGAATTGCGGGACTCCTCAAAGGCATGTTCGACGCCTTTGGGTTCGCCCTGCCTGCTGGTGGCCTGACCGTCCACGTGTCGTCGCTCGTCATCGCCGCCACAGTCGGTGTCCTGGCAACCCTGCTCGCGGCCCAACTCCCTGCGCGACGCGCATCAGTCGTCGCACCCATCAGCGCGCTCCGCGACGCCGAGACCGACGCCCGCGAACTCACTCGACGTCGCGTCCTCGTCGGCACGATGCTCGCGTTTGTCGGCGGCGGGGGCGCGACGCTGGGCGCCCTTGCAGGCTCGGCCAGCCTCGCAGCGTCAGGCGCGCTGGCTTTGGTCATTGGCGCACTCATGCTCGCACCTGTGTTCGTCGCACCTGCTGCCGCGGTCATCGGACGCCTTGTGCGCCCCCTGGGGCCGATTATGGGCAAGTTTGCGGTCGAGAACGCGCGCCGCAACCCGCGGCGCACCGCGACGACGGCGACCGCCTTGATCGTCGGCGTGGCGGTTGTCTCGATGTTCATGCTGTTCACCGCCTCGCTCAAGGCCACTCTCGACGCGCAGGTCCGCAACGGTGTCACAACAAACCTCGTCGTCAGTGCGCCGTCATTCGGCGGCGGGCAGCTCAGCCCCCGGCTCTCAGCCGAGATGACCCGATCCCCGTTCGTTGATCACGCGGTCGGGCTCGGAGGAGGACCGGTCCGAATCGGGACCCAATCGACCACCGTGTCCGCGACCGACATGTCCCGCATTCGTGACGTGCTGCGCTTCGACGTCACAGCTGGCTCGTTCACCAACCTGGACGCCGACGGCATCGCTGTCAGCAAAGCCTACGCCACCCATCGCAGCTTGAAGCTCGGCACGCCCGTGACCTTCACCTTCCCCGGCGGTTCGAGCGCGCGTACCACAATCCGGGCGATCTACGACCACGCAGACCTCCTCGATGACATCACGATGCCCGCCGCCCTGTACACACAGCACGCCGTGCAGCCCACTGACACGGTCGTGTTTGTCGAGACGCGGGCCGGCGTTCCACTCGATGTCGCGCGGCGTGCGTTGGCGCCGCTCGCACGGGCGAACGGTGGGTCGCTCCAGGACATCACCGCGTATGCAACCTCGACGACCTCGGGTCTGAACACGCTGCTCGGCATCGTGTACGTGATGCTTGCACTCGCGATCCTGATCGCACTCCTCGGCATCGCGAACACGCTCGCGCTCGCGGTCTACGAGCGACGCCGGGAACTCGGTCTGCTACGCGCGGTCGGGGAGACCAAGCGACAGGTCCGCTCCGTGCTTCGCCTGGAGTCCCTCATCGTGTCCACGTTCGGCACTGCACTCGGTCTCCTCATCGGGGGGTTTCTCGGCTGGGTCTTCGCCCTGACGTCCGGCAGCGACACGGTCGCGCTGTCGATCGTGCAAGTCGTCGCCGTGGCCTTCCTCGGTGCACTCGCCGGAGTGCTCGCCGCGATCCGTCCGGCCCGCCGGGCTGCACGACTGCCCATTCTCGACGCGATCGCTGCACCATGACCGCCATGACTGCATTCTCGG
>CAZJSY010000005.1:7427-63784 GCA_964548555.1 uncultured Burkholderiales bacterium
ACTGCCCATTCTCGACGCGATCGCTGCACCATGACCGCCATGACTGCATTCTCGGTCGGTGTCGGTCGTTCGCCATGCGGCCCACGGCTCAGGGGGAACCCGCACAAGGCGGTCTCACCGCGCACGTGCTTACCTCGGTTGGATGGTTCGGCGGTGCGCTGACCGTCGCGTTCTGCGGGCTCGCCGCGGCGACGACCAACAACCCCACGCTCGGGCACGCCTTCTATCAAACCATCGAGTCGGTCCCTTGGCTCGCGGTTCCACTCGGGTTACTCGCTGTCGCCACGGGCGCACTGCTTGGCCTCGGAACCCAGTGGGGGATCGTCCGTCATTGGTGGGTCGTCGCGAAGATCGGTATCGCCGCCGTCGTAATCGTGACCGACGCCGTCGTCACCAGCACCGTGGCGCACGATGCAGCAACTGCGGGCCCCCGGTGTCCTGGCGGGCGGTGCCGGCGTTCTCCGCGACGACGGTGATGATCAGGCTGGCGATCGCGACCGACGGTGCCGACGAGACCAGTCCGAGAAGGCCTTCGGTGACACCATCTCGGCGATGCTCGTCTCCGCCGGCCAGGGCGCGCAACGTAAAGGCGAGCACGTCGCTCACTGCGTCAGCTCCTCGGTTGGGGCACGATCCCTCTCTCCCCCAATGCCGGGGCGCCCACGCCGCGCTGCGGGCCGAGCCTGGTAGGAGCGCCTGGGATCGCGGGTAGGGCTGTCCCAGCCGAGAGACGCTCCGGCATGTCTGCCGGCGATGAAGCTTCGGCAGCCGCATGAAGGAAAGGACCTCGCAGATGCCTCCCACGCAGAACCACGCAGATAAAGAAGAAGCCTTGACACTGCGCGTGGGACCGGTCGAGATCGACATCCCCGAATCACTGGGCTACTTCGGGGGCGCGTGGCTCGCGGTGTCACTCGAGCTGATCGCTCCGCCCATCGGTGTGCTGATCGCCGCGATCCCGTTTATCAGGATGCTCGACATCCCGCAGCTACCCCTGCCGGTCACCTTCTTCGGCCACGTCGTGGAAGGAGCGGCAAAACCGCTTGGTAGTGACGCGGACGGCACCATTCGCATTGCTGGCAATGAGAACGAATAGATCGTCAGTTGCGCGAAGCGTGAGGCGGCTCCTACGACCACCTCGGCCGCGTCCCGCTGCACGCCTTCGACCATCCGAGTCGGGATGAGACCTCGGGCTCCGACGAATAAGTCCGTCTGTCGCATCGACTCTCGCAAGCCAGGGCTCGCTAGTGGCGCATGCCCCGCGGTTCGCAACCGCGGTGATGCGTCAAATCACACAACGCCTCGAGCGAGGTGATCAGCGCGACGCCCGCCGCAATGAACACGGCGACTGTGAGGACGTCGTGGACCACCAACGCGCCACCCGCCTCTAGTCGTGGATCTCTGCGATTTCGCCGAGGAACGGGATGAGGTGCTCGAGGAAGTCGTTGTGGGGGTCGGCGGCGCTGGGATCGTTGTGGGCGTAGGTTGCTTGGCGGTTGACGAGGGTGAGGTGGTCGCTGGGGATGCCCGACTCTTCGGCGAGGAGGCGGGTCGCGTCCAGGACGTGCTGGCCGCCGAGCGCGGCACCGAACGCGTACATCAGCAGGTGCGGGTTGAGGTCGTGACCGTGGGTGGCTTTGATGTCGAGCACGCCTTGGGCGGGATTGGTATTGCCGTTGTCGACCGCGCCCGCGTCGATGGTGAGGCGCATGGGGTGGTACCACGCGCTTCCGTCGATACCCGTGAGGCCGGTGCCCGAGAGCATGTCGGCCCAACGTTGAATCGGGCTGATGGCGCCGGCACGGTCCCAGCCTCGGGGATTCCCGGTTGTCGCGAGGTGACCGGCGTGGACCTGGGCGGCGCGCAGGTTCGGCGGTGAGGTCCCGACCGAGACCGCGTAGCCGAACTGCGCCAGGTTGGTGGCGGGGACGGGCGGCTTCAAGTTCGCGGGCAGGAAGGGAAATGTCTGACCGACGGATGGCGCGTTGGGCTCGACGATCGCCAGGGTTGAACCGACCGCGGAGAACAGGCCGAGATACGGCGCCGGGATGCCCCCGAATGCGAGCCACGGTGAGCTGCGCTGCAAGGTCTGCAAGGACTGCGTGGCCTGTTGCGCGGTTACCGCGGTCGGGAAGCTCGAGCCATCGATGAAGACCAACCCGGCGAGATCCCGGGCGCCCGGTGTCCCGTGAAAGTCCCACGTCGCGTACGCGGTGGTGATCGCGCCACCGAGCGAGTGGCCACCGAGCACCACGTGGCGGGCGTGCTCGTGCGCGGCTTCGACGACGCGGTGAAGATCCTCGATCTCGACGTTGAGGCCCCACCCCCGGGCGAACGCGACCGCCGAGTCGGGGATCAGCTCGAAGTGGTGAGTGATGGTGGGGTTCGCGAGCCAACCGAGGTAGTAGTCGGCGAGTTGCTGGCCGGTGATCTTGTGGTGCTTGGCCAGGTCGAGCATCGACTGGTCCTCGAGTAGGTTCTCGCGGCGCTCGATCGACCACACCTGCCAGCGGCCGTGCGTCGCCCGGACGATGTCCTTCGCGAGCGGATAGAAGTACCCGGCCCCCGCGGAGGTTCCGGGGTTCAGCACCAGCACGTTGTGCGCCGACGACGGGCCGACCTCGAGTGCGCCGACGCGGTTGTACCGATCCGGGGTTGCCGCGTCCCGGAACCCGCCCATCCACACGAACCGCGTTTCGGTGCAGTCATCGCAACGCGCCGAGCCCGTGCCGGTCGCGCTCGCCGGCGGCGCGGCCGACACCGCGAACGCGACCGCCATCAGGATGGCGACGAGTCCGGCAACTCGCCGCGACGAACGCTTACGCAGTGCCATGAAATCCCCCGCAGGTCGGAAGCAACCAGGCGAACAGAACGGCCCGGGGATCATCAAGGACCTTGAGATCACTCGTACCCTTCAAGATCCGCGGGGAATCACTCAGCTCACCACCGTGACGGCCCACAAGGAAGCCATGCGGGGTGGGAGCACGTGGCAGGATGCGCGTGGCCTCGCCTTCGAGCCGGAGGACGACCGGTGCCCAAATCCCCGACGGCACGGAGCAACGGCAGCCGAAGCCGGGTCCGAGCATCGGCGAGGGCCGGTCTTACGACGCCAGTCCGGCTCACGTATCTCGTCAAGCAGCTCCAAGAAGCCCTTCGTGCGCGTCTTGATGAGATCACCCAACGGTTTGACCTCACCCCGATGCAATACACCGCATTGAGCGTCCTCGCGCGCCACCCGGGAATCTCATCGGCGGCGCTTGCCCGCTTGACGTTCGTCAGTCCCCAAGCCGCAAACGAGGTAGTTCTCGCCCTCCAACGCAAAGGGTTGCTCAAGCGGGGCCTCGACCGGCGCGACCGGCGCACCCTTGAGGTATCGCTCACCCGGCGCGGTGGCAGCACGCTGATCAAATGTGACGCGCTCGTCGACGGGCTCGAAACCCTCGCCTTCGGCGACATCGACCGGACGACATTCCGCGCGATCCTTCTGCACTGCCTTGCCGCACTCACGGCCGATCCATGATCGTGACGATCGGCAATGGGCCCGTGCCCGAGGTGCCGGATAGCGTCGCGTACGGGCTTGTCCACGAGACGAGGCGCCCGTTCGCCACGGCGGCGAGCACGCCCAGGCCAACCAAGGCAGCGATGACAGCGAACATCGCTGCGGGACGCGGCACGCTCGACACCGCGGGGACGGGCAAGCGCGGTCGTTCGAACACCTCGGCGAAGGGCGGTGGCGCGGGCTGATCAGATCGGGGCAGCTGCAGGAGCGTTCGGGATAGCGACATTCCCATGACATGAACCGCGCGGGACCGTGGGCGCCGGTGGGCACACTCGCGATGTGCCGGACGTACTGGTCGCGGTCGTGGGTGCCGGCATCGTCGGACTCTTGACCGCCTTGGAGCTGCTTGAGCGCGGAATCGAACCGATTGTGCTCGAGGCGGCCACCGTCGGAGCCGGTGCTTCCGGGGGTCTCGGCCGGCGCGGGGTTCGCGCCAACGGCCGCCATCCATGGGAGCTTCCATTGATGGCCCGCGCCTACGAACTGTGGCCTCGGTTGCCGGACCGGATCGGTGCGTCTACCGGGTATGTGCGCACGGGCCAGCTGCAGTTGTCCGAGCGGGTGGACGACCTCGCCGTTTTCGCCGCGCAAGCGGACCGGCAGCGGCGTGCGGGGGTGCCGAGCGAGGTACTCGACGGCAGCGGCGTACGCAAGCTCGAACCGCATGTCGCGAACACGGTCGTCGGTGGGGTGTGGTGCCCGCTCGACGGGACGATCGACCACAGCGCCACCTGCCATGCGATCGCCAGCGCGTTGCGCGCACGTGGCATCACGATCGCCGAGCATGCGACGGTCCGCAAGCTGACGATCGAGCGAGGCGGCGTGCAGATTGTTGCCGACGGTGTCGGCGCAGTTCGTGCCGTGCGGGCCATCGTCGCCGCCAACGCGGCTGCCGGGGCCCTGGCCAGCCTGGTCGGCTGGGGGATCGAGACGTTCGAGGTCTTTCCGCAAGCGCTGCTCATTGAGCCGCCGATACCGGGACAGGTTCGGCACCTGATCGGGCATGCGAATCGCCGGGTGATTCTGAAGTCCGTCCCTGACGGCCAGGTCATGGTCACAGGCGGCTGGCTCGGCCGCCGTCACCCCACGACGGGCCGCGGTGTGATCGTCAACGAACAGGTGCGGGCCAACCTCGCCGAAGCGTTCGCGCTGTATCCGAGACTCCGAGGGTCGCGACTGCTCGCCGCGGTCGCCGACCGCCCCGAAGCCGCCACCCGCGACATGCTGCCCATCATCGACCGGAATCCCACGGGCGCGGTGGCCGTCGCGACCGGGTGGAGCGGTCACGGGTTCGCGATCGCGCCCGCCGTCGCGGAGGCGCTGGGAGAGTGGATGCAGACAGGACGGTGGGCCGAGAACCTCGGGCGCTTCACCGCACACCGGTTCCTCGACCAGGCAAGGTGACGCGTCACCGACTAGGTGGTAGGGAGCGCGCTGACGTGCTCGTGCTCAGGCCACGAGGTTCAGCACGTGCGTGCGCGGGGCTCTCGGACTTGGCGTTGGTAGCGAAGAGCGCGACCGCGTTGTCGCGGAACTGCTGTTGGTCGACGTCGACGCGATCGGGCGCCCGCGCATGCGTAGTAGAGCCGGCGGTTGGGATTGGGCCTTCCGCGTAGGACCGTGGTCCCGGCCGCTCGTTGCGGCGTGCCCGGAACGGCGGCTGGCCGCGTGCGCGTAGCGGCCTCCGCAAGCGGCGCCCGCGCTGGAGCGCGACAGATGCGGCGGAGGGGTTGGTTGCAACACGGTACGGCGGGGCTGCGGGACGCAAGCGGGACTGGGGGTACCGATGCGTGCTCGCGTCATGGTCGCCGTGGTAGTGGTTGCCGCGCTTGTCGTGGCTTGTTCGAGTTCGAGCTCCGGAAAGTCCACTCCGGGGAGCTCGACCACGTCGGCCGGCGGCTCGGCGCCAGGCGTTACGTATCCGCCCGTCAACCAGCCGGGTGTCACGCCGACGGAGATTCGGGTGAGTGGCGTGGCCTCGATCACGAATCCCCTTGGCGGCCTGTACGGCACCGCGTTGGACGGGGTGCAGGGGTACTTCGACATGGTGAACAGCCAGGGCGGGGTACACGGCCGCAAGCTCGGCGAAATCGGTGGCCGAGCGGCGCATTCGCAGCCGCTGCCCTGATCGCGGCCGCGACGATCTGCGCGAGACGACCGAAGCGCTCGGGTACCGGCTGCACGATCACGGTCGGGTTCACCGTGTGCCCTGCGCTCGCCGTCCTAGCGGTACGCAGTCGCAAACGTCGCCGGGCTAGGACCGGGGGACAAAACAACCCTTCGCGGGCCTCCGCGGCAGATGACGCGCTGCCAGTCGACCCGGCGTAATTCAGAGGGCGTTTCGGATCGGGCAGTATGCACCGACACGAGCGACGCCGTGGAGGACTGAACGTGAACGCCGAGGAGATCAACGCCGCTCTTGAAGACGTGCATGACCAAGCGATCGTGTTCCATGCCTACACGGATTACATGCGCGACTACGAGATCATCACCCACTCCGTGCCAGATCCGCGGAGCGGCAAATTGCCGACGTACAAGCGACACCTGTTCAAGTTTTGCGTCGAGGTCGAGGTGGTCACAGCTCTTTCGGTGGAGACTTGGCGTGCGTCGCTGGACGATCGACTGATCGACTACGACACCGGCAAGAATCTGGACGGCTACGTCTGGGGCGTCAAGTGGCAGGAGCTCTATCCGGGCGGGAGGGTAGTTCCCGAGCCGACAAGAGCGCGGCGGTGGTCTGAGGCGTTCGGACTTCCATTCCACGAGGTCCGCATCGAGGCGAACGGGCACAACATGGGTCTCATTTTCTCCGACCTCGACGTGACCGAGTTGGAGCCTGGCTACGCGCCGTTCGTCGTCGGCCGCGAGGACCATTACGTGCCGCCGATTCCACTCGCACCAGACGAGTAACTGTCCCGAGGCGAGGGTTCCCCGCTCGTCCACCCACGCGTCGGTCCATTCATCACGCCGGCGTTCAGCACGTCGTGCGCCGAGTCCCGTCGCCCTCGAAAGGACCATGATTGACACGTGGAGAGTCATGTCCTTGAAGTGGATGGCCCCGAGGGTCGGTTCGTCATCCGTGCAGAACCGCGAGGCGTCTCGACCCGCGTCGTTTCTCTTCTCCGGCTGGTGAAGGCTGTGGTCTCACCTTCGTCGCCGAGCGCGTCACGAGACCGCGTGGGTCATTCGCATCGTCCGAGGTTTGACGCCCCCTTGGTCACGCCGTCTACAAAGAGGTCGCAGTGTCGAAGGCGCACGTCCGAGAAGCGACGTCCCGCGCCGAAGAGCGCGTCCGCGGGGGTGGGGTCTTTCGACCTGAGTCACCTGCCGACCCGCAGTCGCAGTAGAACACGGGGACGGCTGGCGTCGTCCTGCTCGCTGTGATTGGCGTCGGCGCCATGTTCCTTGCACATGGGCTATATCGCGCCTGCCATCCTTTCGACTGGTGCGAGCGCGACTGGTGGGGAACTCATCCGTTTGCCCGTGCCGTCATCACGAGCGACTACCGCCGATGTGTTGAACTGCAACGACGCCAGCGCAGGGTCGAGGAGGCGAACGCCGCGTCGAGATCGCTGGGGCCCAGCGGTTACGTCGGCACGGCTCACCGGTCCCGTCGGTCAGGACGGGTTGTGCTCGTTCACCGATGATTGGTAGCTCCTGATGTCCTCCAGGAGTTGTTCGATGCGGTCGCGCCAGTCACGGGCTTGCGGAACCGTTTCGAGCATCTCGTTGGCGCGATTCCGTGCGCCGTGGAGGTGCCCGCCGATGTAGCTGATGCGCATGCTGTCGTTGAGCTGCGGCGGCGAATCTTGTCGGTAGTCCGGTGTTCCAGCGACCCACCACCAGAAGCCGCGGACCGGGATGAGGAGTAAATCCGCGGAGTTCTCAGCGCGGTCGGCGGCCGAACGGAGGGCTTCACCGAAGGAATCGCGCGTGCGAGACACGCGCGGCAGTCAAGCAGTTCGACATATCCGAGTCCAGGTGTTCAGGCCACTTGATACATGGCGGGAATCACGGCCGTTGAGAACACGACAGCGCCGCACGGAGTGAGTACGTCTTGGTCCAAGAGCGACCTGGCGAGACTGCCGGATCGATGTTTACTCGGTCGCAGGCGGCGGTTTGTGACCGCCGGACTGACTGGCGTCAGTCGCGTAACCGGGCCCGAAACGCCGGGATGGCCCAGCGCCGGGGCAGGCACTGGCGTGGTCGGCCCCAGTGTCACGGTTGAAGATTGTCACGCGATCCTGGAAGCGATGACGGCGACTCCTGGACCATCGAGGTCGGCGAGCGCAGCCGAGCGACCGGCGAGCGCCATGATGAGCGCCTCGGCAGGTCCACGGATCTCCGGACCGTCTCCGGCCGCCCAGTCGACGTCGGTGGCCCGCAGTCGCAGCCCCCGAGCACGCTTGGCGCCGCCCGCTCCGACGTGGTCGCGGACCATGACCTCGGCGAGGCGCACCAGCCGATCCGGTGGCATTGATCTCGACAAGCCGAGCGGTCGACGAATGTCTTGCTGGTGGACGAAGGAGTCGATGAGGGCGAGGCGACGCCCGAGTACGCGCGTCACACCCAAGGGCCTGGGACCCCGCCGCAGGGCGGCGACAAGAAGGCGATCGTCGGCGCGTCGTTGCCAGCGGCGGAGCATCACCGCGTTCGTCCGAGCGACTGAGAAGCCCGTGGCGATGAGTAGCAGCACGAAGATGATGCCGTTGGTGTAGTCGTAACTGACGAGGTGGGCGACGACGTCGCGGACCGCCCACCCAGTGCACAAGGACGGTTGGGACCATTGACCGCTGTCGAGGGTTACCAATACGCCGACGAGTTCGATTCGCTCATCTCGAACGTCGTCTCTCAGTGTCATCCCGGGCCGATCATCGCGTAGCGACGCAGTTTGCCAACGAATGCTGCTTCTACGTCGACGGCCTCACGGTCATCGACGCGACCGGACAAATACTGCACAATGAGGCATACTCGAACTGAGGTGGCCACGCACATCGCGATGTATCACCGCGTGGCGAACATGACTGCTTCCGCTCCCCGTCGGTGCATAGTCAACGACGAGGAGCATGACGACTCTGCTCTTGAGGCTCGGCGGGAGTGGCCAGAGCGGCGACAACCAGTGCGCGATGAGCTTGAGAACTGTCGTTTTGTGCCGATTGCCATCGTCCCTTGCGTCGCGACTCAGTGTCCGCCGGAATGTCGAGGGCGCGGGGGAGTGGTTCGGATGGGTCACGGTACGCGCCGCGACATTGCGCGAGTCCGCTTCACCGAGCGGCTGCGCTTGGAACCGATCGCCGAGAAGCACGCGCGCGACCTGTTCCTTCTTCACCAGGACGACGACGTCGCTCTGTGGCACGGTGGCACCTATACCGAGCGCGACGCCGAGCAGAGGGCGGCGGAGTACGCGAACGGTTGGAAGATGGACGGCATTAGCAAATGGATGGCGTACGACCGCCACACGGGTGAGCTGATCGGCCGTGGTGGTCTGTCGTATGCGACGGTCGATGGAAAGCGCCAGGTCGAGATCGGCTGGACCGTTCGAGATGACAAGGTAGGGCACGGGTACGCATCAGAGATTGGACGAACTGGGCTCGCGTTCCACGAGCTAGGTGTGCATGAGGTCGTCGCGTTCACAGACGTCGACAACGAGCGTTCCCGAGCGGTGATGGAACGACTCGGGATGCACTTCGTGCGGGGCATCTCGGAACACCGGCCATGCGCACCGCGCTCGACGCGCTGCTCGCCAAACGAATCGCCTTCTATTCAGCCTTGGCTTCCGCGCGGGATCTCTACGCCAACAAGCCTGAAGGGAACGACCCGCGATACCTCGACGAGATGTCCAGCGCCCGGGACCGGCTCGAAGGTCAAAGCCAGGAGATGACGGCGACGTCAGTCGTGGTGTTGGAAAACGGGCTGCGCGATCGACGCCTTGAGTCGTCCCGCGATGCGGCGCCTCGCCGCAACGCGGCGGTCGGCCGACTTCCCGCGGTCGACGAACGCGTCGAGCGCGACCGCGGCGAGCACCGCGATGGAGACCTCGGCCGGCGCGCGGAACCTGACCAGACCGTAGAACGCGGCAGCGACGAGGGTGACGAGCACGACGGGCGCAAGAATCGGAGCGAGCGGCACCCGCCGCCGGCGAAGCGTGAGCGCGCCGAACACGGCAAGCGGGGCGAGCACCCAGTACATGGCGAGACCGGCCAACGAGATGACGAAAGGTCGACCCTCACCCTGGCTCGTATCCCCCATCTGGACTGGGTTGTACAGGCTCCAGAGCCGCGCGACACGCACCGTCATGACCTGCGGTAGTCGCAGGACACGCTGGCGCATGTAGGTGAACGCCTGCGTGCGTTGACGAGCGGCCGTGACGGACTGGTCGCGTGACCGCTGAGCGACCGTGCAGATTCCGACCCACGAGCCGGACCATTGACCGGAGTACGTGAGCCAGCAGTTCGCGCCGGCGAGCACGCCTCCGTCGCCGTACGAGATGAACACCGGCTTCTCGTAGCGGTTGAGCACGTACGACTCCCATGGCGCCACCGTCACCACTGCCGCGAGCGCGACGACGCCGAGCAGACGAACACGGCGAACGGTCGGCATGTTCTTGATGCTCAGCGCGACGGGCACGGCGAGGAACACGCCGAGCAGCATGAGCTCGCCACGGACGAGGGCCGCGGCACCACACACCACACCCAGAGCCGCCGCCGTTGCGCCAGTTCGGTGAATCGAGTATCCGGTAGGCGAAGAGCAACGCCAGCGCGGTCAGCAACACCGCTGCCGCTTCGGGCATGAGTATCGCGTCGTTGACGAACAGGTTCATGTACGCCGCCGCGATCAGCGCGGCGATGAGCCCCACTCTGTCGCCGACAAGCCTTCTCGCGAGAAGCCCGATCACGACCACGGAGATCGTGCCGATCACCGCCTCGGTGATCCGCATGGCGAACTCGCTGTTGCTCGTGAGAAACGCCGCGGGGACGAGCAGGAGTGCCGTGAGTGGTGGGTGCTCGGCGTTACCGATCGCGCGTAACCCCAGGGCTTCCGGGAGATCGAAGCCTTGGCCGGACGCGACGCGTTGCGCCTCGACCTTGTAGTACGCCTGGTCGTAGCCGCCCGTCTGTTGGACGGGGAGCAGGTTCACGTACAGCACGCGGCTTGCCAGAGCAACGATCGCGATGAGACCCAGGAGCACGCCGAACCGCCGGCCGGGTCGCGCCCGAGACGGCAGGCTCCGGGCGGCGGTCAGGTCAGGCTGTTGAGACAGTGCACGCACCTCGACGATCAGCCTCGCGACGGCGAGCTGTACCGATCGCCAGGATCTGCCATCGCCCCTCCGCCTGCTGAGCCCCGCCGGCCAGCATCCCTGGGTGAGCGTACGACGGCAGCGATCCGCGGGCAATGGGTCGAGCGCGTCGTGTGGTGCGCGCTCAGTCAGGGCCGCTCACGGTCTTGCAGGAGCCCGGTGACATTGCCTTCTGCGGCCATCGTCGCTCTCCATCGCGCTCCCTCCCGCAGTTTGTGACCTATCGGTTTGTCGTGCGTCCATTCACGGCGTGCCCGTCGGAGCAGCGGCTGCGACACGGATGAGGCAGACGGCGACGTGGAGGTCTACAAGCACGCCCGCCGTTGTCGAACGAGATCTCGCGTCCGCGGTGCCGTTCGAGCGCCGCCCGGGCCGCCTCGTAGTGGTTCGAGAGCAGGTCTCGCCACACCAGTTCTGCGAGCCGCTTCGCCATCACTGTCTCGCACGCGATTCCTCAGCCGGAACGTGCAAGCATTCGACGTGCCCGCACCCACGCCGTCAGACCGGCCCTCCGAGCGGCTCGACCTCACCTTTCGGATCAGTGTGGCGCTCAAAGGGCTCGACG
Organism: uncultured Burkholderiales bacterium; assembly: GCA_964548555.1. Classification (GTDB taxonomy): domain Bacteria; phylum Actinomycetota; class Acidimicrobiia; order IMCC26256; family JAMXLJ01; genus JAMXLJ01. Next base: position 18,852 of record CAZJSY010000005.1, read on the forward strand.
GGGTGCTGGAGGTCGTCGGTGGGCTGCTGTTGTTGTTCGTTTCACCCCACTCGATCCAGCACTTGGCGCGCTGGGCAACCGCGCACGAACTGGCGCAAGACCCCCACGACTTCATCGCCCGGCACGTCCTGCACTCGGCCAGTCACTTGTCTCGATCCACCACGCTGTTCGGCGCGATCTACCTGCTGAGTCACGGCATCGCCAAAGTCGTGCTCGTCGTGTTCGTGTTGCGCGACAAGCTGTGGGCCTACCCGTGGCTGATCGCGCTTCTCGGAGCGTTCATCATCTACCAGCTGTATCGCCTGACCTACCGATTCTCGATCGCGCTGGTCTTGCTGACCCTGTTCGACGTGTTCGTCGCATGGCTCACGTGGCGGGAATACCGGGCGAAACGGGGCTTGGCCACGGTCCTCCCGCCCTCCCGATGACGATGGAACGACCGCTAGCCTCCCGCTGTGCCTGACTATCGGGACGATCTCGACCCTGCCGAGTCGGCCCGAGGCGCGACCAACTTCTTCGCGCCGCTCGTTCCCGGTCAACTCGGATGTGTCTTCGACCATTCGGCGAAGGACTTGATCGTCGGCCACATCGACGTGACCGACAACCTCATCGCAGGTACCGGGTTCCTGTTCGCGCCCGCAATCGTCGCGCTCGCGGACACGTGCGCCGCGATCGGCTGTGGCAACAACATCCCGCCCGACGCGTCGTTCACGACGATCGAGCTGAAGACCAACTTTCTCTCGTCGGCTCGCGTGGGGGAGCGCGTGGTCTGTCGGTGCACGCCGGCTCACGTGGGGCGCCAAACCCATGTGTGGGATGCCGAGGTGACGAACGAATCGACGGGCCGGGCGATGGCGCTGTTCCGATGCACCCAGATGGTGTTGACGCCCAGGTGAGAACGTCAGCTCGTCTGGCGGTGGCGGTCTGCTCCCTCGACAACGTGCAGGCGCACGTCCGCGTCGGAGTCGTCGAGCTGCGCGATGAGCCTCGAGTACCGGTTCGACCGCGCCGTGGTGCGCTCCGCAATCAGCTTGGCGGCCGCGTCCGCCCGTCGAAGCGCGTCGCGCAACTCCTGCTCGCCTCGCAGGATGCGCACCGCTGACGGAACGGAGCACGCGCTCTCGTCTGGCGTCTCGCCCATGGCCTGCGCGTGCGGTCGCCGACGAAGGATCGCCATGACGTCCTGATCGGCTCGACATCCCCTGCGCTTGAGTTCGCTTCGCCATTTCTCGCCGGGTCGTCCCGGCAGCCCGCCCGATGAAGCTCGAATCCGTGACCGAACACCGTGGATCAACCTCGAGTCCCCACCACACTCGGGGACTCGGACACGAATCGATGCGGATATGTTTGTGAAATGTCTACCGTTGACGAAACCCGGTTACAGCAACTCTTGGATCGCGCTGAGATCAGCGATGTTCAGCTTCGATACGCCACGGGCACCGACACCCGGAACTGGGAGCTCTTTCGCACCTGCTTCGCCGACGAGATCGAAGTGGACTTCAGCTCCGGGTTCGGCTCACCCGCCCTTCGCTTGAAGGCCGACGAGTGGATCGAGATGTCGAAGCCGGTCATGGCCGGCCTGAAGGCGACGCAGCACGTGATCACAAATCATGTGATCACGTTCCAGGACGACGATCATGCGACATGCGTTGCCTACGTGCAGGCTCGGCACCACAGCCCGAACACCACCGGCGATAGCGACCACACGGTCTACGGCTACTACACGAACCAGTTCGAACGGACCTCACAAGGGTGGCGCATCGCAAAGTGCAAGCTGACGGTGAGTTGGATGACCGGCAACTACGGTCTCTTCGGCGCGGTGTTCCAACGAGCGGAAGTTGCTCGGCGGAACCATGATCAGGAGGACGCTCGCCCGGGCGCCGAGCGCATCCATCCCATTCAGTAACGCAGAAGTCTCGGGGCCGTGAGCCAAGCGCAGAGCTCAGATCGACGCTTGCCGGCAGCGCGGTCCGTCTCTTCACGCTCTACCGGTCGACGTAGACCGCCCGTCGCAGGTCCGCAGCCACGACGATGGTGGCGACGAATCGCCGTCAGGATTCGGCGACTCGCTTCAGGTTGGCGAGCGTTTCCTTGATGCCGTCGCGGGCCATTTGAGCCATGCCGTCGATACGCGCCTCGACGTCGAGGTTCGGGTCACCGGCCGAGACGAAGTCGGGATACGCGGGCAACACCTGCCACGACTCGGTCACCTTCGTGCCGTCGCCCACCGGCTCGAGCGTGTAGCCCCAACGCACGAGCTCGAGCTCGCCGTTCGGCCCGTGGTTCACGAAGGTGAACTCTCGACCCGGCTGAGCCACGACGACCTTGCAGTGCGTGTCCCACGTGAAGGCCCCGATGGCATTGTGGCCGGTGAACCACGCGCCCTCCTTGCCCGCATGAGCGGGATCGTCCCACGCGCCGGATCGACATACAGGGCTCAGTTCGCCGATGCGGTTCACGTCGCTCACGATCGCGTACACGTCGTCGGGCGAAGCGTTGATGGTGATCGAGTCAGAGTGGTTGTAACCGGAGACGTCCATGCCTCGGGACATTACGACGGATCGTGCCGCACTGCGGGCACGTGCTCAGCCGTCGCCGGGCCTGGACCGTTCGGCACGGCAGCACCCAGAAGTCCACGCGATCGAACGTCAACGGTCGTTCGACCGTTCGCGATGGCACGATGCGGGTTTGGCATTCCGGAAGGCCTGCATCATCGGGAAGTCACCTTGGCCGTTGTTCACCGCGATGATCAGATCGAGTGCCGGGATGATGTGCACGCTCTGGCCGTAGAGCCCGATCATCTCGAAGCTTCCGTCGCCGTCGAGCCAGAACTGACCTCCGTAGCCGGCATATGCGGGGCTCGGTGTGCGGACGAAGTCAACCCATTTCGATGACAGGAACCGCCTGTTCTCCCATACGCCGTTGCGCAGATACAACAGTCCGAGCTTTGCGAAGTTGCGTGTGGTTGTGTTCGTCCACCAGCCGGCACGCCATCTCCCGGTTGTGTCGAGTCCGATGTCGACGGGATTGATACCGAGCGGATCGAGCAGCTGTTTGTGCAGGTACTGGCGGTAGCTCTCGCCCGAGACACCTGCGATGTCACCGATGATGCGCCCCAGCACCGCGGTGTCGCCCGTCGAATAGTGCCAGAGCGTCCCTGGCTTCACTTCCAGAGGCTTCGTGAGCACGTACCCCGACTCGTCACCCGCCACGATCATCTGCAAGACGTCGGATGGGAAGCTGAAGTAGCTCTCGTTCCACTGGAGTCCGCTGCTCATGTTCAGAATGTTCCGCAACGTGATCGCGCGACGAGGATCAGTGGGAGCCGACCACTCCTTGATGGGCGCGCGGTCGTCGAGCTCGAGCCGCCCGCGTTGGACCAACAGCCCGATCACGGTCGATGTGAACGATTTCGAGACCGAGAACGACGGCTCGATCGAAGCCGCCGTCTTGCCCGGTGCGTACTGCTCGTAGACCAAGCGGCCACCGTGAATCACGACAACGGAGTCGCCTCGCCCTGGGCCGACCATCTGATCCCCCGCGGCGCGCACCGTCGCCGCATCGACGCCCGAAGGAAGCGGTCCTGTGGGCCAGCCGTGCGTCGGCCAAGGAACGCACTTCAGCTGACGCGGAAGCTGTGACCCATGGAGTGTGCTCGATGCGTCGACTGCCAGTGAGACAGCGACTGGTTTCGATGCAGCATGACCCGACTGCGGGGTCAGCCCGCAAAACGCTGTGATGACCGTCAAGCAAACGACGAGGCGAGTCCGCATATCGGAAGTATCCCAGCCGCGTGAGCTCGTTGAAAGAGTACGTATCAGTGGTGGTGGCGACAGCTATACGACCACGGCGTTGAACCGTCCTCCGCGAATTTCAGCTGTATGTGTACATCTGGACGGACGTCGCGACCTCAAGCACCGCGGGGGAGTCTTTCCTCGACCCCGCGGTGCCTGTTCTCGGCCATCTTCCGGTGGCCGGTGCCTGTTGATCTACCCAGGCGCGCGGGTCTTGTCCCATTCAGTCGCGGTCGTCAGAACACGCCGCGGTACATCGCGCAGCCGCGGCAGACGTCGGGCGGTCGATCGCCGAGGAGGGCTGAGCGGAAGCGCTCGTACGGGGCCGACTTCCAGACCTGCTTGAAGCCTCGCGACGCGCGGACTTGTCCGAGCACGGCGCGCTCGGCGCCCATCACCATGCAGCACGGCTGAACCCGTCCGTCGTGGGTCACATACGCCGACGTCCACGGCCACGTGCATCCCGGTGTGCCGACGGCCCGCGGGTGCGGACGGTCCTTCACTTCCGGAAGGCGTAGGTCCACGCCGAGATCGGACGCGACCATGCGCGCCTCGGCGAACACCGCGTCCACCTCGGTGTCGTTGCCCCAGAGCGCCTCCGCGCGGGTGAAGTCGCGAATCTCCGCGTATCCGTCCGTTGACTCCGTGTCCGAGAAGTCGTGCGCGAGGTTCTGCACACGAAGCGTGGGCACGCCCCACGTTGCGGTCCGCCGGACGAGCTCCGGCAACTCCCGGAGATTTCGCCGCATCGCGACGAAAACGATCGACAGGCTCGGGCGCGCGGATCCCAGCCGGCGCTTCACCTCGACCAGCGACGCCACGTTGCGAGCCACTCGGTCGAACTCGTCACGGCCTCGTATGTGTGCGTACGTCTCACGACGGGCTCCGTCGACCGACACGTGCAGCCAGTCGAGCCCCGCTGCGATGAGCTCCTCCGCCCGTTCAGGGGTGAGGAACGTGCCGTTGGAGTTGAAACCGACACGGATGTTCCGCGCTGATGCGTAGCGCACCATCGCGACGAGGTCAGCGTTCAACAAGGGCTCGCCGAGGCCTTGAAGCGTGATCTTTTCGAGGTCGGGAAGGTCGTCGACGACCGCACGAAAGGTGTCGAACGGCATGCTGCCCGCCGAACGGCTCACAGGCGGGCGGTAGCGCACGAGGCACATTCGACATCGCAGGTTGCATGCCGCCGTCACTTCGAGCTGGATCTCGCGTGGGAGCTCCGGTACCTCCGACGCCGCTCTCGTCGACAAGATCCCCTCCAGTGCTCGTGCGTTCCATCGGCGCCCGTTCGGGACTACCCGAACGGCGGCACCGATCATGCGCGGAAAGGCCGGACAGGGCACGCTTTGCCGACGCGGCGCCGTGGGCCCGTTCTGCCAGAGCGTCGCAACGATCCCCCTGGTTCGTACACTGCCAGCGTGGCGGTGCGCCGAACTCAGGCCGAGCGATCGCGCAGCACGCGCGCCGCCTTGCTGGCGTCGGCTCGTTCGCTCTTCACCGAGGGCGGCTTCAGCGGAACCAGCCGCGACGACATCGCCCGGGGCGCGGGTGTAACGCGCGGCGCGCTCTATCACCACTTCGCGACAAAGACCGAGTTGTTCCGAGCGGTCGTCGAAGAGCTCGAGCAGGAGGTGGTCGTGCGGGTGATCGCCGCCGCGGACGGTGTGGTGGATCCCGGCGAGCAGCTCCGCGCGGGATGCCTCGCGTTCCTCGACGCGTGTGTCGACCCGGCCGTACGTCGCATCGTGCTGCTCGATGCCCCCGCGGTGCTCGGTTGGGAGGCGTGGCGCGAGATCGACGCGCGGTACGGGCTTGCGCTCGTGCGGGCGGGTCTCGAGTCGGCTGTCGTGGCGGGACGCATGCCCAGCGTTCCGGTGGACGGACTCGCGCACGCGCTGCTCGGCGCACTGAACGAGGCTGCGGTCGTGGTCGCGAACGCGCCGGAGCCTGTGGCCGCGCGCACCGAGATGGCGCGAGTCCTCGATCTGATCCTCAGCCGGCTTCTCGACCCGCCCAGTGACGCAGGTCACGAAGCGCACGGTTGACCTCGGAGCCACAGACTCGCAACATGCGTGCTACCCGCATGTTTCTTGGGAGGCGCCATGCCGCTGCCACGCACCGAGGTCATCCCGGGCCACGTCGAGGAATTGGGCCGTTTCGAGTCGCTCGTCCGCTCGCTCGACGAAGGGGAATGGAGTCAGCCGACGCGGTGCGCCGGTTGGTCCGTAGGCGACGTGACCGCCCATGTCGTCGGCACGCTGCGCGACATCGCCGATGGTCGCCTCGAAGGTCTGACAACGCCCGAGCGCGTCGCCGCGCAAGTGGACGAACGCAAGGGCCGGTCGCCGGCGCAGCTGGCCGACGAGCTGCACGACGTCACCAAGGTGGTCGTCGATATCGGGGCAGGCATCGACGACAGCGCATGGGTCACCCCGGCCCCCGCCGGCCTCGCGGCAAGCCTCGGTGAGGGCATCGAAGCGCTGTGGTACGACGCGTACGTGCACGGTGACGACATCCGGGCCGCGACGGCACGACCTTCCGTGCGCGGGCCCGGTCTGCGCGCAAGCGTGTCGCACCTCTCGGACCTCCTGACCGCCAAACAGTGGGGTCCCGCGACCCTCGCACTCGACGACCTCGAGGAATTTCCGGTCTCGGGCGGCGGGCGCCGCGTGACCGGTGACCCGCTGACGTTCGTCCTCGCCGCAACAGGCCGACTCGAGCCGTCCGTTCTCGGCTTGGACCCGGGCGTCAACGTCTACGCCTGACGGAAGCGGATTGACTTCCGTGTGACGAAGAGCGACGCCGCCACCACCGCGAACCTCCCCGTTACGGACCGACCGACTCGGGGCGCCATGCCGGGTCGCGGCCGAGGCGTGCGACGAGCCGGTCCTGCACATCGGCGTCAGGAGCGACGGGGACGGGTGCGCTGAACATTCCCGAGGCGACCTGAGCTTCGGGATCATTCGGGAGACTTTCGAAGCATCGCTCACACAACTCATGATCGAGCAGATCGTCCGCACCGACGGCCCGGGCGAGATCCCATGTGTGCACCAGGACATCCTGCGTCAGCATCGGCACCAGCGCGCGCGCATCGAGCTGCGTCGGAGCATTGTTCCCGACCGCAGGCACTTCGACGACGCGATCGAACAGGTCCGGCTGAGTGAGTACCTGTTGCAACGCTTCGAATGTGAGGTCCCAGCGTTTCGCGACGTCATCGCGTGGGCGCTGCGGCTTGGCGCCGAGCGGTCGCAGCAGCAGGACGTCGTGGAACCCGATGACGTGCTCCACGACCGCTCGTGCATCCCATCCCTCACACGGCGACGGCCGCTCCCACTGACCGGCAGCTGCGGAAACCGCGGCACCGAAGCGTCGACACGCGTGGAGATGAGCCTGACCCGGCGACCTTCGATTTTCAGGCGGGACTCTCTCGTTGCCAGCCGGGTCCGAGCTTATGGGACGACTGCCGAGTCTCTCGTGGTGTGGTGCGAACCTTCTGCACGGCGCCGGCGCACTCGAAAGCATGCCGCATCTCTGCCGAGGACAGCACGTAGGTTCTTAATCAGTTGCCGCTCCTCGATGTGACGCCGGAACATGGTGCATGTCCGCGCCCGACTTCCCGATCACCGCTGCGAACGAGTTGCACCGAAAACCCGAACGGGGCAACTACAGCCGCGACGCTGCCTACGCGATCCTCGATGAGGGGTTCGTGGCTCATGTCGGGATCGCGGTCGACGGCGATCCCGTCGTGATTCCGATGATCTATGGACGCGACGGTGATCGTCTGGTGCTTCACGGCTCGGTGGCGAGCCGGCTGCTGCGCGCACTCGACCGCGGGTTCCGTGTCTGTGTCACCGTGACATTGGTGGACGGGTTGGTGCTCGCCCGTGCACAGCGCAATCACTCCGTCAACTACCGGTCCGTAGTGATCTCGGGCGAGGGCCGTCGACTACGAGGCGCAGACGCGGCGACCGCTCTCAGCCGGGTGGTCGAACATGTCGTGCCCGGACGTTCTGTCGAGACTCGCCCCGCCACGGAACGAGAAGTGGCGGAGACGCTCGTCATCGAGGTGCCGATCGAGATCGCGTCGGTCAAGACCCGCACCGGACCGCCCCTCGCGTCCTCGGACGAAGACACGACGGTCGTATGTTGGACCGGTGTCTTGCCACTCACGCTCACCGCGCAGCGGCCGGTGATGGATCCCGTTACGTCGTCGGGAGCGCACCCACCCGAGTCGATCTCGCCCTGGCGCCGCCCGGGCGACGAATCCGCGAGCGCGAACGGCTGAGCGGTCGTAGGGTTCGCGTGTGCGGTTCTCCTTGGTGACCCTGTTCGTCGGTGAACCGAGCGAGGTCTCGGCCTGGTACACCCGACATCTCGGTCTCGTGGTCCTCGAGGAGACCGACCGGTGGGTCCGACTCGGCGACGACACGGGCAACGCCTGTCTGGCGTTTCATCGCGGGGAGCCGGTGCAGCCGCCCGAGCACGTGCAGGTCCATTTCGAGGTCGACGACGTCGACGCCGAGTACCAACGGCTCGTGAGCGAGGGCGTCGGTGCCGACACGCCGCCGGCCGACAAGCCGTGGGGATGGCGGGTCGTCGCGGTTCGCGACCCGGCCGGGCATGTCGTCGAGCTCGTGACACCGCTCACATCAGAGCGCTAGCCGTACGCTCGCATTCAGACCCCCGGTCGTACCGGCCCGGACGTTCGTAGCTGCTGCAACATCTCGGGCGCGCTCATGCCCGAGACGGGCTGGGCGAGCAGGTATCCCTGCACGTTGTCGCAACCGAGCTCGTCGAGCACGGTGAGCTGGATCCCGGCCTCCACGCCTTCCGCGATCGAGGTCAGACCGAGGGCGTGGATGAGCTCGACGACGCTGCGCACCATCGCCGTGCCTTCCTTGTCTTCGGCGACGCGGTCGACGAACGACTTGTCGATCTTGACCGCGTCCATCGGGAGATCGCGCAGATAGCTGAGTGACGAGTAGCCGGTGCCGAAGTCGTCGAGCGCGAGCCGGAGCCCGAGACGCTTCAGCCCTTCGAGACGCGCCACCGCGATGTCGAAGTCCTCCATGATCGTGGACTCGGTCACCTCGAGGACGAGTGCGGACGGCGGCAGGTGCGTCTCGCGCAGGATGCATGCAATGTCCTCGACGATGGTCGCATCCTGCAACTGACGAGCCGAGATGTTCACACTGACATAGAACGAGTCTTCGACCACACCGTCTCGGCGCCACGACGCCGTCTGCCTACATGCCTGGCGCAGCACCTCGTTGCCCAGCGGGACGATGAGCCCGCTCGTTTCCGCCACGGGGATGAACTCTGCGGGCGGAACGACTCCCCGTTCCGGATGGAACCACCGAACGAGGGCCTCGACTCCCATGACGCGGCCGTCGTGGATGCGCATGATCGGCTGGAAGAAGACCTCGAGGTCGCCGGACTCGATGCTCTGGCGGAGGTCGGCCGTGACCTCCATCCGCCGAACGGCACGTTCATACATTCCCGGCTCGAACAGCTCGAAGCGGCGCTTACCGTTGCGCTTTGCCATGTACATCGCGAGGTCGGCGTCCCGTAGGAGATCGTCGGCCTGATGTTGGCCGGGGCGTCCGAGCGCGATACCCAGGCTGGCGCTCACGGAGACGTGTTGACCCGCGATGTCGAACGGCGCGTCGAGCGCATTGGCCAGCCGATCCGCGAGCGCTTCCGCGGCCGACATGTCCCGCGTCTCCAGCAACACGGCGAACTCGTCGCCGCCGAAGCGCGCAACCGTGTCGCCGGGTCGGGTCGCCGTCCGGAGCCGGTCGGCCACCGCCACCAGGAGCTTGTCGCCGGCGGGATGTCCGAGCGTGTCGTTGACCAACTTGAAGTCGTCGAGGTCCAAGAACACGATGGCGACGTCGGCGCCGTCACGGTTCCCGAGATCGAGCGCATGGTCGACGCGGTCGACGAACAGGGCCCGGTTCGCAAGACCGGTCAGCACGTCGTGGAACGCCTGCCGGTTCAACTCGCGTTCGAGCGCGCGGCGAGCGGTGACATCACGGCTGTTCACCACGACGGCGCCGACGTCGTGATCATCGACGAGGTTTGTCACGACGCTCTCGATGTCCCGCCATTGACCGTCGGCATGCCGGACCCGGGCATCGAGACGCGCCGACGAGCCGTTACCGCCCGAAAGGACGCGTTGGAACCGGTCGGTCACCGCACGAACGTCGTCGGGATGCACGAGGTCGAGTAATGACGTTCCGACCAGCGCCTCCGGGTCGAATCCGAGCAACGCCTCGACCGCCGGGCTCTCGTACTGGATCAGACCATCGGCTTCTACCAGTGTGACGACATCCGACGAGTGCTGGACCAGGGAACGAAACTTCCGTTCGCTGCGAGCACGCTGGCGCGCCTCGGTCGCTTCAGCGTCCTCGAGCGCCAGGCGTGTCGTTCTGTACGCACGGTCGAGCGCCCGAAGACCACAGAGGATGACGACGACCCATGACACTCCGTACGCGTAGAGCAGCACGTGTCGTGCGCCCCCGTGCAGCAGGAGGAAGTCCGCAGCAAAGACCGCAGCGCTGAGCGAGAGGTAGATCCACACGACGCGACGGGCAACGTGATCGTTCCCGCCACTGCCACTTGCCGGCACGACCGTCTCCATGTCGTCACCATCGGCGGCTTCGGGAGCCGTCGACAGGGTCGTTCTGGCTTTCGTGGCGGCAGAATCGACCGATCTCGGTCCGCGCGTGGACGGACGGGCGCGCGGGGGCGGGGAACGATTCCCGCCCCCGCGCGGGCCCTCGAGGGTTCAGGCCGAACCGACGCCGATCACGCCTTGGAGATCGGCGGTCGTGAGCCCGGCCGCGGTGGTGCACTGTTGCGGGTTGCTCGTCGTGAACGTGAGCGCGCCTTGCGCACCATTCCCGCTCGGGAATGCAGCTTCGTTGGTGTTGACCGTGTACGTGGAGGGTGCGGTACCGGCCGGGCTCTCACTACCTGGCACCAGTGAGAGAGTCACGCTCGGGATGACGGTTCCCTGCAGGTTCACCGCCGCGCCCGCCGACTGCGTCGTGTAGCTCGCGACCGTCGTGGTCCCACCCGTCCAGTCGATGATCGCCGTGCCGGACGTCGCGCCCGCCGGACAGGAGTTCACCGGGATGTTTCCGCTCCCGGTCGACACCGGTTCCTGGTACTGGGCGGTCCCTTGCACGATGACGCCGTTCGCTTGCGTGATCGACACCGCCTTGGTCACGACCACGCCTGCGCCGATGGCGCCGGCCGTCGGTGCACCGGTGATGTTCGACTGACACCCGGTGAGGTTCCCCGTGAACGAGTAGCTGAAGTTCGCGTTCGTGCCCGGTCCGTTCGGTGCGAACGTCGCCGAGCCCTGGACCTGACACGCGCCGCCTCCTGCGGCCTGTGCCCCCGTCGTGGCGAGTACCAGGGTTGCGGTGAGCATCACCGTGACCGCGCCGATCGCTGCGAGCGCGCGTGGGCGCCGTAACCGTCGTGACATTGTTTCCCCCCGACTCGTTGGCTGTTGGAGGCGACGACCCACGGCGGACGCAGAGCGACAGGCAGATCCGACGCCGTAGGCGTGTCCCAAGCTCCGCCTTCCCAGCTGCGAGCCCGTCGAAACCGGAAATCTCGGACAGCCTCAGCCGACGGCCACTCCGGCCGCCGCCCGCCTGACCAGTTCGTTGTAGATCGAGGGGTCGTCACGATCGACGCGGGGGAACCCGCGGCCCTGCTCGCCGTCCCAATGGTGCTCGATCCCCGGATTGGTGAAATCGCTCCCGTCGGGGAGGAAGACGTGGGGGCTCCCTCGGGCGATCTCGCGTGCCGACACGAACGAGCGCATCAGCAGCGCCCGTGCCGAACCATCGTCGAGCGCAGCTTCGAGGCCGTCGACGTCCACCACGTCGACCCGGCGTGCCACGTCGAGGATCTCGTGACGCAGCGAGATACACGAACCGTCGCGGAAGAATGCCAACCGCAACGCACGGTCGAGCCGCTCCGACGCATGCAGACCCTGCGCCTTGGCTGCTTGTACCGCCTCGGCTGCGAGCATCGCCGTCACGGGCCACTCGTAGGGGGAGCGGGGCCAGACCTGCCATCCGGCGTCCGGCTCCAGCGCCGCGAGGACCGGGATCTCCGCCTCGAGCACCGGACGGGGCGTGGGTTGGCGGTTGATCTCCTCGAGAAGGAACGGCCGGTGGTCGAGCTGCACCCTGCCGTCGAGGCCAGTCAGCCGGCGTGCCCGCAGGAGCCGGAACACGGCCACGTGCGACCACGGACACGCGAGATCCGAATACACGACGATCGTGCCCGCTGCGACGTCGACCCGGGGCTGCCGTGCGTCACCCATGGACGCCAGGTGCCCCGGGGCCCGACGCCGTAAACGTCGGCTCGGGGCAAACCTTGGCAGTCGGTACCGCAATTGTCTAGGTTGTCGATCAGATTTAGTGAGATCTGGTCGTCGTTGTCCCGTCGCCGCCGGCCGGCGTATCCAGGAGGCTCGTTGCATCTCGATCTCTGGGTGGCGGTGGCCGGGCTCGTCGTCGGTTTCGTCGTCGGCCTCACCGGTATGGGCGGTGGCGCACTGATGACCCCCGTCCTGGTCGTCATCTTCGGCGTCCAGCCCCTCGCCGCGGTCTCGAGCGACCTCGTCGCGGCGGTGGTGATGAAGCCGGTCGGAGGCGGCGTACACCTCCGTCGCGGCACGGTGCGAAGCGATCTGGTCCGCTGGCTTGCGCTGGGCTCGGTGCCGAGTGCGTTCGCCGGTGTGTTGGTGTTGCGCGCGATCGGCGCAACGACGGTGCAAGACCGGCTGCAGACGCTGCTCGGTGTCGTGCTCCTCGTGGCCGCGATCGCGTTGGTCGTCCGTCAGGTCATGCAACCCCGGCGCTCCGCCGCATCCGCCGTATCGCGACCGCCGCTCCGAGCGGTGCCGACGCTGCTCGTCGGCATCCTCGGCGGACTGGTCGTCGGCATGACGTCCGTCGGCAGCGGCTCGCTGATGATCGTCGCGCTGATGGTGCTGTATCCAGCGATGAGCTCGGCCGAGCTCGTCGGCACCGATCTCGTACAGGCGGTCCCGCTCGTCCTCTCCGCCGCGTTGGGGCATCTGTTGTTCGGCGATCTTCGTCTCGACCTCACGACCTCGTTGCTTCTCGGCAGCGTGCCTGGCGTCTACCTCGGCGCGCGCGTGTCGTCGCGCGCTCCCGACGCGGTCGTGCGACCCATCCTTGCCGGTGTGCTGGCGCTCTCCGCGCTGAAGCTGTTCGACGCGTCCGACGCCGTGCTGCTCTCCGCGGCGATCGTCGCGGTGTGCATCCTGGGCGCAGTCGTGATGGTCCGGCGGGGACGCGTCCGGCAGCTCGAAATGGCGCCGTAGCGCTGCCTGATCGACCGCCGCGCGTCCGCCATCAGGACGAGGCGCGTGACCGCGACCCACGCCGATTGGCCGTCGCGAGCACGAGGAGCACCACCAGCAACAAGCCTCCCGCGATCGCGAGCGCGCGTCCTGGTGTGAGCCCGTGCCGGTCACGAAAACGAGCGTGCAACCACGACACCGTCACCGGCCACGCCTTCACCGGGTCGGCGTGCCCAGGTCCGGAATAGATGTACAGCCGATGCCCGACACCGAACTGCGCCAGTCGCGCCGCCATGGCGCGCGCCTGCTCGACCGGGACGATCTCGGAGGTTGCGTTCGTGAGCAACATGGGCGTCGTGTCGCGCTGCACACGCTGGTAGGGCGACGCGGCCGCGGCGATGTCGGGACAGGCCGGCGGCTGGCACCCGAGGTACGAGGCGATGCCCGTTCCGCCGACGATCCCCTCCTTCGTGTTCGGATCGGGGAGCAGGTTCATCGGCCCCGACCACGAGACCGCGGCCATGATCCGTGCGACTGCGGTCATCGGTCCGTGTTCTGTCGCGAGCTCACCGACGAGGTTGCCACCTGCCGAGATCCCGAGTGCGGCGATGCGCTGCGGATCGACGCCGTAGCGAGCGGCGTTGGCGCGCACCCATGCGACCGCGACCGTCAGGTCGTCGAGTGCAGCCGGGAAGGGAGAAGCAGGTGCGAGGCGGTAGTTCACCGCGAACGCGACCCAACCCTCGGCGGCTGCCCGCAGACCCTGCGCCGCGACATCCCGTTTGTCGCCGCCCGCCCAGTCGCCGCCGTGAACGACGATCAGCGCGGGGTGGAGTGTGTGGTTCAACGGCGGCATGTACACGTCGAGGGCGAGGCCCTGGCCTCCGACCGACCGGTAGACGACGCTGTCTTCCACGCGGCCGCTCACGCGACGCGACCGGTATCCGGCGACGGGGCCGCCGGCGAGCGCAGCCGGGCCGAGCAACATCACCGCGAGGGGCCACACGAACCGGCCGGTCCACGCCCCGAACGTCGACAAGGCGGTCACCCTACCGGGGGCTCGTGCGCGCGCGTATGGCGCATCACGCTGTGCACATTGCCGCGACGAGTGGGACCGGCTCGTAGGCGCGCGTCGTTGCAGGCCACCGGAAAGGCACGGTGGCGCGCGTGCGCCGTTAGGCTCGTTCGATGGCCGCAGCCGGACGCGACGTGCTCGGACCGTCGCGGGAGTTCCTGCACGTGCAGATGATCGACGGCCGCCCCGTAGCGGAAGGATCCGCTCACTGGGCAGGGGGCACGCTGGTCACCGGCGCCGACGGCCGGCCCGACGGGGTCTACGGCCGCTGGTGGTGGGACGGCGAGCAGGTCGGCGTCGAGATCGACCGGATGGGCTTCTTCCCGATCTACTACTTCGCCGACGACCGGCAGTTCTGCGTGTCGGCCAGCCTGCCGGCGTTGCTCCAGCGTGGTGCACCGCGGGATCTCGATCTCGACGCCATCGGCGTGTTTCTCCGTCTGGGTTATTTCCTCGACGAGGACACTGCCTTTACGGCCATTCGGGCCGTACCACCGGTTCGATCCTTCACGTGGTCACGGGGCGCGTTGCAGATGGAGCGTCTGGACTGGGAACCAAAACCGCTGAGCATGTCCTATGAGGCGGCCGTCGACGGATTCATCGAGCGTGTGCGCGACGCCGTCGCTCGGCGCTTGCCCGGGACGGGAGAGGCATTCGTGATCCCGTTGAGTGGAGGCGCCGACTCCCGCCACATCCTGCTCGAGCTGGCCGAGCAGGGCCACGTCCCAGAACGCGTCGTCACAGCCGTCCAGAACCCGGCGTTCGCCGATGTGCGCGTCGCCAGGCGGTTGAGCGCGCGGCTCGGCATCCCACAGTCGATCGTGCGGGGGATCGTCGACGCGGGGTGGGTCAGCGAGGCACGGAAGAATTGGATCACCAATTTCTGCGCCGACGAGCACGTCTGGTACCTGCCTGTTGCCGACGACCTCGTCGCCTCGACCGCGACCACGTACGACGGTCTCGGCGGTGATCTGCTCTCGGCGCCGCTCTCGCTCGAGGAGCCGGTGATGCGGGGAATTCTCGCAGGTCGGATCGACGAGCTGCTCGACGACGCCTTCTACAGCAATCGGGAAGCGGTCCTACGCGCCGCGTTGACGCCGGAGTCCTACGCGCGCATCCCCGAGTCACGTGTGCGTGAGCGCATCGCCGACGATCTACGCGCCCGGATGAACTGGCCCAACCCCTGGACCGCCTTCTACTGGCAGCACATGCTGCGTCGGGAACTGACGCTCACCCCACACGCGACGCTCGCGCCGCTCGCGGTCCACACCCCCTTTCTCGATCGCGAGGTCGTCGAGTTCATGAGCGGCCTGGGCATCGAGTTGATGTTCGGCGGCCGGCTCCACGCCGACGCCATCCGTCGCGCGTATCCGCGCTGGACCGACGTGCCGTTCGCTCGGGATGTTCAGCGGTCGAATCCACCGGCCCTGATGCACCGCATGACACGACTGCCCAGGCGCGCCGCGATCCACATGAGGGCCCACGCGGTAGGGCCACGATCCGAGTTTCTCCGCCGGGTCCCGTCGATGCTTCGCTCACCCGTGCTTCCCGGCTTGCTGGGGGGCTTCAACCGTCGCGCGGTGTGGCTGCGTCAGGTCGAGCTGCTCGCCCGCGGCCTGCTGCCGGATGCGAGGGCAGCCGGCTCCGGCTGACCCAGGGCGCCGAACGAGCAAAAGAGGGCGAGGATCGACGCGCAAAAATGTGCGCCCTGGGACTCGACCCCCGCCCTCGGCCGCCCAGCCCGCTGCGCTGGACGAGTTCCCAAAGAGTGACAGCACCAGTGCCCGCCGTCGAGCGACCCGCGCAGATTTCCGGGTGGGGGCTCGCTTGTGGCGTCCGAATGGGCAGCGAGTCTCGAGCCTGCAACGCTTCTCAGCCGCTCACCGTCACGGTCGACGAAGACCGGTTCCTCCCGTCGGCGCTCACCGCGCTGGCGGTCACCGTCGTCGTGCCCGCTCCCACCGGTAGGTCCGCTGACCAGGTGCCGTCGGACGCGACGACGACGGGTGTGCCGTTGACCGTCGCTTTCACCCCGGGCGTCGCGCTCCCGCGGACCTGAACCGTGCCCGTCCCGTTGCGAACTGCGCTCCTGATGCTGATGTTCACGCTCGACGAGCTCGACATTTCGCCTCCCCCGGACGACGAGCCGGTTGCGGGTGTCCCAGTCGATCGCGACGGGGACGCGGGCGGCAGCACCGAAGTCGGCGGCTTCTGCGCGTCCGGGCTGCTGCCCCCCGACGCGAGCGCGACGACGGTGCCGGCCAAGAGTGCGGCCGCCACGGCGACGACGGCGATCCCTGCGACGATCCGTGCGCGCCGAGTGGTTGCGGCGCGCACTCGTCGAGTCCCCATCGCGCCCCTCCGGATGCAGCCGGTCCGGGCGCGAGAGTACCGTCCCCGCGTGCGTCATTCGCTGCGGGATCGCGTCGATCATCCGATCATCGATGCCGACGGGCACATGGTGGAGTTCCTGCCGCTGGTTCGCGACTTCCTGCGCGAGCTCGGTGGTGAATCGCTCGCCACGGGCCTCGATCGGCTCGCCGGCTCGGCGTCGACGACACGACCCCTCGACCGAGACACACGACGCGCGCTGGGCATCTCGCGTACCGGGTGGTGGGGACTTCCGGCCGCCAACACGCTCGACCGCGCGACCGCGATGCTTCCCCGCGTGCTACGCGACCGTCTCGACGAGATCGGTCTCGACGTGTCGATCTTGTATCCGACGTACGGGCTCACCGTCATGGCGGTCGACGACGACGAGCTGCGTCGAGGCCTCGCCCGCGCGTTCAACCGTTACTCGGCCGAAGTCTTCGTGGACTGCACCGACCGGCTCATGCCCGTCGCGGTCGTGCCGACGTTCACACCGGAGGAGGCGATCGAGGAGCTCGAGCACGCAGTCGTGGAGCTCGGCCTGCGCGCCGTTCTCATGGGCGGGTTGGTGCTTCGAGACGCGCCGGGGCACGAGGGCGACCGCACCGCGCGCTGGGTGGACGGCCTCGGGCTCGACAGCGCGTACGACTACACACCCTTGTGGCAACGCTGTGCGGAGCTCGGGGTGTCCCCGACGTTCCATTCCACCGGCATCGGCTTCGGGAGCCGCACCTCTCCCACGAACTACGTGTACAACCACATCGGCAATTTCGCGGCGGGCGCCGAGGCGATCTGCCGGTCGCTCTTCTTCGCAGGCGTGCCGCGCCGTTTCCCGGGACTGCGTTTCGCCTTCCATGAAGGCGGGATGGCGTGGGCGTGCAGCCTCTACTCCGACATCCTCGGGCACTGGCACAAGCGCAACCGCGATGCCATCCGTCGGTACGACCCCGCACGCCTCGACGTCGACGCGCTGCGCGGCTACTTCGAACGCTCGGGCCCTACTGCATTCGTCGAGCGTCTCGACCGGCTCGAGCCTGCACTGCAGTTCCTGAGTGATCCCGACGAGGATCCGTCGACCATCGACGAGTTCGCCGCCGCGTCGATCGACGACGCCGGCGACGTGCGTGAGGTGTTCACGGGTCAGTTCTTCGTCGGTTGCGAGGCCGACGATCCACTCGTCGCGCTGGCGTTCGACACCCGGTTGCACGGCGGTGCGCCGCTTCGTCCGGTGCTCGGATCCGACATCGGGCACTGGGACGTGCCGGACATCTCGGCGGTGCTCGACGAAGCTGCGGAGCTGCTCGACGACGGCGTGCTCACGCCGGAGAACTTCCGCGCCTTGACCTTCGGGAACCCGGTCGCGCTCTGGGGCGGCACGAACCCGAAGTTCTTCGACGGCACCGTGGTGGAGCAGGAGGCACGGGCCGAGCTGTGACTTCGGCGTCGTTCAGCGGAGTCATGGCACCGTGACCGACCGAAGCGGGTCCGCGCCTACGCCGACGTGAGCGCGCGTGCGATGACCTTGCCGACGGTCTCACTCTCGACGAGGAAGCCGTCGTGCCCCGATACCGATTCGACGACGTCGACTCCGGTGGCCCGCGGGACCGCCGCGGCCAGCTCGTGCTGGAGTCGCAACGGATACAACCGGTCCGACGAGATCCCCGCGACGACCACCTCGGCGGTCACGCGCCCGAGCGCCCGTTCCACACCACCACGGCCCCGTCCGACGTCGTGGTGGTTCATGGCCTCGCTGAGCACGATGTAGCTGTTCGCGTCGAAGCGGCGGGCCAGCTTGTCGCCGTGGTAGTCGAGGTACGACTCGATGGCGTAGCGACCACCCGCGAGGGGATTCTCGTCGCCCTGCGGCTTGCGACCGAATCGCATCTCCAGCTCGGGCTCGCTGCGGTAGCTCACCTGTCCGATGCCACGCGCGAGTGCGATGCCCGCGTGCGGTCCGTCCCCGGGTGCCGCGTCGTAGTAGTCGCCACCGCGGAACTTCGGATCGGCTCGGATCGCGCGCACCTGCAGCGAGCACAAGGCGATCTGCTCGGCACTCGCCACCGCGCCGCACGCGATCACGACCGCGAGCCCGACGCGGTCCGGGAAGCCGACCGCCCATTCGAGCACCCGCATGCCGCCCATCGAGCCACCGACGATCGCGGCCCACCGCTCGATACCCAGCACATCGGCGAGCGCAGCCTCGACGACCACCTGGTCGCGGATCGTGATGACGGGGAATCGCGCCCCGTAGGGTCGACCATCGGGCGCGGGCGACGCGGGCCCGGTCGTACCCTGGCAGCCACCGAGCACGTTCGGGCACACGACGAAGAACCGGTCGGTGTCGATGGGGCGGCCGGGGCCGATCATCGGATCCCACCAGCCGGTCTCCCGATGGCCCGGGCCGGCGGTGCCCGCGGCGTGGCTGTCGCCCGTCAGCGCGTGGAGGACGAGCACCGCGTTGGACGCATCGGAGTCGAGCTCGCCCCATGTCTCGTACGCGATGTCGACGCCCGCGAGCCGCCCGCCCGCCTCGAGCACGTGCGGCCGGCTCTCGAACGCGCGGGCGAACCGACGGCGCCCCGGCGTGTCGCCGGGGCGCCAGGCTCCACTGGCTGGTATGGGATCGATTGGTGACACGAACCGCCAGGCTAGGCAGTCTTCGCAGCGCGGAAGCCCGCGTCGAGGTCGGCGAGGATGTCGTCGAGCGTCTCGATCCCGACCGACAGACGCACGAGGTCGGGCGTGACCCCGGTGGTGAGCTGCTCGTCGGGCGTCAGCTGCGAGTGCGTCGTGGACGCGGGGTGGATCGCAAGGCTGCGGACGTCACCGACGTTCGCGAGATGGCTGTGCAGCTCGAGCGCGTCGACGAAGCGACGGCCGGCTTCGAGGCCGCCCTTGATCCCGAAGGCGAGGATCGCTCCCGCGCCCCGCGGCAGGTACTTCTTCGCCCGCTCGAACCACGGGCTGGACTCGAGGCCGGCATACGCGACCCACTCCACCTCGTCGCGCGCCTCGAGCCACTTCGCGACCGCCAGCGCGTTCTCGCAATGCCGCTCCATCCGAAGGCTCAACGTCTCGAGGCCCTGGAGGAACAGGAACGAGTTGAGCGGCGCCACCGCGGCCCCGACGTCGCGCATGTACTGCAAGCGTGCCTTGAGGATGTACTGCGCCGGCCGCAGCGGTTCGGGCAACTGTGAGAACACGAGGCCGTGGTAGCTCGGGTCCGGCTCGGTGAAGTTGGGA
The DNA here is from genome assembly GCA_964548555.1 of uncultured Burkholderiales bacterium. Classification (GTDB taxonomy): domain Bacteria; phylum Actinomycetota; class Acidimicrobiia; order IMCC26256; family JAMXLJ01; genus JAMXLJ01. The sequence continues at coordinate 38,695 of CAZJSY010000005.1, forward strand.
AAGCGGCCGCTGGCGACGTAGTCGAACTTGCCCCCGTCGACGATGATGCCGCCGATCGACGTGCCGTGGCCGCCGATGAACTTCGTGGCCGAGTACGTCACGATGTCGGCACCGTGACGCAGCGCCTGGCACAGGTACGGCGTCGTCACGGTGTTGTCGACCACGAGTGGGATGCCGTTGGAGTGCGCGACGTCGGCGACGCCTTCGAAGTCGAGCACGTCGTTCTTGGGATTGCCCACGCTCTCGGCGTAGAAGGCTTTCGTGTTCGGCCGGATCGCGGCCCGCCAGGCATCGAGGTCGTCGGGGTTGTCCACGAAACTGACATCCACACCCATCTTCGGGAACGTGTAGTGCAGCTGGTTGTAGGTGCCGCCGTAGAGCGACGCCGACGACACGATGTGCCCGCCGTTCTCCGCGAGGTTCATGAGCGCGACGTACTGGGCCGCCTGACCCGAGCTCGTGGCGAGCGCGCCGACCCCGCCGTCGAGCGCGGCCATCCGCTGCTCGAACGCGTCCTGGGTGGGGTTCATGATCCGCGTGTAGATGAACCCGAGCTCTTCGAGGCCGAAGAGCGCGGCGGCGTGCTGCGTGTCGCGGAACACGTAGCTCGTCGTCTGGTAGATCGGCACCGCGCGTGCGCCGGTCGCGGGATCGGCGGCGGCACCTGCGTGAACCTGACGGGTCTCGAAACCCCAGTCGGACATGTGGGCGACCTCGCAGTCGAGTGAATGGTCCGGGTCGTGAGTGGCGAACAACCGTAAGCACTGAAACCCGATCGTTCAAGTCGGTTTTCCTGTGTTGCCGGGCGCGCGACGCGCGGGTTGACTGGCACGAACGGCAGTACGGGGAGGCACCATGGCTGCGCGCATAACGATCGTCGGCGGTGGAAGCACGCACTGGACCCCGAAGCTGCTGCTCGACTTCGCGAACACGCCGTCGCTCTCCGATGCCGGCGTCACGCTGATGGACGTCGACAAGGATTCGCTGCCGCCGATGCTCGACATCGCCGAGCACGTGCGGACACATCGCGATGTCGGACTCACAGCCCGCACGACGACCGAGCTCGCCGACGCACTCGACGGTGCCGACTTCGTCGTCACGGCGTTGTCGGTCGGTGGATTCGACAGCATGCGCCACGACCTCGAGATCCCGGCGCGCTACGGCATTCGCCAGCCTGTCGGCGACAGCGTCGGTCCCGGCGGCATCGCTCGATCGTTGCGAAGCATCCCGGTGCTGCTCGACGTCGCCCACGCGATGGAACGGCACTGCCCGCAAGCGCTCCTCGTCAACGTGAGCAATCCGCTCACCGCGCTGTGCCGTGCGGTCGGGCGGGAGACGCGGGTACGCGTGGTCGGGCTGTGCAACGAGCTCGTCGGTCTGACGTTCGTGCTGAGCCTGCTCTTCGACGTCGACATGCGCACGGTCGATCCAGTCGTCGGTGGTGTCAATCACCTCCCACTCGTCACCTCGCTCCGTATCGGCGACCGCGACGGGTTCGCGATGTTGCGCGACGCGCTCGACGATCCCGACGTCCTCGTCGGTCAACCGCTCTGGATGGACCCACCCGAGGGAATGCATTGGCGGCCCCGCTCGCCCGGGGAGTGGAGCAAGGCCGACGTGCTCGCGAACCTCCGGGTGAAGCTCGAGCTGTTCCGCCGTTTCGGGGTGCTACCCGGATCGTCGGACACGCACGTCGTCGAGTTCTTCCCCGGCTTCGTGACCGCGGCATCCGACTTCGGCCGCGACTGGGGGATCCATCACTACGGCCTCGCCGGGCACCAGGCCGACAAGGCCGAAGACGACGCAGGAGTCGTCGCGCTCCTCGCGTCCGACGAGCTCCCGGTCTGGCAGTCGGGCGAGTTGGTCGCGCCGCTGCTCGACGGTCTCGTCTCGGGGATCGAACGCTCGCTGCCCGTGAACCTCCCGAACACCGGGCAGGTCGCGAACCTCCCCGCCGACGTCGTGGTCGAGTGCATCGGGACGTCCGGCGCCGGGGGAGTCACCCCACGCGATCGAGTGCAGGTGCCGTCGGTTCTGGGCGAGCAACTCCGTCGGGTCGTCGCGTCGCAGGAGCTGACGGTCGACGCCGCGATCAGCGGCAGCCGCACGCGTGCGCTCGAAGCGATGCTTGCCGATCCGATGGCGGGAAGCCTGCCCTACGAGCGCGTGGTGGCCATGACGGACGAGATCCTGGCGGCCACGTCTGCCTGGCTCCCACGCTTCGCCGCCTGACCCGCCTCGAGGAACCGGAGCCGCTTCGGGGCGCTTCCGGAAGAATGCGGCCCGTCCGGAATGCAACGAGGGGTCGCGCCGTTGTTCCGTATGGCGGGTTCGAGCGGCGAGCCCGTGCGCCTGGCCTGCCCCCCTCCGGCTCGATGCACCACTCGCCGCTCCCCGCATTCTCGATCCCTCGTCGGTCGGCTTTCGGCGTTGTTCCGGCGCGCGCCGGGTATGACAAGCACCGGGAACGGGAGACGACGATGGGAACGACAACCCCTGTCATCACCGTGATCGCCGAGCCCGACGCCGGCACCGCGGTCGACATCCGAAGCGTCGTTCGGGAGCTCGTGAGCGGGGTCGGCGTCGAAGAAATGGCATCGGCCGCAGCGTTGCTGACCACGGAGCTCGTCGCGAGCGCGTTCGAACGCGGCTCGCGGGAGCTGATCCTCTACGCCGAGTGCGACCCGAGACACGTGCGCGTGGAGGTAGGCGACGCGTTCCGCTCCGGTGTCTGGCGCCCGCCGACGGGCGAATCCCAGGCCGAGGCGATCCGGCGCCGGCTGCTCGACACGCTCACCGACGGGTGGGGCAGCGTCGTGAGTGACGACGGCGAGCTCGTGTGGTTCGACGTCGGAATCCGGTCGCGCACGCTCTGACCGGCGACGGCGCGGCCTCGCTACAAGGCCAGCGAGCGCGCCACCTGCCACCCCGGCCAGTACGGGCCTCCTGACGCGGGCGGCGGCGAAGAGGTGCCGGTGCCCCAGCCGTGGAGCGCGCCCCATGCGTCGGCCACGAGACCGCCGGTGCCGTCGTGCGCGACGGTCACGCCACGGGCGATGTCCCAGTCCGGCCAGTACGGTGCGCCGGTCGGCGCGAGCGGCGCGGGACCCGTCCCGATCGCGAACGTGTGGAGTCCGCCGAACCCGTCCAGCACGTAGCCGCCCGTGGACACGCCCGCGCCCGGGACGATCGCGACGCCGCGCGCGATGTCCCACCCGGGCCAATACGACGACGAGCTGATCCGCGCCGGCATTGCCTCGCCGCCCACAGCGAAGGGATGCAGACCGCCGTACCCGTCGATGACGTATCCGCCGGTTCCGTCGTTCAGCATCGTGATGCCGCGCGCGATGTCCCAACCCGCCCAGTACGGACCACCGACCGCGGGCGGGGGAGCGGGACCCGAGCCGACGGCGAACGGGTGAAGACCCCCGAAACCGTCGAGCACGTAGCCACCGCTGCCCGACGGAAGGAGCGCGACGCCGCGCGCGATCGACCAACCCGGCCAGTACGGTGCGCCGACCGCCGCCGGCGGTGCGGTGCCACCGCTCGCGAATGCGTGCAACCCGCCCCACGCGTCGAGGACGTAGCCGCCGCCGAGCATGACGACGGAGAGCGACGCCGGGCCGCTCGATCCCTTCGTGTTGCCGGCCGCCACCGAGAACGTCACGCGCTTGTTGTCGCTCCCCAGACCCGACTGTTGATACGGGGCGTTCGCGGGTTGCGGGTTCGACGACACAGACGACGCGACGCTGTAGCTCACGGCGGCGCCACCGTTGGATGCCGGAGGTCTCCACGTCACCTTCGCGACACCGTTCACGGTGTTCGCCGAGACCGCGAGCGGCGGCGTCGGAGCGACCGCGGCGTTGCCGCCACAGCCTGGAATCGCCTTGCAGAGGTCGAGGGTGCCGCCGGTCGATACGAAGCCGTGGAGGCTGGGGTTGTCGTCCACGCTCGCCATGATGCGGTTCCGCAGCGCGCCGACGGTGATGTTCGGTTGCGTGACGGCGACGAGCGCAGCGGCGGCAGTCACGTGCGGCGTGGCCATCGACGTGCCGTCCTCGCCCGCGTAGTTGTAGGGGTAGATGTACGTCGGCCATGTCGACGCGATCGCCTCGCCCGGGGCCGCGAGTGCGACGGTCGTCGCTCCCCAGTTCGAGAACCAGGCGAGGTCGCCGGCCTTGTTGATCGCGGCCACGCAGAGGGCCTCAGGAGCGCCGCAGGGATCCTGGAACTTCGTCCCCGTCGGGTCGTCGTTGTTCGCGGTGTCGTTGCCGGCCGCGGTCACGAACAGGATGCCCGCGTTCCACGCGCGCGTGACAGCGTCCTCGAGAAGTGGATCCTTGCCCACGCCACCCCACGACGCGTTGATGACACGGATATTGACCCCGCTGTTCTTCGCGTTGATCACCCAGTTGATCGCGCTGATCGCGGTCCAGTCGTCGCCGTTGCCGAACTTGTCGAGCAACTTCACCGCCATCACCTTCGCCTGCCACGCGATGCCGGTGACGCCGAAACCGTTGTTGCCCACCGCGCCGACCGTGCCGGCCACATGGGTACCGTGCCCGTTGTCGTCGAGGGGGTCGCACGAGCCGGTGATCGCGTTGTAACCGTGCGTTCCCGGCGGGCATCCGCCCGTGCCGTTGACGTTCGACCACACGTTCTGGGCGAGGTCGGGGTGGTTGTAGTCGATGCCGCTGTCGAGCACGGCGACGACTGGTGCGTTCCCGCTCGGATCACCTGTCGTCGTCACCCACGCCTGGGGCGCGGAGATGTATCCCGGCCCCCACTGGTAGCCGTAGAGCTGATCGTTCGGGGTGATCGTGCTCGCGCTGGTCGAGTACACGTGGTCGGGTTGCGCGACGTCGACGGATGGATCGGCGCGCAACCGAGCGATCTCGTCTGCGACGCGGCCGCGCGGAACTTCCACCAGATGCACTTGACCGCGGCCGCCCTGCATCGACGTCGAGGCGAGCGTGTGTGCGCCGTGAGGCTTGCCCGCGCCCGGCTTCGTGCGCACGACGATGCGGTCGTCGCGCACCTTGACGCCCGGGACGGTGGCGACCGGCGGCTGGGTGGCCGCCTGGACGGAGACGCCGTTGGCGAGGCACGAGGCCGTGGCGAGGAGGGCTACGGAAGCGGCGGTGAGCGAACGCACGCGGGCGCGACAGATTCGAATCACGAACTACCAGCCTGCCATCCCGGCCGACCCCGGCCGTGACGGCATCGCCCTTCGTGTCGTCTGCTAGGCCGGCCGGCGGGCTTCGACACTGAGCGCGCTCGCCGCGCTGCGCCACGCGTGGGCGAGCCCGTGCAGCGGATCCCGGGCTCGGAACCGAAGCGTCGCGTGCACGGCGTTGTCGTCGAGCTGTGTCTGGAGGCGACCGGTGAGCATCGCCGCGCCGTCGGCGTCGGCGCCGACCGAGAGGACGCCGAACATCCCCGGCGCCACACGCGCGATGACGTCCTCCTCGCGACACTGCGTCCGCAGTACCCGGGCGGCCCGCCGCAGGAGCACCTGCGCCGCGTCGGTTCCGTGTTCCGACACGATGTCGTCGTAGTCGTCGAGCTCGAGGACGACGACGGCCGCGTGGTCGCCGTACCGTCGGCAGCGGGCCTCTTCTGCCGCGATCACCCGGTCCCAGTAGGTCCGGTCACCGAGGCCTGTGACGCTGTCGTACATGTCGTTGACCTGGACCCGCTCAACCTGACGGGCGTCGACGGTCTCGCGCAGGTCGGCGGAGAGCAACGCGCCGAGCAGGCGCCCGAGCAGCTCCACCACCGGCACGTGGGAGGCGAGATCGTCGTTGACGGCGCGGGGCGCGATTCCCGCGAGCACGCCGAAGAGCGTGCCGTCGGTGCGACAGATCGGGACACCGAGAAAAGCCCCCACCCGCCCGTCGAGGACCCACGGGACGTCTCGATACGACTCAACGGCCGCCGTCGAGCCGGCGGCATTCGGACCTTCTCGAACCATGCGTGCCGACATCGAGTCGGCCCAGCGGAACGTCGACCCGGGTGTCACGCAGGCCGCGTCGCCGGCGACCGAGAGCACCAGGCCTTCCTCACCCTCGGCGCGGACGAGCATCCACGTGGACAGGACCTCGGAGGCCAGGTGCGCGAGCACCGCCTCGACGGCCTGTTCGAAGTCCTGCGGCGGAGACACCGACCATCCCGGTAGCACCCGCGGCTCGTCATCCGGCTCCACGATCCACTCTTCGGCAGCTGGAGCCCGAAGATGAAGAGATCTCGCGTATGAAGGCCGAAGGTGCGCCGGGGAAGAGCCTGTTGAGCGAGTTTCTCGGCCTGGCCCGGCCCATGGACTGGAGCGATCGGGCGCGCATCGGCCAGAATACGTAGGCGATGCATGTCGAATCTCGTGATTCCGTCTCGCTGAAGCCGGCAGAGCTCGATGAGCTCAGTCAGCTCCTCACCACCATCGGCATCTCGCTGGGCGATAGCGAGCTCGATCAGCAGGTCGAGCAGTTCCCGCTGATCGTCCAGGCGAGCGTCGAGGGTGACCGGCACGGCTTCCTGTTCGGATCGCTCGAACGGGTTGGCGGCACTCCCTGCATCCTGTGGGGCCTGGGCGCCGTCCGGCGGAGCCGAAACTCCAACGCGGTGCTCAAGGGCCTCGTCGGCGAGCTCTACCGCCGGGCGGCGATCTCGTTCCCCGACGAGGACGTGCTCGTGGCGGGTCAGGTCGGACACCCCGCCGCATACGGGTTGCTGGCGCCGCTCGCCGACGTCGTGCCACGAGTCGGCTATTCACCGACCGGTGAGGAGCGTGCCTGGGGTCGCAGGCTCGCCCGGCGATTCAGCTGCGACAGCCGGTACGACGATCGCACGTTCCGGTGCGGCGCCATCGGCAAGTCGGCCCCGATCCTCGACTCGAGCACCGTGAAGGCGGGCGGCAAGGCCGCCACCACGTTGCTCGAAGGCGTCGACGCGTTGCAGGGTGAGGCCCTCATCGTGTTCGGATGGGCCCTCGCCGACGCACTCGCCGGCGGCTTGTCCTCCGGCGCCTAGGTCCGCGCAGGCGGCCCGGGGCGGCGCGCCGCGAGCGCCTCGTCGAGCTGTGCGCTCAGCTGATCGGGTGACACCGTCGGTTGGCGGCACGCGTAGTACTCGCAGACGTACGCGGTCGGCCGCCCGTCGACGAGCTCCCGGTCGGTGAGCAGCGGTGTGAGGTCGGCGGCGCCGCGCTCGGGGCGCGCCCGAACCACGACGGACGCCGGAAGGAGCCTGCCCGTCACCCGGGACCACAGCGCCTCCGTCCCAGGATCGTCGGGCTCGCCGATGACCGCGACCTCGACGGGTGCAGTGACCCCGCGTTCCAACGCTTCGAGCGCGTATGCGAACGCGGCCGGATGCTCACTCGCGACGCGCGCCACGAGGTCGAGCACCTCGAATGCGGGCTCGTCGTATCCGGTCCGGCCCGACAACGCGGCAAGACGGATCAACCCGTCGGCCGCGAGGGAGTTCGCCGAAGGCGTCGCGTTGTCGAACAGCTCCTTGGGCCGAACGATGAGCGGCTCGGCGTCGGACCCCGTCGTGAAAAACCCCCCGCCTTCACGGTCGTGGAACAGCCTCAGCATCTCGTCGGCCACCTCGGTGGCGTCCTCGATCCAGCCGATCTCGTCCAGCTCTGCCAGTGTGAGCAAGGCCTCGAGGAGCGCCGCGTAATCCTCCGCGTACGCGAGGTGCCTGGCCCGCCCGCTCGCACCGGCACCCGGGTGCGGCTCGGCCGAGCGCTGCCACGAACGCAGGAACCGGCCTTCGTCGTCGCGGAGGTCGCGCAGCAGGAAGCGGGCGGTCGTGCGGGCGGCCTCCAGCCAGTCGGGGCGTTCGAGTGCCGCGGCGGCCTCCGTGAGCGCGCGAAGGAAGAGCGCGTTCCAACCGAGCAGCACCTTGTCGTCGAGGCCCGGGCGAACCCGTTCCTCGCGGGTCGACAGCAGTGCGGCGCGGCCGCGTTCCACAGCCGCCGACGGCGTGGAACGTGGATCGACGACGTGCAGGATGTTGGCGCCTTCGAAGTTCCCGCCCGGCGTGACGCCGTAGTGGCGGATCAAGTCGGGCGCGTCGTCGCCGGCAGACCGCTCGATCTCGTCCTGTGACCAGACGTAGAACCGGCCCTCTTCGCCTTCGGAGTCCGCGTCTTGCGCGGAATAGAAGCCGCCCTCGGGATCGTGAAGGTCGCGCAGCACGTAGCCGACCGTCTCCTCGACGACACGCCGGTACCGCTCGTCGCCGGTCACGAGATACGCGTGCAGGTACACCCGTGTGAGGAGCGCCTGGTCGTAGAGCATCTTCTCGAAGTGCGGGACGAGCCAGTACGCGTCGACCGAGTAGCGGTGGAAGCCGCCACCGAGTTGGTCGTACATGCCGCCGGCCGCCATCGCGTCCAGCGTGGTGGTGATCATCGTCAGTGTCTCCTCCGCGGTGTTGCGGAGATACGCGCGCACGAGGAACTCGATCGTCATGGCTTGCGGGAACTTCGGGGCAGCGCCGAACCCGCCGAAGCGCGCGTCGAACTGTGACCGGATCGCGTCGTAGGCCGCGTCGAGCACCGCGGCCGACACATGGTCTCGCCCCCCGCCGTCGCCACCGAACGGGTCGTGCGCGAGCATGTCGTGCACCTTGCCGGCCTGCTCCCCGAGCTCCTCGCGCCGGTTCTGCCACGCGTCCTCGACCGCGGCGAGCACCCGCGGAAAACCCGGGATGCCGTGCCGGTCCTCGGGTGGGAAGTACGTGCCCGCGAAGAACGGCCGACCTTCGGGCGTGAGGAACACCGTCATGGGCCATCCGCCGCGGCCGGTCATCGCTTGGACGGCCTGCATGTAGATGCCGTCGACGTCGGGCCGTTCCTCCCGGTCCACCTTCACGTTCACGAAGGCGCGGTTCATCTCGCCCGCGACATCGGCATTCTCGAACGACTCATGGGCCATCACGTGGCACCAGTGACACGAGGAGTACCCCACGGACAGCAGGATCGGCTTGTCCTCGTCGCGGGCCCGGGTGAACGCCTCCTCGCCCCACGGATACCAGTCGACGGGATTGTCGGCGTGCTGGCGAAGGTACGGGCTGGTCTCGCTCGCGAGGCGGTTCACTCGGCGAGGCTACCCACCACGTGGCCCCGCAAGACGCTCGAGCGCGGTGCGCTTTCCCCAGCGGTAGTCGGGCTTTCCGGAAGGTGACCGCACGACCGCGTCGACCACGACGATGTCGCGCGGGGCCTTGTAGCCGGCGACGTGCGTGCGTACGTGCGCGTCGAGATCGTCGAAGCTCGGCGAGCGGTTCGGCCGCGCCTGCACCAACGCGACGACCCGCTCGCCCCATCGCGCGTCCGGTACGCCGACGACGACCGCGTCGAACACGTCGGGATGTCCCTTGAGCGCCGCCTCGACCTCTTCGGGATACACCTTCTCGCCGCCGGTGTTGATCGACACCGATCCTCGACCGAGCAGTGTGATGGACCCGTCGTCCTCGATTCGCGCGTGGTCACCGGGGATCGACCACCGCACGCCGTCGATCACCGGAAAGGTTGCCGCGGACTTCTCCTCGTCCTTGTAGTAGCCGAGCGGGATGCGGCCCCGGCGCGCGAGCCGGCCGACGACGCCGGGCGGCGCCGGACGTAGCTCGTCGTCCAGCACGGTCGTCTCCTGGTTGACGTTGAAGCGGGGGGCTGCGTTCACATCGGCTCCCGCAACCGTGACCGACTGCCCCTGGCCGCCCGCCTCCGACGAGCCGTAACCGTCGACGATCAGCGTGCCGGGGAGCCGCTCGGCGAGTGCGCGCTTGACCGTCGGCGACAGGATCGCACCGCCGCTGAGGATGACCGAGCACCCGGAGAGGTCGACGTCGGGTTCGAGACGGTCGAGCGCCTCCACCAACGGGCGTGCGAACGCGTCGCCGACGATGACGAGGAAGTTCACGTGCTCGCGCGCGACGAGATCCCAGAGCCGGACCGGGTCGAGATGATGGTCGAGGGATACGACGACCGTGCCGCCGGTGTAGATCGCGGAGAACGCCATCCAGTGTGCGGTGCCGTGCATGAAGGGGCAGGCCGGGAGGCAGCGCGTACGCCCTTCCCGTGCGCGGTCGGCGAGCTCTTCGGGGCGCGTGACCTCGTTGCCGATCCCGCCACCGCCGAACGCGCCGAAGAAGATGTCCTCGTGGCGCCACATCACGCCCTTCGGCATTCCGGTGGTACCGCCGGTGTAGAGGATGTACAGGTCGTCGGCGGACCGCGGCGCGAAGTCGCGCGCCGGGGACGCAGCCGCGAGCGCGGCCTCGTACTCGCACACGCGCAGGTCGTCGAGCTGGCCGAGAGCTCCAGCGGGTCCTTCGTCAGCGCGCCGACTTTCAACGACCAGCGCGGTGTCCAACTTCGGGAGACGGCCCCGGATGCTCGCGAGCTTCGACGCGAACTCGTCGTGCAAGACGACCGCGACCGCGTCGCTGTCGTCGAGCAGGTAGCGAAGCTCCTCCTCGACGTAGCGATAGTTCACGTTGATCGGTACCGCGCGCAGCTTGTACGCCGCGAGCATTCCCTCGAGGTACTCCGAGCCGTTGGAGAGATAGAGCGCGACGTGATCGCCGGGACCGACACCGTTCGCGGCGAGATGGTGCGCGAGCCGGTTCACGCGCTCGTCGAGCACGCGGTACGTCAGACGCCTGTCGCCTGCGACGATCGCCTCACGATCGGGGACGGCGTCGACGATGATCTCGAAGAGGTCGGCGAGGTTGAACTCCATGCACCCTCCCGTGCCGGGCGAGACCGTAGCGGCATGGGCCGAACCGCCCCAAGGCGACAAGCTGAGCGTCGGAGTCAGCGCGTCAGACGCCGAGCTTCCCGAGCGCCCCGTCGACGAGAGGCCACGCACCGTGCACGGCGGCGCCCCTCGGACCGGCGTCGCCGGAAGCCGTCGCCGCGTCGGCGACGTCCCAGAGCTCCGCCTCGACGGGCGCCAGGATCGAACGCACCTCGGCCAGCGCGTCCGGATCCCGCTCGACGCGATCGCGCAGCTCGGCGAAGCGCGCCCACATGTCCTTGTCGGCCAGCTCAGGTGGCACGTCGTAGGGCGGGAACACGGGGATGTACACGCTCGCACACGGACTGCCGAGCGCGACCCATGCGCGTGCCGGCTCGTCGGGCGACTCGGGCAGTGCCGTCACCATCGACGCCGCAGTGGCCTGGTAGTCGCGGATGTGCATGCACACGGTGATGCCGGTGCCGTCGGCGAGCACCTCGCGCGGCACGGGCGAAACGTCGCCGGCGTCGTCGCCGGGCCGTCCCCACGCCCGTTCACCGTGGTGGCGCAACGTCGCCACGACGTCGCGTGCCCCGGGGATCGCCGCCGTCGTCGCGACGCAGGCGCCGGTGGCGGCGAGACGCTTGTCGGCATGGCCGGTCGACATGTCCTGCGGCCGCCAGCGGTCGAAGTCGACACCGGCGGCCACGTCGGCCGACGCTCGTGTCCAGTCGGCGGCGAGGGAGATCCGGTTCGAGATCGCCGCGCCGCGCTCCACTGCACGGGCGGCCCACGTCTGCGCGCTCGTCTCGAGTATCCATGCGCCGCGAGGATCGGCGACGAGGAACGACGACCAGTACGGCTCCTCCGTGTCCGGCTCGCCGCTGCCCCCCTGCCCGTGCTCCGCGAGCAGGGTCGTGATGACGTCGAAGGCCTCGTCGGCGCTGCGCCCGCGCTCGAGACCGAGGCGCACGAGATCCATACCGAGCAGCGCGGGCCGCGCGGCGTGCGGGTCGTCGACCGTCCACACCTTCTCGTTCCCGATCGCGACGCGGTGCTCGTTGACGCCGTGCTCGAGGCCCCACAACCACGTCGGGCGGGAGCCGAGGAGACCGGCAGCTCCCGCGTCGGGGATCTCGAGGTACTGCGTGCGCACGTTGCCGCCGCGCGCGCGGGGGTCGTACGACTCGACGACCTGTGCCTCGGCGACAGGCCGGTCGGAGTTCTTGCCGAACAGCGTGCGGCCCGAGCCGATCACGCACAACGTGTCACACACACGTGCCTCCCGATGCGGGTCGAGACACCGCTAGAAGAAATCGCTGCCGCCGTCGACGGGAACCGTTGCCCCGACGATGAAGCTCGCGGGCTCAGAGCAGAGGAACACCACGAGCGCGGCGACCTCTTCGGGAAGACCGATGCGCCCGATGTCGTTCGGCGTGGCGAAATCGCGCTCGACCGCGGCGTACGCGGCCTCGAGCGGTCCTTCGGGCAAGCCGGTGGAATCCGCGTCGGCCAGGTAGCTCTCGATCGCGGTCGTCATGACCATCCCGGGGGCGACGGTGTTGACGATGATCCCTTGCCCCGCGAGCTCGCGCGCCAGATTCTTCGACGCGCTCGCCAGCGCGGCTTTGGCTGCGGTCCAGCCGATCAAACCGGGGCTCTGGTGACGGATGTTGCTCGACGCGATGTTGACGATCCGGCCGAACGACGCTTTGCGGATCAAGGGCAGCCCGGCCCGAACACAGCGGATCATCGACACCACGCCCGCGTCGAAGGCGTCGAGCCACTCGTTGTCGGTCAGCTCGTCGATCCCACCGAGATGCGCGGGGCCGGCCGCGTGCACGATCGCGTTCAGCTCGCCCCAACGCTCCTCGAGGTACGAGAACGCCGCCTCCACCTCACCGGTGTCGAGCAGGTCGCACTGGAGCCCGAGGGGATCGGGCGACCCGCGCTCGCGCATCTCCTCCTCGGTCTCGCGCAGGTCCGACTCGGTGCGCGCGAGCACCGCGACACGGCAGCCTTCGCTCGCGAGGAGCTCCGCGCTTGCGCGCCCGATGCCGCGCGACCCGCCGGCCACCACCGCCGCACGCCCCCGAAGCCCGAGATCCATCAGCCGGCCTCCTGCACTTCGACTGTCGGGTGGTTGCGCGCGGAATCTATCGAAGTCGCCGGTACGTTCACGCGAGCTGCGCGGCGAAGTGCCGCACCGAGAGCGGCTCGTCGGTCGCCTGCTGCACGAGCGCGTCCCACCGCAACGACGCGCCGGGGGCGAAGAAGCGCTCCGCGAGGTAGCGGCCGGCCTCGGCGCGGTCGACGAGCCCTCCGGCGACCCGCTGCAACGTGGCGTCGAGCTGTGACGCGACGAGCTCGCCGTAGAGGTAGTTCTGGTAGTAGACGGGCGCGGCTGCGAGATGGATCTTCGCCGCCCAGTCGGGCGCATGCCGCCCCTCGGGTCGTGTCACGAGCTGGAAGCGTTCGACCAGATCCCACCAGCGCGTATCGTGGTTCGCCTCGGGATCGGCGTAGAGGCCCCGCTCGAACGTCGTCATCACGAGGACCCAACGCGCGAAGACGAGGAGCGCAGCCCGCTGCGAACGGGCAAGCCGTGGGCGCAGCGCGTCGAGCTCGGTGGCGTCCACCTGCACGATCTTGCCGAGCCATTCGGCGTCGTTGGTGAGCCTGCCGAACAGCATGGCGACACCTTCGGTGGTGAGGGCGTGCATGGTGCGCAGCAGCCACGGCAGCGTGCGCTCCACCTCGAGGTCGTAGATGGCATGGCCGAACTCGTGGAGCATCGTGCCCATCCACCGCTCGCTCGGCGTGATGTTGCACAACACGCGCACGTCGCCTTCGCGGTCGATGTCGGCGCAGAACGCGTGCTGACTCTTCCCGTCGCGTGGGAACAGGTCGCTGCGCCCGAGTGCCGGCCGGATGTCGAGTCCGATGCGGTCGTACGTCGTGACCGTCAGCTCCGCCACGTCGGCCGACGCGAACAGGGGGTCGAGATCGACCGCACCGCTGACCGGTGGCTCCTGGAAGAACGGATCGTCATAGTGCCACGGGCGCAGCTCGTCGACCGCGCGACCGAACCGTTGCGCGAGCTGCTCGTCGAGCCCGGCCTTCCACGCGGCGAACGGCTCTCTCGTCGCCCGCTCCACCTCGTCGAGCGTGGCCATGAGCCGATCCTCGTCGAGCTCACTCGTCGCCAGCACGAGGGCGAAGTGGTCTCGGAACCCGAGTGCATGCGCCGCCTCGTTGCGCAGGCGTGCGAGCTCACGCACACGGTCCGCGACCTGGGCCCCTACTTGCTTCGACGCCTCCCACGCGCGTTGGCGAAGGCCGCCGTCGTCGCTGCCGCGGAGGATCTTGAGGATCTCGTTGTCGTCGACGGGGCGCCCGTCGAGCTCTCCCCGAAAGGCGTTGAACGTGCCCTCCACGCCGGCTTCGAGCTCGACGATGCGCGCGCGCAACGGCGCGGGGACCTGCTGCGGCGCGTACGCCTGGAAGAGGAGGTCCAACTGCCGCGCGACGAGGGGGTCCAGGTCCTCCCGTTCGCGCGCCGCGCGAATCGCGTCGAACGCATCGGAGTCGGCGAGCGTGTCGCGGATCGCGAGATCGGCCGCGACGCGGCGAGCTTCCGTGTCGGGCGAAACGGAGTTGGCCGCGTCCCACCACGCTTCGGCCGCTGCGATCTCGAGCGGACGCAGTCGGGCTTCGAGCTTGGCGACGAGCTCGGCCGGGTCAGTCACGATCGGACGTCAGCGGAACCAGATGCGCTGGTAGTCGCGACTCATCGGATGCAGCAACAACGCGACGAGAGCAGCCGAGAAGATCGTGTTCAAGATGTTGCTGCCGAAGTAGAAGCTGAGCCCGTAACCGAGCAGCGTCGGCCAGATGAGATTCAAGACCGCGCCGAAGAGCCCGAGTGCGTAGCCCCACTTCTTCTCGTTCGCAATCCCGAAGGCACCGGCGACCATCGCGATCATCGTCAACAGGAACAGCCAATAGCCGAGCGCCCCACCGATGAGGAGGAAGACGGCGTCGATGTAGAGCAGGATGACCGCGATCTGAAGCGTCTGCGGTTGGTTGGGGTTGAACCACCGGTGCTCGTTCACGAGACCATTGTGGCCGACGGCGGACCGGTGGCGTTGTCGAGCGTCCGCGCCCGCAGCTGGCCGCACGCCGCGTCGATGTCGACGCCCCGGTTCCGCCGCACGGTCGCCCGTACCCCTGCGGCGTCCAGCCGGGCCGCGAACGCCTGCGCGGTGGTCCGCCGTGGGGCCCGACCGGCGAAGCCGGCCGTCGGGTTGAGCGGTATCACGTTGACGTGGACCCCGCCTCGAAGGCGGTTCGTGGTCAGGAGCCGGGCGAGCGCATCCGCCTGCTCCACACCGTCGTTGACGCCGTCGATGAGCGCGTACTCGAACGTGACCCGCCGTCCCTTCGAAGCCGCGACATCGGCCGCTGCCGCGATCACCTCGCGCAACGGATAGCGACGGTTCAGCGGCACGAGCGAAGCGCGCAGCTCGTCGTCGGGCGCGTGCAACGACACCGCGAGGGTCACGGGGAGGCGCTCCTGCGCGAGGCGGCGCAAACCGGGCACCACACCGACCGTCGACACCGTGATGCGGCGTGCCGACAACCCGAGCTCGTCGTGCAGGCGCTCGACCGACTGCCACACCGCGTCGTAATTGGCCAACGGCTCGCCCATGCCCATGTAGACGACGTTCGACACGCGTTGCTCGCACGCATGCGCGGCCCGGACCACCTGTTCCACGATCTCCCCCGGGTCGAGATGGCGTTCGAAGCCCGCCTGACCCGTCGCGCAGAAGGTGCACCCCATTGCGCACCCCGCCTGCGACGACACGCACACCGTGGCACGGCTCGGGGAGCGCATCAGCACCGTCTCCACCTGCGCGCCGTCGCGCCTGCACGCCCACAGCCATTTCGTCGTGGCGCCGTCGCGAGACGTCGCGACGACGATCGGTTCGAGCATCAACGGCAACGAACCCGCGAGCTGATCACGGAGACGCCGGGGAAGATCGGTCGCGTCCTCGAGCGGCACCGTGCGCCGGTACAGCGCGTCCCACACCTGCCGGGCGCGGTACTCAGGCTCGCCGAGCGCGCTGACCGCCGCCGCGATGTCCGAGCGGGACCCGGCGTAGCGACCGGCAGCGACCGGTGGGCTCACGATGCCGCGACCTCACGTTCGTACGCGCGGTCGATGCGCCGGGTGGCGAACCCGAGCGAACGGTAGAGGCCGATCGCGGGCTGGTTGGCTGCATCCACGAAGAGCATCCCCGTCGGGACGCCACGTTCGGCGAGCCACTGCAGGCCTGCAACGGTCAATGGGCGACCCAACTTGCGTCCCTGCCACGACGGGTCGACCCCGATGACGTAGATCTCCCCGTATCCCTCGTCGTCGTGGATCTTGGTCCAGCAGAACCCGGCGAGGTCCTCGCCGTCGAAGGCGAGGAGGAAGCCCTTCGGGTCGAACCACGGTTCCCGCATCCGCAGCTCGAGCGTCGACTTCACCCAACCGCCCTGCTCGGGGTGACCGGCGAACGCGCGGTTGTTCACGCGCAGCCAGTCCGAGTCGTCGCGCCCGGGAACGAACGCCCGCACGTCGATGCCCGCGGGCCACACCGGCGACTCGTCGAGCGGCAGCGGCACGACCATCTGGTGCAGGTCGCGCGAGACGCGGTATTCGTTCGCCGACGCGGAAGCGTCGCTGGACTCGTCGGCGCCGGCGCGCCACCAGATGACGTGTCCACCACCGCCGGCCGCGACGTCGTCGGTCATCGACTTCAGCAAGGCAGCCTCGACGTGCTCCCCCCGGAAGTCCGGGTGCACGACGATCCCGGCGGCGACGTGCGGCGGTGTCACGTTCTCGGCGCGCGTGACCGCTCCGTACCCGACGAGTCGGCCGGCGGGCGTGCGGGCCGAGAAGCTGCGGACTGGCGGCTGGTCTTCCGCCGGCTCGACGCCGCGCCACACCGCGTCGCCCAGCGATGCGTACCCGTCGTGCGCACGGGCGGCTTCGTGCAGTGCACGGATCTCGCCGCGCTCGTCGGGCGTGAGCGCGTCGGCGACGCGGATTTCGACCACAGGTCGAGCGTACCGTCGAGGCGGCGCAGGGCCTCCGGAGGAGGACTCCTCCGGCTCCACCAGTCCCCGACGACGACCTGCGGTACCGTCGACGCCATGGCCCTCCCACGTGGAGCGCGGGCGCGCGCGGCCGAAGTCGTGCGCCGCCTCGCCGAGGAGTATCCCGACGCGCAGTGCGCGCTCGTGCACCGCAATCCCTACGAGCTGCTCGTCGCGACGATCCTCTCGGCCCAGAGCACCGACGTGATGGTCAACAAGGTCACGCCCGCGCTGTTCGAGCGATATCCGACACCGGCCGACCTCGCCGGGGCCGACATCGAGGAGCTCGAGACGCTGATCCACCCGACCGGCTTCTTCCACGCCAAGGCGAAGAGCCTCGTCGGGATGGCGGCGGCACTCGAAGAGCGCTTCGGCGGCGAGGTCCCCACGGATCTCGACGACCTGGTTTCGCTACCGGGAGTGGGGCGCAAGACCGGGAACGTCGTGCGCTCGGTCGCGTTCGGACTGCCGGGTCTGCCGGTCGACACGCACGTGAAGCGGCTCGTCCGCCGTCTGCGGCTGAGCAACGAGAGCGATCCGGACCGCATCGAGGCCGACCTGAACCGGATGGTGCCTCCCGAGGAGCGCGGCAACCTCTCGTTGCGGCTGATCCTGCACGGACGGCTCGTGTGCACCGCCCGCAACCCACGCTGCGACATCTGCGTCCTGAACGACATCTGCCCGTCAGCATTCTCGTTCACGGAGGCAACCCCGGCGCGAGCCGGCGCGGCGGCGAAGGTCTCCACGAAAAAGGCGAGGCGCGCCGGTTTGCGCCCGCAGGATGGCGGGTAAGGGAGTCCTTGTCCGCAGCCCACCCTGCCGGACCTGAGCAAGCGGCGCCTCCCTGCCGGCGCCGCTTGTTCGCGTTCACGGACGTTTCGCGCCGCCCATCCGTGCGTCGCTCGCCGTCACCGGCGGATCGCCCCGATCGCTTTGTCGAGCGCGCGCCGAGCAGCCACGAGCGACCGCTCCGTGGCAAAGAGATCAGCGGCGACAGCCGAATCGGGAGTCGTCCCGTACCGCTCCGCGACCCGGGTCACCCGAGCAGTCAACTCCTCCAGTTGCGACCGCAACGTCGAGAGTTCAGCCAGATCAGAACCATCAGTCACGGACGCAGCGTTACCCACTCCAGTCTCTCTTTTCCTATCCACCAATCATCACGTCGAGGCGCCTGGGTAACGCGGTGGGGGACCGGCCACAGCGGAACGTTCGTCCGAAGGGCGCGTGGAGCAGCGGCTGGTCCGCCACCGCTCCTGAGACGGAATCCACCAAGACCGACCACCCCGGACGTCTACGATGACCGTCCGCATGCTGTCCCGCACCGACCTGCGCGGCGCCGGCGACGGGATCGACCCCGCGTTCCTCACGAGTCCTCACGGCTCGCCGAACGACGACGATGTCCTCGCCGCGGTCCGCGCCATCATCGCCGATGTCCGCGTGCGCGGCGACGCCGCGGTGCGCGACTTCACCGACCGCTTCGACGGCTGCACGATCGATGACATCCGTGTCCCGCCCGAGGAGCGGCTCCGCGCGCTCGACGCGCTCGCGCCCGAGGTGCGTGAGGCGCTGGAGTTCGCACGCGACCAGATCGCCGCGTACCACGGCCTGCAGGAGGCCCACGACGTCCGCATCGTGCGGGAGGGCATCGAGGTGCAGGAGCTCGTCCGTCCGGTCGACCGGGCGGGCCTCTACGCCCCGGGTGGCCGGGCCCCGCTGGCCTCGACCGTGCTCATGACTGCCGTGCCCGCGCGCATCGCGGGCGTGCCCGAGGTCGTGCTGTGCGTGCCGCCCGACCGCAACGGCCGCGTGCCCACCGTCATGCTCGCCGCCGCCGCGCTCGCCGACGTCGACGAGGTCTTCGCGGTCGGTGGCGCGCAGGCGATCGCGGCCCTCGCATACGGCACGGAAACGATCCCGCGCGTCGACATGATCGTCGGACCCGGCAACCGGTACGTCTCGCTGGCCAAGCAGGAGGTCTCGGGAATCGTCGGGATCGAGTCGACGGCCGGCCCTTCCGAGCTCGTGGTCCTCTCCGACGGCTCGGCGCCTGCCGACTACGTGGCGGTCGATCTCATGGCCCAGGCCGAGCACGGACCCGACGGCGCCGCGGTCCTGGTGACGTGGCTCACCGACGTGGCCGACTCCGTCGACGCCGCCCTCGAGCGGCTGCTCGCCGGCGCACCGCGGCGGCGCGAGATCGAGAGCACCCTCGAGCACGGCGGCCACATCGTCCTCGTCGACGACGCGCAGGCCGCGGTGGAGGTCGCCAACGCCATCGCGCCCGAGCACCTCGAGCTGATGACCGCCGATCCGGAGACGCTCCTTGCCGGAGTCCGGAACGCCGGCGCGGTGTTCTGCGGTCCGTGGGCTCCCGCGGTGATCGGCGACTACGTGGCCGGCGCGAACCACGTGCTTCCGACGGCGCGCACCGCCCGTTACGCGAGCGCGCTGCGCGTCGACGATTTCCGGAAGCACATCCACGTGGTCGGACTCGATCGCGAGGCCTTGCGACACGTCGCGTCGAAGGTGACCACCCTGGCGAGCGTCGAAGGGCTGCACGCGCACGCGGACTCGATCACGATCCGGACCGACTGCACATGACGACCGTTCCGCCCCGCGAAGACCTCCAGTCGCTCGAGGGCTACCACTCGCCCCAGCTCGACGTACAGGTGCGGCTCAACACCAACGAGAGCCCCTTCCGACCACCGCCGGGTTTCGTGACGGCATGGCTGGACGAGCTGGGCCGGGTGCCGTTGCACCGCTATCCCGACCGCCGGGCCCACGACCTGCGTGTCGCGCTCGGCGCGAGTCTCGGTCAACCGTTGGAACGAGTGTTCTGCGCGAACGGGTCCAACGAGGTGCTGCAGACGTTGCTCCTCACCTACGGCGGGCCCCGACGACGCGCGCTCGCGTTCGAACCGACCTACGCGCTCCATGCCCACATCGCGCGGCTCACCGGGACGCCGATCGCTGAGGGCGAGCGTCGCCCCGACTTCACCGTCGACGTCGAGACGGCGACGAGGCTCGTCGAAGGTCACCAGCCGTCGGTCGTGTTCATCTGCAGTCCGAACAACCCGACGGGCACGCTCGAACCGCTCGAGACGATCGAGGCGCTCGTCGACGCGGTCGCGGCGACGGGCCGCGGCCTCGTGGTCGTCGACGAGGCGTACGGCGAGTTCGCACCGCGCAGCGCGCTCGACCTCGTGTCCGAAGACCGGCCACTCGTGGTGGTCCGGACGTACTCGAAGGTCTGGTCGATGGCGGCGATCCGACTCGGCTTCTGTGTGGCGCCCGCGTGGGTCGTCGAGGAGCTCGAGAAGGTGGTCCTCCCGTATCACCTGGGGGCGCCCACCCAGGTCGCAGGCCGGGTCGCGCTGCGCTTCCAGGCCGAGATGAAGGCCCGCGTCGACGAGCTCGTGCGCGAACGTGGCCGGATGCTCGACGCGTTGGAAGACCAGCCGGGCGTGCTTCCGTATCCGTCGGCCGCGAACTTCGTGCTGATCCGGATCCAGAGCGACGGGCAGCGCGTCTGGGAGCGGCTGGTCGACCGGGGCGTGCTCGTGCGCAACTTCGCGCGCTGGCCGCGCCTGCACGACTGCCTGCGCGTGACGATCGGGACCCGGACCGAGAACGACATCTTCCTCAAGGCGCTCGCCGAGGTTCTGAGCGAGGTGGTAGCCACGTGACCGCGGCCCGTTCGTCGACACAACATCGCGAGACGAAGGAGACGACCGTCGACGTCGAGCTCCTCGTCGACGGCGAGGGCCGGGCAGGCGCCGACACCGGCATCCCGTTCCTCGACCACATGCTCGAACAGCTGGGAAAGCACGGTGGGTTCGATCTGACCGTACGGGCGCGCGGCGATCTCGAGGTGGACCTCCATCACACGGTCGAAGACGTCGGTATCGTGCTCGGAACCGCGCTCAAGGACGCGCTCGGCGACAAGGCCGGCGTTCGCCGCTTCGCCGACGCGCTCGTGCCGCTCGACGAGGCGCTCGTGCAGGTTGCACTCGACCTGTCGGGACGGCCCTTCCTGGTCTACGAGGTGGAGCCCGTGTCCGAATGGATCGGCACGTTCGACCCGCAGCTCGCGGAGGAGTTCTGGCGCGCGTTCGCGTTCGCGGCGGGAATCACACTGCACGTTCGGAGCCTGTCGGGTCGCAACGGCCACCACGTGATCGAGGCTTCGTTCAAAGGTGTCGCGCGTGCGCTGCGCGACGCGGTCCGGGTGGAGGGCAGCACCGTGCCGTCCACCAAGGGCGCGCTGTAGCCGTCACCGTGGAGCTGTTCCCGGCGATCGACATCCGGGGTGGGCACTGCGTCCGCCTGCGACAAGGCGACTTCGACGCGGAGACGGTCTACGACGACGACCCGGTCGCGGTCGCCGAGCGGTTCGAGACGGCCGGGGCGCGGTGGTTGCACGTCGTCGACCTCGACGCGGCGCGCACCGGTTCGCCGGAGAACCTGGCCACGATCTCCGAGGTGTGCGCAGCCGTGGGCATTCCGGTGCAGTCGGGCGGGGGAGTGCGCGACGAAGCGGCCGCCGACCGGCTCATGGACGCCGGCGTCGCACGTGTGGTCGTCGGCACCGCGGCCGTGGAATCACCCGGGCTGGTCGAGGGACTGAGCGCGCGACACCCCGGGCGGATCGTGGTGGGTCTGGACGCCCGTGGCCGCCAGGTGTCGGTCCACGGGTGGACCGAGGGCACCGGAACCGACCTGGTCGACCTCGCCCGGCGGTTCGCCGACTCCGGTGTCGCCGCACTCGTCGTGACCGAAATCGGACGGGACGGGACCATGACCGGCCCCGACGTCGGCCAACTCGCCAGCGTGCTGGAGGCGACCACGCTGCCCGTCATCGCGAGCGGCGGCGTGGGCTCGCTCGACGACCTGCGGGTGCTCGCCGCCCTGGAGGTCGCAGGCCGGCGGCTCGCCGGTGCCATCGTCGGGCGAGCGATCTACGAAGGGCGCGTCGACGTCGCCGAAGCCCTCCGGGCGCTCACCACGACGACCCGCTGATCCGGGCACGGTCTGGTGCACCGGCGCCGCGACCTCGGGTACGGTCGAACGAGACGGCACCTGCCCGGGTGCCTGCGGCCGAGGGGGTTGCATGGGCGAGATGAACGGCGTCTTCGACGAGTCCTTCCTCCACAAGTACCGCCAGCTGCTCGACGCGGAAGACATCGCCTTCGACGAGCTGGAGCACGCGTACGAAGACGGTGACCGCTGCCACTTCGAGAGCGACCTCACCGAGTGGAAGAACGTCGTCGAGCGCCGGCTCGCCTTCCTCGAGCGGCACGGCATCGCAGCGTCGCAGCCGACGTTGCGGTAGACGTCGTCGAGCGGCGTCAGGCCGCCGGTGCCGTAGGCCCGGAGCCGCGGGCAGTCTGCCCGGCGGTGAGACGGTCGAAGAACTCGAGCGTCATCTCGACCAGACGGTCGGTGCGTCCCACGAAGAAGTGGCTCGCGCCGCCGATCACGTGCATGTCGGTGTTCGCCCATCGCGCCGCGATGGCCTCGAGCTCCGCAGGTTGGCGGAACTCGTCGTGTTGGGCGAGCAGGACGAGCTTCGGCCGGGTGTCGTCGTGGAGGCCGGCGAGGTCGTGCACGAAACGCAACGGTGGCGCGATGGCGACGTAGGCGCTCACGCGCTCGTCGCGAACCGAGAGCGCCATGTCCGCGCCGAACGACCAACCCACCAGCACGAGGGGTACGCCGCCCGCCAGTGACGGGGCCACTGCTTCGATGGCGGCCTCGACGTCGACCCGCTCGAGATTGCCCCCGTCGAAGGTGCCCTGGCTGCCCTCGACGCCGCGGAAATTGAAACGCAGCGTGGTCACGCCGGCACGGGGCAGCGCCGTGAACAGCGCGCTCGTCACCATGGAGCGCATGGTCCCGCCGAACTGCGGATGTGGATGGCACAGCACCGCTGCCGCCCGGGGTGTTTCGGCCGTGACCAGCTCCGCCTCGAGGCGGAGGCCGTCCCCTGTGACGAGTGTTCGCGATTCGACCACCGTTTCAGGATAGGGGCGCCTAGCATGCCGGTCGGGCCCCCCAACCCTCTCGACTCCGGGAGACGTCATGAGTGATGTCACGTCGGCGATGCGCGAAACGGCCGAGCCGGAGGTCCTGCTCGAACGTCATCGCTCCGAGCTGACCGGATACTGCTACCGCATGCTGGGCGCGACGTCCGAGGCCGAGGACGCGGTCCAGGAGACGCTCGTGCGCGCGTGGCGCGCGTTCGACCGCTTCGAAGGACGCGCCGCCCTGCGTTCGTGGCTCTATCGCATCGCCACCAACGTGTGCCTCGACATGCTGAACGGCAGGCAACGGCGCGCGATGCCGATGGACCTCGGGCCCGCGACACCTGCGGCCGCGCCGAACCTCGGGCAGCTCCCCGAGGCCACCTGGATCCAGCCGATCCCCGATGACCGCGTCACGCTGCACGACGCCGATCCGGCCGACCTCGCGGTGTCACGCGAGACCATCCGCCTTGCGTTCATCGCCGCTCTGCAACACCTGCCGCCCCGCCAGCGCGCCGTGCTCATCCTGCGGGACGTGTTGCGCTGGAAGTCGAGCGAAGTCGCGGAGCTGCTCGAAACCAGCGACGCGTCGGTGAACAGCGCGCTTCAACGGGCCCGGTCCACGCTCGCGGAGCGCGACCTCGCCGACACCGAGGCGTACGCGCCGATGGACGACGCGCAACAGGATCTGCTGAGCCGCTACGTCGACGCGTTCGAGCGGTACGACATGAACCTGCTCACGTCTCTGCTCGCCGAGGACGCGACGCAATCGATGCCTCCGTACGAGATGTGGCTGCAGGGCCGCTCCAACATCCTCGAGTGGTGGACCGGACCGGGAATCGAGTGCAAGGGATCACGACTGCTCCCGACAGTGGCCAATGGCCGGCCGGCGTTCGCCCAGTACCGTCCGAGTGGACCGGGTGGCCGTCACCAGCCGTGGGCGCTGCAGGTCCTCGAGATCGCCGACGGGCGCATCGTGGAGTTCGAGTTCTTCCTCGACACCGAGCGCGTCTTCCCGATGTTCGGCCTCCCGCAGCACCCCGACAACGCATAGGCGCTAGGTCGCGGGCGCCTCGACCCCCACGGTCTCCGGGGCGACCTGGTCGATGAGGAACGCGAGGACGAGGGCTTCGTCGCGCCACGCGTCGTAGCGTCCCGAGGGTCCGCTGTGGCCCGCTCCCATCTCGGTCTTGAGCACGATGACGTGGCCGTCGGTCTTGGTGGCTCGCAGCTTCGCGACCCACTTCGCCGGCTCCCAGTACGACACACGTGAATCGTTGAGGCCGCCCGTGACGAGCAGCGCGGGATACCGCTGCGCAGTCACGTTGTCGTACGGCGAGTACGACTTCATGTAGCGGTACACCTCAGGGTCCTCGAGGGGATTTCCCCACTCGTCCCATTCGGTGACCGTGAGGGGCAGTGTCTCGTCGAGGATCGTGGTGAGCGCGTCGACGAACGGCACCTGCGCGACGACGGCGCGGAACAGGTCGGGACGACGGTTCACGACCGCGCCCATGAGGAGGCCGCCGGCGCTCGCTCCGCGCGCCGCCAGACGCTGCGGCGACGTGTACCGCTGCGCAATGAGATGCTCGGCTGAAGCGATGAAGTCGTCGAACGTGTGCTGCTTCTCGAGCAGCTTGCCGGCCTCGTACCACGCCCGTCCGAGCTCGCCACCGCCGCGGATGTGCGCGATGGCGTACACCCAACCCCGCTCGAGCAGGCTCAACCGGATCGGCGAGAACGCCGGCTCGATCGACGCCTCGTAGGATCCGTACCCGTACAGCAACGTCGGCGCGTTCCCGTCCCGCTCGACGTCGACGCGCGAGACGAGCGAGATGGGCACGCGCGCTCCGTCCGGCGCCGTCGCCCACAGGCGTTCGGTGCGGTACTGCGACGGGTCGTAACCACCGAGAACCGGCTGGCGCTTGACGAGGGTGCGCTGGCGCGTGTCGAGGTCGTAGTCGTACGACGACGTTGGCGTCGCGAGCGACGTGTACACGTAGCGAACGGTGTGCGTGTCGAACTCGAGGTTGAGGCCGAGGCCGGCGCTGTAGACCGGCTCCGGTTGCTCGATGACGTGCTGGTCACCGTCGGTCAGGCGCAGGACACGCAGATCCTCGAGCGCGTTCGCCCGCTCCGACAGCACGAGATGGTCGGCGAACGCGTCGA
>CAZJSY010000006.1:0-60886 GCA_964548555.1 uncultured Burkholderiales bacterium
CGAGCAGCCACCAGCCGATGTTCGACTGCGTGAAGGAGTGGACCGAGTTCACGATGCCGGAACGGGTGAGGAAGGTGCCGAGGATGGTGAGACAGAACGTGGCGATGACGAGCGACAGGTTCCAGACCCGCAGCATCCCTCGCCGTTCCTGCACCATCACCGAGTGGATGAAGGCGGTGCCGGTGAGCCACGGCAGCAGCGATGCGTTCTCGACCGGGTCCCACGCCCAGTAGCCGCCCCACCCGAGCACCTCGTAGCTCCACCACGCGCCCAGGATGATGCCGACCGTGAGGAACCCCCACGCGACCAACGTGGCGCGCCGGGTGTCGGCCAGCCACCCTTCACCGAAGCGGCCCGTGACGAGCGCGGCCACCGCGAAGCTGAACGGCACGGTGAACCCGACGTAGCCGAGGTACAGCATCGGCGGGTGGAACGCCATGAGCGGATGGTTCTGCAGCAGCGGGTTCGGGCCGTTCCCGTCGAAGGGCACTGCACCGACCGTTGCGCGGAACGGATTCGCCGGGAACTCCATGAGCAGGAAGAAGAACAGCGCGACGACGAGCCCCGTGAGGGTCGCCCACGCCACCAGCGGATCGGTCGCGCGCGAGCGGAACTTGTAGACGACCGCCGACAGATACCCCGCGAGGATCAGACCCCACAGCAGGATCGACCCCTCCAGCGCGGCCCACAGCCCGGTGATCGTGAACAGCAAGGGCGTGGAACGCGCGTTGTTCCGCGCGACGTATCGGATCGAGAAGTCGTGGCTCAGCAGTGCCCACTCCATCGCCACGACCGCGATGACCGACGCGCCGAGCAGCCCGACGACGAACCATCGACCGAGCCGCAGCAGCGAGTTGTCGCGGAGCGCGAGACCGAGCGCGAGGACGAGGATGCCGACCCCGGAGCACATCACTCCGAGCAGGAGCCCGAAGTTCCCGAGACCTGCTCTCACGACGTCTGACCGGGCGGCGACGAGAGGTTGACCTTCGGCGGTGTGTAGTTCGCCCCGTGCTTGATCATGATGCGGTCGGAGTCGAACACGAGGCCCTTCCCCCACCGGCCCTCGCAGACGACCGGTGCGCCGTCCTTGAACAGTTGCGGCGGATCACCGACGTGATCGATCTCGGCCTCGGCCTTGCCGTCGGTGATGACGAAGCGCACGCCCTTCGCGGTCTGGTGGACGGTGCCGGGCTTCACTGCACCCGCGATGCGGAAGCGGTGACTTCCCGTGGTGTCGCGGGCCTTCACCGCCTCCGACACGGTGCGGAAGTACACGAGGTTGCGCGAGAGGCCGCCCACGAGCAGCGCTCCGACAGCGGCGACACAGATGACCGCGGCGATGCCGTAGCGCAGCCGTCGACGCGTGCGGATCATCGGCCGGCGTCGTGGCCGGGCAACGAGCGTTGGGCGCGGCGCGTACGCAGCGCAATACGGGCGACGTACACGCCCAGCACCGCAACGGTCAGCGACCACGCCGCCGCGACGTAACCGACGTCACTCACTTCGTCACTCCGACGGGTTGTGAACGGGGGGCTTCAGCGACGCGTTGCGCGATGGCGGCGTCGAGCTCGCGCTCCTCGAGACCTTCTTCGAGCACTGCGAGCCGGTACCGCAGGTCGAGCAGGTAGACGTACACCAACGTGAACGCGAGGACACCGAGCCACAGCGTGAACGCCATCACACCGTGGATCTTCGGGTTGAGGGCGGGGTTGAACACCGTCGCCTGCTGGTGCAGCGTGCGCCACCAGTTCACCGAGAGATGCACGATCGGCACGTCGACGAACGCGATCAGCGCGGCGATGGCGCAACGCTTGGCGCGCGTCTCCGGACTCGCGGGGATTCGTCGCAACGACAGGTAGCCGAGATACAGGAAGAACAGCACCGCCGTCGTGGTGAGGCGCGCATCCCACGCCCACCAGATGCCCCACACGGGCCGACCCCAAAGCGAGCCCAGCACGAGCGTGAGCCCCGTGAACAGCACACCGAGCTCGGCCGAAGCACCGGCCACGAGATCCCACACTGCGGAACGGGTGCGCGGCCACAGGTACAGCAGCGAGGTGACAGACGTGACGGTGAACGCCAGGTATGCCAGCCACGCCGCGGGCACGTGGATGTACATGATCCGCTGCGCGTCACCCTGCACCGCGTCGGGCGGCGCACCCCACAAACCGAACATCGTGAGGAGCGCGAGCGCGACGAGCGACGACCACCCGAGCACGATCGACGCCCGTCGGGGCAACAGGCGCGGGTTCTCGGGGACCGCCGTCGGTCCGGCGTTTCCGATGACACCCTTGGCCGCCGTCATGCCTCCTCCAGCAAGGGGCCGAACGCCAGGAACCCCAATGTCGTGTAGATCAGCGCGAACAGCGCCAGCATCTCGACCCACGGCCACGCCTCCCCCACCGAGCCGTTGAGCCCCAGCGCGGCTTCGAACGCCCGGGTGGCGCCGAGCATCACCGGTGCGACCACCGGCAGGAGGAGGAGCGGTAGCAGCGTCTCGCGCACCCGCAGCCCGGCTGCGAGCACGCCGTAGAGGGTACCGGCGGCCGCGAGCCCGACGGTCGCGGCCAGCGCCGCGGGGACCATCACCTCCACGCCGCGAGGACTGATGTCGTAGAAGATCGTCACGCCGGCTCCGAGCACCACTTCGAGCAGGAACAGCTGGATCGCGATCGCCAGGGCTTTACCCAGGAACAGCGCTCCGCTGTCGAGGCCCGAGAGCCGCAAGCCGTCGCGTGCGCCGTTCGCCTGCTCGACAGCGAACGCCCGCGACACCGCGAGCAGCGCGGCCAGGAGGACCGCGACCCAGAACAGACCGGGGGCGACCCGAGGCAGCATCCCGCGGTCGGGGTCCAGCGCGAACGCGAACAGCAGGAGCACGATCACGCCGAACGGCAGCACCTGCCCGACGGTCACGCGTGAGCGTGCTTCGATGCGCAGGTCCTTCGCGGTGACGATCCACAGCTCCCGGACGAGACTCACCGCCGTACCACCTCGACGTTGACCGGCGCCGGCGGTTGACGGACGTCGTCCAGAGGCGCGACAGCCTGGCCGGCCACCACCGCGACCTCCCGTCGCGCGAGCGCCCGTGTGCGGTCGAGCTCGTGCGACGCGACCAGCACCGTGCGACCTTCGGCCGGCGCCGCGGCCAGCACGGCGTCGAGCACTTCACGGCCCTGTGCGTCGAGGCCTGCGTGCGGCTCGTCGAGCAACAGCAGCCGTGGGTCGCGTGCCAGTGCGACGGCGAGCGCGAGCCGCCGCCGCTGTCCGGCCGAGAGCCGTCCGTGCGTCACGTCACGGAGGCGCCCGAGTTCGAGTCGCTCGAGCGCGGCGTCGGATGCCGCGGTGTCGCGGCCGGCCGCCCGCGCCGCGAAGCGCAGGTTCTCGCCCACCGTGAGGTCGTCGTAACAGAACGTCTCGTGGCCGACGAGGGAGAGCTCCCGACGATGACTGCGACGGTCGACGGCGAGGTCGTGACCGAGGACCTCCGCGTCGCCCGCGTGCAGCGGTACGAGACCGGCGAGCAGCCGCAACAGGGTGGTCTTGCCGGCGCCGTTGGGCCCGGAGAGGAGCACGATGTCGCCCTCCTCGACGTCGAGGTCGACCCCCGCGAGCGCGGGGAACCGGCCCAGCAGGCACACGGCGGAACGCAGACGGACGACGAGGGACACGCACCCTCCGGAGAAATCGGCTTCCATGGTACGAATTCGCTGCTGGCCCGGGCGAACCCTGAGTGACGCGGCGTGACGCTCCACCCCGCGTAGTCTCCGCCCGTGCGCCGGGTCGTCGCGGCGACGGGGCGCGTCCTCGTCACAGTGGGCATCCTGATCCTGCTGCTCGTCGCCTACCAGCTCTGGGGCACGGGCTTCTACGAGTCGCGCCAGCAGTCGAAGCTGAAGAGTCAGTTCACGCGGAGCCTGCAGCACGCCCCGCCGTCGACGACCACGACGTCGGCCGGCCCCGGACCGACCACCACGACACCGACACCCACGACGACCACCTTGCCGCCGCCGCCGGGCGAGGCCGTCGCCATCATCCGGATCCCCAAGATCGGTGTCGACTCCGCCGTCGTCCAGGGGATCGAGCGTCCGGACCTTCGCAAAGGTCCCGGGCACTATCCCCTCACACCGATGCCCGGACAGATCGGGAACGCCGCGATCGCGGGCCACCGCACCACCTACGGCGCGCCGTTCTACCGGCTCAACGAGCTCGCGCCGAACGACCACATCTTCGTGCGTACCGTGGCCGGCACCTACGACTACAAGGTGACCAAGCAGCTCGTCGTCAGCCCGAGCGACGTCGCCGTGCTCGACCCGACGCCCGACGCGACCCTGACCCTCACGACCTGCGAGCCGCGGTACTCGGCGCAGAAGCGCCTCATCGTCCATGCGTCGCTCGTGGTCGATCCGAAGTTGCCGCCCGCGCCTCCACCCCCGCCGGCGGTGTTCCAACAGACGCGGCAGAAGCTCACGAGCGTCGGATTGTCCGGGAAGGACCAGAGCCGGCTCCTCGCGCTGTGGTGGGGTCTCGCGGCAGCAGCCGTCGGCGGTTCGTGGTGGCTGCTGTTCCACCGCCATCCGCGGTGGACGACGTGGCTGGTCGGCGTCGCGCCGTTCCTCGCGGTGCTGTTCGTCTTCTACTCGTACCTCGACCGGCTGCTTCCCGCGAACTACTAGGCGCGCCGCCTCGTCAGTGTCCCTCGAAGCGGGGAGCCCGCTTCTCCGCGAAGGCGGCCAACCCTTCCTGCAGGTCGTCGCTCGCGAACGCGGTCGATTCGAGCGCGGCGATCTCGCCGCGGGCGGCGTCGTCGACGCCGGGCAGGAGCATCTGCTTCGCGGCGATCAGATTGAGCGCGCGTTTGTGCCCCGCGATGGTGAGCGGTGCAAGTGAAGCGAGCTCGGTTGCCCATTCCGTCGCGGCGACGAGCGCGTCGTCGACCACCCGGTGCACGAGACCGAGCCGCACGGCCTCCTCGGCGTCGACCGAGCGGCCGCCGAGGAGGAGATCACGGGCCGTTCCCTGACCGACGAGGACGGCGAGCCGCCCGATGTTGGTCACGCTCAACATGACACCGAGCTTCGATGCGGGGATGCCGAGTTGCGCACCCCGCTGCACGACACGGAGATCGCACGCCACCGCGAGCTGCAAACCGGCGCCGAGGGCATGGCCGTTGATCGCCGCGATAACCGGCGCGGGATAGTCGGCGATCGTGTCGAGCAGCTGCTCGAACGCGGGCCGGAACGAGTCGGTGCCCTGACCGTCGTTCGTCGCGACGTCGTCGAAACGGCGGGCGAGATCGGCGCCGGCGCAGAATGCCTTGCCCTCCCCCGTCACGACGACCGCACGGAGGTTGCGCTCACGCTCGAGGTGCGACCGCAGCTCGTCGGCGAGCTCCGCATTCAAGGCGTTGCGTCGCCGCTGCCGATCGATCGTCGCGAGACCGAGCGCGTCACGTCTCTCCCAGCGGATGGTTCCGTCGGCGGCCATCAGCTCTCGTCGATGATCGCGATCAGGTCGCCTTCCTGCACCACGTCTTCCGGTTCGACGTGGATCTCGCGCACGACCCCCGGCGTCTCGGTGACGACGGGGATCTCCATCTTCATCGACTCGAGGATCACGATCTCGTCGCCCTCGGCCACCATCTGGCCCTCCTCGGCGACGACCTGCCACACGTTCGCCGTGATCTCCGCGCGCACTTCAGCCATGTCTTCTCGCTCGCTCCCCAGCCCGCCCAGTTGGGACGTTTTCCCGTCTATATCACGGAAAAGTGTCCCGACTGCGGCTTGGACGGGTTAGACGGGGAGGACACCGTGTTTGCGCCACGGGCGCTCGACGCGCTTGTCCCGGGAGACGCGCAGGCCGCGTGCGATCGCCGCGCGCGTCTCGGCCGGATCGATCACGTCGTCGACCTTGGCATGGCCGGCCGCGACGTACGGATCGATGTTGCGCCGTATCTCCTCGGCCAGCTCCAGACGCTTCGCGGCGCGCTCGTCCTCGGGAACGGCCTCGAGCGTGCGACGGTGGATGATCGCGACGGCGCCGTCGGGACCCATCACGGCGATCTCGGCGGTCGGCCAGGTCACGATGTAGTCGGCCTCGTACGCGAGACCGTTCATCACGAAGTACCCCGCGCCGTAGCTCTTACGCATCACGACGCTGATCTTCGGCACGGTCGCTTCCGACACCGCGAAGAGCATCTTGGCCCCGTGCCTGATGATCCCCTGCTTCTCGACCGCCGAGCCGACCACGAACCCGGGCACGTCGTGCAGGAACACGAGCGGGATGTCGAACGCGTCGCACAACCACACGAAACGCGCTGCCTTGTCGGCCGCGTTCACGTCGAGCGCTCCACCGAGGACCATGGGCTGGTTCGCGACGATGCCGACGGCCTGACCGCCGATGTGCGCCAGGCCGGTGACGAGGTTCTTGGCCCATTCGGGCTTCATCCACAAGACGTCGCCGTCGTCGACGATCGCGGTGACGACCTTGCGCACGTCGTACGCACGCCGCGGCGCCGTGGGCACGATCGCGTAGAGCTCTTCGACGCGCCGGTCGACGGGATCGTCGGTCGTGCGCAGCGGCGGGCGTTCCGTGTTGTTCGACGGGAAGAACGACAGATAGCGCCGGACCACCGCGAGGCATTCGTCGTCGTCGGCGACCTCGAGGTCCGCGACGCCCGAGATCTTCGTGTGTACGGCGGAGCCGCCCATCTCCTCCTCGGTGACGTCCTCCCCGACCGCCGCCTTCACGAGGTGACGGCCGCCGAGCGCCATCGAGGACGTGCCCTTCACCATGGGAACGAAGTCCGCGAGCGCGGGGATGTACGCCGTGCCGGCCGCGCAGTGACCCAGCATCGCCGCCACCATGGGAACGACACCGCTCATCGTGACCTGCTCGCGGAACAACGCGCCCATGCCCGCGAAGGTGGAACCGCTCTGCGACGAGATGCGCGCGCCGGCGGAATCGAGCAGCCACACCATCGGGATGCGCTGGCGCAACGCGACCTCGCGGATACGCGACACCTTGTCTTCCCCGACGGCGCCCATCGAACCGGCCATCACGGTGAAGTCGTAGGCCGCGATCGCGACCCGACGACCGTCGATCTCCCCGACACCGGTGACACAGCCGTCGGCCGCGAGATAGCGCTCGCCCATCCCGGGATCCATGTGATCGGCGAGCATGCCGAACTCGACGAACGTCCCAGGGTCGAGCAGTTTCTGCAGCCGTTCGCGCACTGTCAGCTTGTCGAGCGAGTGCTGCCGGTCGACCAGGTCCGGGCCGCCCATCCCGAGCGCCCGCTCACGCCGGCGCGCCAGGTCCCCGACGAGCGGGCCCCACTCGTGCACGTCGCCGCCTTCGTGCGAGACGGGCCCGCCAGGCTCGCGGGCCTTGTCGCTCTTGTCCGTGTCGTCGCTCATCGCCTGCTCAACGTCCGGTCCAGCGGGGCGCGCGCTTCTCCGCGAACGCGGCGACACCTTCGGCCGCGTCGTCGCTGCTGCTCGTCACGGTCAGCATCGCGTGGAGGTACGCGAGCGCGTCGTCGGAAGCCATGTCGAGCACGCGATAGAACGAGTCGCGTCCCCAGCGCATGATGAGCGGAGACTTCGACGCGAGCGTGTCGGCGAGCTCGTCGACGACCGCGTCGAGCTCCCCGACGGGGACCACACGGTTGACGAACCCCATGGAGGACGCCTCGCGCGCGTCGACACGGCGGCCGGTCATCATGAGATCGAGCGCCTGCTTCGGTGACATCGCTCGCAGCAGGGGGACAGTGATCATGAAGGGCCAGAGCCCGACGTCGATCTCGGGGGTCCCGAAGACCGCGTCGTCGGCCGCGACGACCAGATCGCACGCGAGAGCGAGACCGAACCCGCCCGCGAGGGCGTAGCCCCGCACCCGCGCGATGGTCGGCTTCCCGAGCTCCCACATCGAGCGGAACAACGCGGGAAGGAGACCACGCGCGTCGTGCGCGCCGCTCGGCGAGGAATCGGTGATGCCGCCGAGATCCGCGCCCGCGCAGAACGCACGGTCGCCCGCGCCCGTGAGCACGACGACGCGGACGTCGTCGTCGGCACGTGCGAGGCGGAACGCCTCTCCCAGCTCCCGCATCACGGTGAAGGACATCGCGTTCCGGCGCTCCGGGCGGTCGATCGTGACCCTCGCCACCGGCCCCGCCACTTCGTACCGGACCTCCTCCATACGGGCGGCATGGTACGTGGTCCACCCCGTTCCGCCCCCCTCTCGCTACCGTGACGCGCGATGACATTCATGCCGCTTGCGGTGGTCGCGGCGGTGCTGCTGGTCGTCGCCACCCGTGGCAGCCTGCTGCGCCTCGGTCGTGTCCCGTTCCGGGGTCTCGACCTGCTCTTCGCCGGCCTCGTGATCCAGGTGCTGGTGCCCCTGGTCGATCTCCCGCGCGCCCGTCTCGACGACGTCGGATTCGGTCTGCTCCTCGCGTCGTACGCGCTCATCCTCACGTTCGCGTTCACCAACCTCCACATACGCGGGATGAGCATCGTGGCGATCGGTATCGCGCTGAACGCCTTGGTCATCGCGTTGAACCAGGGCATGCCGGCCAAGGGGCCGACGCGCACCACGACCGACGGCAGACACGTGTCGCGGGTGATCACTTCGGTGAAGCACCGACCGGAGCGACCCGGTGACGTCCTGACCGTCCTGGACGACCGGATCATGCTCCCGCGCCCCTCGCACGATCTCCTGTCGTTCGGGGACCTCGTCCTCGTCGCCGGTCTGCTCGACGTGTGTTACCGGGGTAGCCGGCGGGACGAGGATGCGTGGATGAGTGCGTTCGCGATGCCGATCCGGCGCATCAACCGGGGCCGGAACGCGCGTGCCAGACGCACAGCGCTCGCTGAACGGTTGGAGACCGCGCGCGCGCCGCTTCCCCCCGAGCACCCGTTGGACAGCGAGTACCTCCACGAGAACGTGCAGTTCCTCGCGTCCGACGACGACGTCGTCATCGATCTGCGCGATGCCGAACGCGACGCCGGCCGGGACGAAGCCGACGCCACCTGGGTGGCGCCCGTCGCCTCGGGTCAGTCCGACGACGCGACTCGACGTCCGACGACGCGCTCCAGCGCAACCAACACGCCCTCGTCGTACAAGTAACCGGGGCCCGAGTACAACGCCTCGACCGCGCCGCCGTCGTGCGCCGCGTCGCCCGCGGTGAGCTCGTCGAACGCGCTGGCGACCTTCAGGATCTGTCCTCCGATGCCACGCCGCCCGTCGACCAGCTCGAGGGGACGGGCCTTTCGCATCGGCTCGACGGCCAGCAGGTCGCCCGCAGGCGCCAGGTAGTCGGTCGCGCGCAAGATCGCCGCGCCGGCCTCCGCCACCTCCCACGGATCGGCCGGCCGGCCGAGCACCTCGGCGTCGTCGAGGCAGAGGTGCCCGATGTGGTGCAGCAGGGCCGCAGTCTCCAGTGTCTGGAGCTCCGCTTGGTCGAGGCCCATCTCGTGGCCGATCGCGACGCACAGCTCCGCGACGCGTTCGGCATGCCCGTCGCGCACGAGCCCGCCGAGCTCCGGCGCGACCGAAAGGGCACGGATGGTCTGGTCGTAGGTGCGCCGGATCGAGCTGAGTCGGTTGAACGAGTACCAGGTCGCGAGGAGGGGCACGGAGAAGATGAGCGGCCCCCACAACCCCATACCGTGTCCGCCGACGCCTGTCTCGCCCACCGCCATCAGCACGCCACTCGTGACCAGGGCGAGCTCGGCGCCCCAGCCGCGGAACATGGGCTCGCTCTTTCGACGAGCGGCGGTGAGTGCCAGCTCGTCGCACACGATTTGCGCGAGACCGGCGAGCGCGAGCGACACCAGCGCCACCGTCCTCTCCCGGCCGCCGGCGAGCACCTCGGCGGTGACGCGGAAGACCGTGTACGCGAACAACGCGGTGACGACACGTTGGACGGCAAGCCGCACGCGTGCACCAGCGCCGACCCGCGGCCGGACGAACGCGGCCGCAAGCTGCGCGGCGACCACCGTGGCGGCGAATGCGGGGAACGACGCGATGCCCGCGATCACCAGCACGACCGCGTGTGAGAGTGGGAGTGCGGGGCCGTTGTCCGGGCGCAGCTCCA
Source organism: uncultured Burkholderiales bacterium (assembly GCA_964548555.1). GTDB lineage: Bacteria > Actinomycetota > Acidimicrobiia > IMCC26256 > JAMXLJ01 > JAMXLJ01. The sequence goes on from CAZJSY010000006.1 coordinate 10,100, forward strand.
GTAGCTCGCCGAGCACCACGCCGCATGCGAGCACCGTGAGCGCGACGGTGATTCCGTGCGGCGCGACCAGTGCGGCGGCCGCGGTGGCGACGATCGAAACGGCCACCACGAGCAGGACGCGTGGGATCACGCGGCACCGCCTTCCGACGCCAAGCGGGGCGCTTCGGCCACGAGGTCGCCGAGACCGGCCGAACCCGTACCGACCACCGGCGGCGGCGTCTCCCAATCGTGCAAGGTGGATTCGTAACCGGCGCCGTAGTGCTCTCCGCGGCGTTCGATGCCGGCAATCAGCGCGTCGACGACCCGCGGGTGGAACTGCCGGGCCGCGTTCTTGCGCAACTCGGCGAACGCGACGTCCTGCGGCAGGGCGCGCCGGTACGAGCGCGTTGAAGTCATCGCGTCGAAGGCGTCGGCGACCGCGACGATGTGCGGCTCGATCGGCTGGCCGTTCTTGTCGGACACCCAGGTGAACTGGGAGTGCTCGCTCGACGCGCTCGGCGCGACGGGGGCGAGGAAATCGATCCGGGTCAGGATCTCCATCGAGACCTGCTCGTGCCGTCGCACGCGGTCGAACTCGTCGGCTGTGAGGCGGCCGGGCTTGTTGAGCAGATGGTTGGGGACGATCAGCTTGCCGACGTCGTGCATCAGGGCGGCGAGGCGGAGCCGCTCGAGCCTCGACGGCGAGAACCCGAGCTCCGACCCGATGTAGAGGGAGAACTGCGCGACACGCTCGGCGTGACCCGCCGTGTACGCGTCCTTCGCCTCCAACGCCTGGATGAGAATGCGGATGGTCGCCTCGTGCGCTTCCTTCAGATCGATGTAGCTCTTGAACACATAGCGCGCGATCACGACCGGCACGATGAACAGCAACACCGACCACGGACCGACCTGCAGGTAGAGCCGCCCCATGAACACACCGAGCACCGCGAACGGGTACACGTGCAGGAACGTCGGCGCGAAGTCCTTGAAGACAGAACGCGTCGGTCGACCACTTGCCACGGACACCACGAGCATGAGGAGCGCGACGTTCACGAGCGATGCGGCCAGCGTGCTCGGCACCGACAGCACGAGCAACGTCGGGACCGAGCTGCTGCCCGAATCAGGCAGTGCGCCGAACATCACCGCGGCCGCGAGCACCGTCAACGAGTAGTTGCCCAGGTTGAAGATGATCTTTCGCCAGTCGAACGCGCGGAGATGGGGCACGTAACACGCTCCGCACGCTCCCACCACCATCGGACCGAGCAGGGAGTTCTCGGCTCGGAACACGACCACCGCGGCCATCGCGATCATCAACCCCGCGCTCACGCTCGTGCGCCCGCCGACGACGACCATCTGGTTTTCCGCGAAGGCGAACAGGGAGCCGAACAGGATCAGGGGAAGAAGTGAGGGCCAGTTCGACGCGCGCGTGACGATCACCGCCGCGCTCAGTGCGGCGGTGAGGACCGCGAAGCAGATGACCTCGACTCGGTTCGGGCGACGCAGCAACACAGCCTCGTACGACCTCTCGGGAAGAGACGGCAGAGCCCCCGCGAATCGACTACCTCCAGCCGCCGACTGCGCCACCAGCAAGGAGCAGCGCGGCCAGCGCCGAAGCGATCGCAGCAATACGGACGTAGGCCTTCTTCACAGTGAAGACCCCCCTTCACGGTTGATCTCCCGAGCGCTGCGCTATTGGCGCCTGGGGACATCCGCTCCGCTCGTGGGTTCTTCTCTCGTGTGCAGGGGCCCTGCCGTCTCTCTCCGTGATGAGTCACGGCATGTTGGCGTGGCTGGCTCCTGGCAGTCCTCCGATCGTCGACCGATGTTCGCTCTCGGTGGTTGTCGTCGCCTTGCCCGCCCGCCTTGAATAGTGACGGACCCGACGAGGGCCGCGCCAGGGTCAGAGGTCCCCAGCTCGGACCGTAGGTTCGGCGGCATTTCACGGTAGTTGACGTCAGTCACATACGCCACAGGAGATTTGCCGAGTATGTCGCAATAGCCGGGGCTCTCCGGGGTCTCGGGCTTATGCTTTGACGACATCCGGGGGGCGGGAGATGGCGGCGGTGGGCGACGCGGACGGCGATCTGGAGCTGCGAGAGCTGGAGCGGGAGCTCTGCCGTCTCCCCGACATCTCGGCGGCACGGATCGTGGTCGACGAGGCCGGCCAGCCGGTGGAAGTGCACGTCCTCGCCCTGCCGGGCAAGCATCCCAAGCAGGTGGTGCGCGACATCCAGTCGGTGGCCCTGGCCTCCTTCGGCATCGAGCTGGACCGTCGCATCGTGTCGGTGGTGCAGTTCGGCAACGACACCCATGCGGACGCACGTTCCCGAACGGCCTTTCCCCGGACCGTCATCGGGGGCATCACGGCGGAGACCAACGGCTTGCGGTCGCTGGTCCGGGTCACCCTGCAGCGGGGCGAACAAGAAGCGGTGGGCTTCGCCGAAGGGTCGATCGCGACGGCCACCCGCCACCGGCTCGTCGCGACGGCTGCGCTCGACGCGCTCCGTCAGCTGGATCCGGTTGCGGAATGCCTCGACGTCGACAGCGCGCAGGTGATGCGCGCCGGGAGCCATGAGATCGCGGTCGTGACCGTGGTGTTCGTGGTGCCTCCGGGTGAGCACCTCGTGTCCGGATCGGCCGTCGTTCGCGCGCACCAGGAGGCCGACGCGGTCGCGCGAGCCGTGCTGGACGCGACCAACCGGCGCCTCCCTCAGCTCGCCTGACCGCACCTATCGTTCCGATCGTGATGTGCGGACGAGCTGCGCCCTGGGCGGACGCCCGGGAGGGCGCAGCGCAGGGAGCGATGTGATCCTGATCCCGCGTCCCACGGTCGCCGTGGTGTCGTTCCGGCTCGGCGGAACCGACGGCGTGTCGGTGGAGGCGGCGAAGTGGATCCGGGCATGGCAGGCGCTCGGCTACGACGCCATCCGGGTCGCGGGCGCGATCGACGGCGCCCCGACGCGCGGCGATCTGGTCCTTCCGTGGCTCGCGCTCGATGCGCCCTCCGACGCGGTCTGCGAGCCCGACGCCCTTCTCGCGGCGCTCGAGCCCGCCGATCTCGTGGTGGTGGAGAACCTGTGCTCGTTGCCGATGAACCTGCGGGCGGGCCGGGCGACGGCGCGCGTGCTCGCCGAACGCGCCGGTCCCGTGGTACTCCGCCATCACGACTTGCCGTGGCAGCGCGCGCAGTACGCGTCCATCAGCGGCGTGCCGCCCGATACGCCCCGCACGGTGCACGTGACGATCAACGAGCGCTCACGCGCGCAACTCGTCGAGCGCGGGTACGACCCGGCGCGCGTCGTGCACATCCCGAACTGCTTCGACCCGGACGTCGCCGCGGGTAACCGCGAGCGGACTCGGCAGGCGCTGGGTTTTCGGCCGGACGACGTCGTCGTGCTGCAGCCCACCCGTGCGATCCCACGCAAGAACGTTCCGGGCGGACTGGAGTTCGCGGCCCGTCTCCGAGCGAGCCTGCCGGGCCGAAGCGTGAAGTACTGGCTGACGGGTCCGGCCGAGGACGGCTATGCCCCGGTTCTCGACGCGCTGGTGGCCGACGCCGGCGTCCCTGTCACGATCGGGCGCGTCGACGAGGTCGCCGATGCGTACGCCGCGGCCGATCTCGTCGTGTTCCCCTCGACGTGGGAGGGCTTCGGCAACCCGCTCGTCGAGGCGGCGATCGCCCGGCGTCCCGTGGTTGCCGGCTCATACCCCGTCCGCGCGGAGTTGGAGGCACTCGGCCTGCGGTTCCTGTCGCTCGGTGCCGTGGACGAGGCGGCTGCGTGGGTGCGCGATCCCGACGAGCGGTGGCTCACCGCCAACGCGGGCGCGGTGCGACGGCATCTGCACATCACGTCGCTGCCGGAGCGCCTCGCGAGCGCGCTGCGTCGGCTCGCGCGTCCTGACGATGCGCGGAGCGCGTCGTGAGGGTCCCGTGAGCTCGGGTGACCCTGTCGCGGCGCGCCGGGCCAGACTCGCCGTTGCGGTCCGTCTCGCGAAGCGACTGGGCTACGGCTGCCTGCTCCTCGCGATCGTGACGTTCGCGGCCGGGCTCGCCACCGGGTTCCCGACGGTGCTCGTGGCGCTCAGCATCGGTGGGTTGATCGCGTCGTGCGTCGTGCTTCCGGTGCCCATCGTGATGGGATACGGCATTCGGGCGGCCGAGCGCGACGACCGGACGCAGCGCCGCGACGCCCGCTGAATCCCCGCCCCGGGTCCCGGACCCCCGCTCCTCTACGCTTGGAACGGGTTGCGGAACTGAAGGAGTGAGTCATGCCCAAGGCCGCGGTAGCGAAAGAGATCGGGGCGCCGCTCGAGGTGCTCGACGTCGACCTCCAGGCGCCGAGGGCCGGTGAGGTACGGGTGCGCCTCGGCGCCTCGGGCGTCTGCCATTCCGACCTGTCGGTCATCAACGGAACACTGCTGAGCCCCCTGCCCTCGGTGCTCGGCCACGAGGGCGCGGGCGTCGTCGCAGAGCTCGGTGAGGGTGTCGAAGGCCTGAAGGTCGGCGATCACGTCGTCATCTCGTGGGTCCCGCAGTGCGGCGCCTGTTACTTCTGCCGTCACGACCAGGGCGAGCTGTGCGAGTCGGGATCGGCGGCCGCGATGAGCGGGGGGCTGCTCGACATGACGAGCCGGTTCTCGGTCGGTGGTCAGCCACTGTTCCAGATGGCGGCATCGGGCACGTTCTCGGAGGAGACGGTCGTGCCCGCGATCGGCGCGGTGAAGATCGCCGACGACATCCCGCTCACCGCCGCGGCACTCATCGGATGTGGTGTGCTCACCGGCTTCGGCGCGGCGGTCAACACGGCCGACATCCGACCCGGCGACACGGTTGCGGTCGTCGGTTGCGGCGGCGTCGGTCTCAACGTGATCCAGGGCGCCCGGCACATGGGCGCGGAACGCATCATCGCCGTCGACATGAACGACGGGAAGCTGCAGACCGCCCAGAAGTTCGGCGCGACCGATCTCGTCGACGCGTCGCAGGGTGACCCCGTTGCACAGGTGATGGAGCTGAGCGGCCAGCGCGGCGCGGACGTCACCTTCGAGGTGATCGGCCTGCAGGAGACGATCGAGCAGGCGTTCAACATGGCGCGCCGTGGCGGGCAGACGGTTCTCGTCGGCGTGCCGAAGATGGACGTCATGGTCAACATCCCCGCAGCGCTCGGGCTCGTGATCATGGAGAAGCAGATCCGCGGTTGCTGGTACGGCTCGTCCAACGTGCACCGCGACATCCCGGCGCTCACACGCCTCTACAGCGAGGGAAAGCTGATGCTCGACGAGCTCATCTCGGCCGAGATCACTCTCGACGGTGTGAACGACGCGCTCGACAACATGGGGTCGGGCTCGATCGCGCGTTCGGTCATCAAGTACTCGTAGGCGACGCCGCCGTCGCAGGCGGGATCGAGGAGCACAGGCATGCGGTATCGGCGTTTCGGCAACAGCGACCTCGAGGTCTCGGAGATCGGCTTCGGGGTCTGGACCATCGCCACCGACTGGTGGGGCGTCGTCGACGACAAGGCCGGGCTCGTGAACGCCGCACTCGACGCCGGCATCAACTTCTTCGACACCGCACCCGCTTACGGCGAGGACGGGTTCGGCGAACGCATCCTCGCCGAGCTGCTCGGCCGGCGCGACGACGTCGTGATCACGACGAAGTGCGGGTACGACATCAATGCGCCGCGCATGGCCGACCAGTCGGAACGGCCACAGGACTGGAGCCCGAAAGGCGTCCGCCGTCAGGTCGAGGAGTCGCTGCGCCGTCTCGGGCGTGACCACATCGACCTCCTCCAGCTGCACAACGTCCGCATAGCCCCCGTGCGCGACGACGCGTTGTGGGACGAGCTCGCGAAGCTGCGCGCCGAAGGAAAGGTGCGCGAGCTCGGTGTGGCGCTCGGACCTGCAATCGGTTGGGTGCAGGAAGGGCTCGAGTCGCTGCGCTCGCGCGACATCGTCGCACTGCAGACCGTCTTCAACCTCCTGGAGCAGGAGCCCGGTCTGACGTTTGTGAAGGAGCCCGCCGTCCAGGAAGGACGGGTCGGCATGATCGCGCGCGTCCCGCACGCTTCCGACGTGCTCTCTGGGAAGATCACGCGCGACAGCGTGTTCGCGAAAGGCGACCACCGGGGCCACCGCAATCGCGACAACATGCTCGACAACTTCGAGAAGGCCGAGCGTCTCGAGTACCTGTGGGCACCGGAGACCGGCCGGACGATCGGCCAGGCCGCGGTGGCGGGCATCCTCGCCTTCGACGCGTTCGTCAACGTCCTCCCCACGTGTGTCACGGCCGACGAGGTGCGGGAATACGCAGCTGCGTCCGACCTTCCCCTCTCGGCCGACGAGAAGACCGAGCTCGACGACCTGTGGGAACGCAACTTCGACCACACCGACCGGTACGTCATGCCGTTGAAGTCGAGCGTGTAGGAGTGCGCCTCCCAGCCGAGCAACGGCGGCGCCAGCTGCTCGATGTCGCGTGCGACGTCTTCGCGGCAAGCGGCTTCCACGGCACCTCGATGGACGAGGTGGCCGAGGCGGCCGGTGTCACGAAGCCCGTGCTGTACCAGCACTTCCCGTCGAAGCGGGCGCTCTACGTCGAGCTTCTCGCCGATGTGGAGAGCCGCCTGCTCGATCAGATCACGCGCGCGACCGAGCACGCGGCGACCGGACGTCAGCGCGTCGAACAAGGCTTCACCGCGTACTTCCGGTTCGTCACGCACAACGACGCTGGCTTTCGTCTGCTGTTCGGCGCGTCGGTTCGCAACGACGCCGGCTTCAGCGTCGTGGTGCAGCGGACGATCGACGAGGTCGCGGATCTCATCGCCGGCCTGATCGAGATCGAGTCCACCGATGAGCACCGCCGCGTCCTCGCTCACGCGCTGGTGGGCATGGCCGAGGCCACGAGCCGGCGTCTACAGCGAAGCGATGCCGAGCGCGACCCGCAGAAGCTCGCGCGCTGGCTCGCCGAGATGGCATGGTTCGGACTCCGGGGCGTGCGCGCGGGCACCACCGGCGACTTCGACGAGCTCCCCGCGCCGGCCTCGACCTGAGGCCCCGCCTCAGCCGTACACGCGCGGAACCGGATGACCGCGCGCGTAGACGTTACGCGTGTACGTGCGTCGCTCCTCGCCGTCCGGCAGATCGATCTTCGGAGGCAAGACGTCGGCGTAGGGCACGAGCGACAGCAGATGATGGATGCAGTTGAGGCGGGCCACCCGCTTGTCGTCGGCCTCCACCACGTACCACGGCGAGTCGGCTGTGTCGGTGTGCTCGAACATGTCGTCCTTCGCTCGCGAATAGTCGTCGTACCGTGTGCGCGACTCCAGATCGATGGGTGAGAGCTTCCAGCGCTTGGTCGGGTCGTCGACGCGTTTCTGGAAGCGGCGCTCCTGCTCATCGTCGCTCACCGACAGCCAGTACTTGATGAGCCGTATACCCGATCGTTGCAGCATGCGTTCGAGCTCGGGCACGGAACGGAAGAACTCCGCGACGTCGTCCTCGGTGCAGAAGCCCATGACCCGTTCGACGCCCGCCCGGTTGTACCAGGACCGGTCGAACACCACGATCTCACCGGCCGACGGCAACTCCGCGACGTATCGCTGGAAGTACCACTCCGTCCGTTCGCGTTCGGTCGGTGCGGGCAGCGCCGCGATCCGTACGACCCTGGGGTTCAGGCGCTCCGTGAGCGTCTTCACCATGCCGCCCTTGCCGGACGCGTCGCGGCCCTCGAAGATCACGACGATCCGCTCCCCTTCGGCGCGGACCCAGTACTGCAGCTTGATCAGCTCCGTCTGCAACTCCGCGAGAACGGTCGCGTACTTCTTGCGCTTCACGGCGCGATTGTGCCGCGGCGCGAGAAGAGGCGGGCAGCCTGGGTTCGATATGCGACGCGGCTGGAGTGATCCCTGTCAGAGCTGGACCGGGACGCGCCGCTCGAACCACACGACCTTGCCGCCGCCGCGCGCAGGCTCCCAGCCCCACCGGTCGGCGAGGTTGTCGACGAGTTGCAGTCCGAGCCCACCGACCTGGCCGTCCCACGGCTCGAGCACCGGTGGGAGCTGCCCTCCGTCGGCAACCTCCACACGCAACGCGCGGCCGTCGGCGAACACCCGCAGCGTGATGTCGGAGCCGGCGTGGACGCACGCGTTCGTGACCAGCTCGCTGACCATGAGCAGGGTGTCGTCGAGGCTGCCGTCGGCCGCCGCGCCGCTCGCCGCGAGCGCTTCCGCCACGAGGTGCCGAGCCGCCCACGGGGCGCGCGTGTCGGATGCGAGGCACTCGGTGAGCAGCCTGCGCCGCTCACCGATTCTCGAAGCTGTTCCGTCGACTGCCATAGCGGGGTTCCGGTGAACGCGTGGGTTCGGGCGGGAGCAGTTCGAAACAGTGATACCCGGCATCAAGGTTCCTGATACCAGATTCCCCGCGAACGGCCTTGCATGCCTCAGCCAGGCGTGAAGGAGTATCCCTGGCTCTTCGTGGTCCGGATGCACGGGCCCATGCCGGCCGCCTCCAGCTTCAGGCGGATCCGCCGGACGTGCACCGCCACGGTGCCCACGTCGTGGCGCTCCGGGTCCACGTGCCACACGTCCTCGAGGAGAAGCTCGGGAGCGAACACCTGGCCCGGGCTGCGGGCGAGGTACACGAGCAGCTCGAACTCGCGTGGCGCCAGGTGCACCTGCCGGTCCCCGACGACGACCCGGCGGGTGCCGACGTCGACCTCCATCGCACCGAACCGCAACACGTCGACGGCCGCATGCTGTGCGAGCGAGCGGAGGACGGCGAGCAGGTCGTTCGCGACGATGGGCCGTACGAGATAGGCATTCGCGCCGCACGCCTCGGCGGCCGCCCGGTCGTCGGGATGGCGGCCGCCCACGACGGCGGTCGGGACGCCTGCGCCGGTGAACGTCTCGACGAGCATGAGCGGGTCGCGTTCGCGCAAGCCCAGGTCGACCAGGGCGACGTCGGGCCCGCGGACACCGGGTTTCGCTGCCTCGGCGACGGCCGGATCGGTCGCCACGTGCACCGAGAACCCGTGCCGGCGGAGCAGACCGACGACGATTTCTCCGTCGACGCCCTCCCCCGGGGCGACGACGACGTTGGGCTCGCGCACCATCCGTCCCTTCGCATGGCCCGTGCGGTCCGACGGCCTGCCGCCATGACGGGCCCCGCACGGTGCGCGCCGCCCACCCGACGCGATCCCATGTCACCAAGGACCGCCCCATGCGCGCAAGGTGCGGACGAACGGCGCCCCTGGGCGGACGCCCGCAAGGGGCGCCGGGAGGGAGCCAACGACAAGGTGCGGACGAACGGCGCCCCTGGGCGGACGCCCGCAAGGGGCGCCGGGATCCCGTAGGTCAGGTCTTCTCGCGGGCGGCCCTGATCGCGTCGCGGACCCGGTCCACGACCGCGACGAACGGACCCAGCACGAGGTTCCCCGTCGCCGACTCGGGCGCGTTGCGGTGCGGATGCGTCGGGGCGACCGACTCCGCGGTCTCGAAGAGCTTCGCGAGGTTGCGGCGCCGGTCGGCGTCCACCGCCTGCTGGATGCGTGGATGCTCCAGCTGCTCCTCCTGCTCGGCGTGCTGGAGCACGTCCGCGCGCAGGGTCTGGAACTTGGCGGGGAACTCGGGCGCGTCGGGGCCCATCTTCTCGAGGTCGGCGAGCAACTTCTTGCCCTCGTCCTCCTGGGCGAGCAGACGATCGACGATGTCTTCGCCGCCCGGCTCCTTGCGCAGCAACGGGTGGACGATTTCCTCCTCGGCCGTTTCGTGCACGGCGAGCTTCACCACGAGCTGCTGGAAGGCGTTCTTGCGGCCGTCGCCCGAGGCCGCGTCGACCCGGGCGAACAGGTCCTTGATCTCGGCATGATCCCGTCGAACTGCGTCGATGACGTCGGCGGTCTGCGACGGGCTCGTCGCGGTGGTCCGTACGTCGCTCATGACCGTCTCCTCTCTTCTCTTCCGTGTCGGTTTCGTTGGGCCTGCCCACCGGTGATCCGGACCATGCACGCGGACCGACCCCGGATCGCTACCGACCCCTGGAGCGGGTGCGCTCGGTGCAGTAGGAACGCGTCATGACGACAGCAGCATCGGGAACGCGCCCGCTCGCGCTCGTGACCGGCGCATCGAGCGGTATCGGATACGAGCTCGCCCGGCTCGCAGCACGCGACGGATACGACCTCGTGCTCGTCGCCCGCCGGAGGGACCGGCTCGCGGCCGTCGCGCAGGAGTTGGCGAAACGGCACGGGATCAACGCCCGAACGGCGCCCGCCGACCTCGCGACTCCCGACGGCGTCGACGACGTGCAGCGGGTGCTCGACGGCGCGCCGGTCGAGGTGCTGGTGAACAACGCGGGCGCGGGCGGCCGCGGACGCTTCGCGGTCGAGCGCGACGTCGCCGCCGACCTGGCGATGATCCAGCTCAACGTGACGTCGCTCGTCCACCTCACGGGCCTGCTGCTGCCCGGCATGGTCGAGCGGGGCTCGGGCGGGATCCTCAATGTCGCCTCGACCGCGGGCTACGCCCCCGGACCGTTGCAGGCCGTGTACTACGCCAGCAAGGCGTTCGTGAAATCGTTCAGCGAGGCCCTCACGGAGGAGTGCCGCGGCACCGGGGTTCGCGTCACCGCGCTCTGCCCCGGTCCGGTCGACACGGAGTTCGCCGGCGTCGCGGGCCTCGAGGGCACGTCGCTGATGCGGGCACCGCTCATCAAGGTGTCGGCCGAGAAGGTGGCCGCGGCGGGCTGGAACGGCTTGCGCCACGGCCGGGCCGTCGTCGTCCCCGGGCTTCCGTTGAAGGTCGCGATGCAGGGCCTTCGGATCACGCCACGGCGCGTCGCGGCCCGCATCAGCGAGATGAGCCAGACCGCTCCGAAGGCGTGAGGCCGGGCGAAGGTCGACCCTCGCCGACGACTGTTCATCGACGCCGTGTGCTCCGGCGCTGCGGCGGGCGGCTCGGGTTCTCTAGGCTCTGCGGATGGTCTGGGCCGAGGGTGAGGCCGTCGCGCCGGCGGATCCGGCGCTGATCCAGGGGGCGCGCATGCCGCTGGACCACGCCGGCACGGGGACGAGCGCGTGACCCGGCTCCAAACGGAGGTTCTCGTCGTCGGCTCCGGTGCAGGTGGCGCGGTGACCGCGGCCACCCTCGCCGCGGCCGGCCGGACGGTGACCGTGGTGGAGGAAGGTCCGTGGGTCGACCCCGACGCCATGGAGCCGTTCTCGCTCGAGGAGATGCGGGCCAAGTACCGCCACCAGGGTCTCGCGGCCGCGCTCGGTGCGCCGAGCATCGCCTACGCCGAGGGGCGCTGCGTCGGCGGCAGCACCGAGATCAACAGCGGCCTCTTCCCCCGCCTCCCCGACGACCTCGCGGAGGAATGGCGGCGCGACTTCGCGATCGAGGACTTCACCCCTGACGCCCTCGCGCGCTACGCCGACCAGATCGAGTCGCAGCTGACCATCTCGACGTTGCCGTCGGCACCGCCGGTTTCGTCGGCGCTGCTCGAACGGGGCGCCACCAAACTCGGTTGGCGATCGGTGGAATTCCGGCGCGTGTTCCGCTACGAGGGCGGTCGGGCGACCAAGCAGACGATGGCGCGCACGTTCATTCCGCGTGCGGTCGATGCGGGCGCACGGGTGATCCCCGACTGTCGTGTCGAACGACTCCTGCGCGAGGACACGCGTGTCACGGGTGCGCGTTGTGCACTCCGACACCCCGACGGCGACGAAGAGCTCATCATCGACGCCGAGAACGTCTTCGTGTGTGGTGGCGCGGTGCAGACGCCGGCGCTGCTGCAGCGCAGCGGCATCAGGTCCCACATCGGTGGGGGCCTGAAGCTCCATCCGATGATCAAGATCGCGGCCCGCTTCCCGTTCGAGCTCGACCACGGCGACGTTCCGATGCACCGGATCACCGAGTTCGCGCCCCACATCGAGATCGGGGGGTCGGCGAGCCGTCGCGGCTACGTCGCGATGGCACTCGCCGATTCCGGCAACGACTACCAGGACGCGATGAACGACTGGTCGCATGTCGCGGTGTACTACGCGGCCATCCGCGACGGCGTCGGTCGTGTGATCGCCGTCCCCGGCCTGCGGGCGCCGATCGTCACGTACAACCTCACCGATGCCGACCTGAGCCGGCTCGCGCGCGGGCTGGTGCGGCTGGGCGAGGCACTCCTCGCGGCCGGGGCCACCGAGCTGTACCCGTCGGTCGGCGGGGCGGTGGTGGTACGGCGCCCCGAGGATCTCGTCCGGTGGTGGGATGCGGTCACGCGCACCCGCACGAACCTCATGACGGTCCACCTCGCCTCGACGGTCCGCATGGGCGAGAACAGAACGCGCACGGCGGCCGACAGCTTCGGGCGGATCAGGGGTATCGAGAATCTGCGCGTCAACGACGCGTCGTTGCTGCCCGATGCCCCCGGCGTCAATCCGCAGTGCGCAATCATGACGATCGCGGCCCGCAACTGCGACCAGTTCCTCGCGACGCTCTGAGCCTCGGGTGTGACGCACCCGAAGATGGTTGAGAGATCAAGTATCGCGGTATCATCTGACCGATGACTGAAGGTCGATGGCTCGACGCGACCGAACGACAGCAGTGGCTGACGTTCCTGTTCGCGACCACGCTGCTCAACGAGCAGCTCGAGCGCGACCTCCAGCGCGACGCCGGCATGCCCTTCGCCTATTACCACATCCTCGTGGCGCTGTCGGAGTCCCCCGGGCGCACCCAGAGGATGAGCGACTTGGCCGACATGTTGCTCGTGTCGCGTAGCCGTCTCTCACACGCGATCGCCCGCCTCGAGGACGCGGGGTGGGTGCGACGGTCTCGTTGCCCCGAGGATCGCCGCGGCTCGTACGCCACGCTCACCGACGAGGGCTTCGCCGTCCTCGAAGCCGCGGCTCCCGATCATGTGGAAAGCGTGCGGAAGCACCTCTTCGACGTGTTGACGCCCGAGGAGCTCGAAGCGCTACGAGCGATCAGCGGCAAGCTGCTCGATCATCTGCTTCCGTCACTCGGATGGGAGCCGCCCAGCATGCTCGGGCTGACGTGCCCGGGCGACGAGGTGGCGCGCGCGGGCTGACCGCCACGGGGCCGGCGCGCCGCGACCCAACGTCGCGGATGCAGCGGCCGCGTCGTGTCACTCCGGCGGGCCGCGCGCTCAGCCGCGCCGGCGAGGCGACGGTGGAGACGTTCGCGCAGCTCGTCGATCGCAGCCGGCATCGTCGACGCCACCGACGCCGCGCAGATCACCGAGCCACTCGTCAGCAGGATGACCGCCTCCGCGAGAGCAGCCTGCGCACCCCCGGAGGTCGCCTCGGTCTCGGAGAAGAGCCGGAGCCCGGCCTCCCGCACCGCGCACGGCGAGGTGTGCGACACGTCTCGGAGCATGTGCGACGCGTACACCCAATCGTCGGCGGACACGGGTCCCTCGACGATCTGGGCCACCGCGGGTGCGGGCTGCAGCTGCGTCATCCTGTCAACCTCCTCGTGGTCACGGGCCATGCACCGCACGATCGCCCACCGACCTGAGCGCTGGATCGGGATTGGCCGAGAACCGGCCAAGAATCGCCGAAGAAACACCTGAACGCGACTGCCCCGACGGGTGCGCGGGTGCCCGACGCGCGTGCAGGTGCCTCGAGGGGTGCGCGGGGCTCTCATCGGGTTCTCAGCGCACGTTCAGCTCGGACGCGCGACCTTGGGGCCAGGAGGTCTCCCATGCGGGTCCTGGTGGTGGAAGACGAGGCGCGGGTCGCATCCGCGGTGAAGCGGGGGCTCGAGGCCGAAGGCTTCGCCGTCGACGTCGCGGCCGACGGCACCGACGGCCTGTGGCTGGCCCGCGAACACCAGTACGACGCGATCGTGCTCGACATCATGCTGCCCGGCATGAACGGCTACCGGGTCTGCTCCCAGCTGCGTCAAGCCGGAGACTGGACGCCCATCCTGATGCTCACGGCGAAGAACGGGGAGTACGACGAGGCCGAGGCACTCGACGAGGGCGCCGACGACTACCTGACCAAACCCTTCTCGTATGTCGTCCTCGTCGCGCGACTGCGCGCGTTGCTACGCCGGTCGGCGCGGGGGCAGCCGGTCCGCTACGAGGCCGGGGATCTCCGTGTCGATCCGGCGCTGCACCGGGCGTGGCGTGGCGACGTCGAGATCTCGCTCACCGCACGCGAGTTCTCGGTGTTGGAATACCTCCTGAGTCGAGCCGGAGAGGTGGTGCCCAAGCTCGAGATCCTCGAGCACGTGTGGGACTTCGACTTCGAAGGCGACCCCAACATCGTGGAGGTCTACATCCGCCGCCTCCGCCGCAGCATCGACGAGCCGTTCGATCGTCAGGCCATCGAGACGATCCGGGGCGCCGGATACCGGTTGCGGGCCGAGGGTGGCTAGAGAGCGGCACCGGCGTGGTGTGCGCGTGCGCACCACAGCGGCGGCGACCGTGGTGGTCGCCGTCGCGCTCGTCGTCGGCGCGACGTTGCTCGTCCTCCAGGAACGTCGCTCGCTGACGCGCGACGTCACCATCACGGCCCGCCTGCGGGCACAGGACGTCGCCGCGCTGGTGCTGTTGCCCTCGCCGCCCTCGACGCTCAACGTTCCGGCCGACGACCAGTCCGTCGTTCAGGTCGTCGACGTCCACACCGGCGTGGTCATCCTCGCGACCGCGAACGTCGACGGGGAACCCCGAATCTCGACGGTCGTGCCCGCCAGCGGTGCCTTCCTCGCCCGAAGTGTCGGCAGGCTTCCCGTGGGCGAGACGTCGTACCGGCTCGTCGCGCACACGGTCGACCGGCCGTCCGGCCAGGTGGTGATCTATTCCGCCGCGAGCCTGAAGCCGCTGCACGACAGCACGGTCTCGCTCATCCGCCTCCTCGCCATCGGGCTGCCGGTCCTGCTCGCGCTCGTCGCCGCGGTCACGTGGATGGTGACCGCTCGGGCGCTGTGGCCGGTCGAGCGCATTCGTCGCGAGGTCGCGGCGATCGGCGACCGCGACCTCGACCGGCGAGTTCCCGAGCCCGACACCGGCGACGAGATCGACCGGCTGTCGAAGACGATGAACGCCATGCTCTCCCGGATCGAGAACGCGTCGGCGCGCCAACGTCGGTTCGTCGCCGACGCGTCGCACGAGCTGCGAAGCCCGCTGACCGCGATTCGCTCGCAGCTCGAGGTGGACCTCGCCCATCCGGACCGGGCCGACTGGCGTCAGAGCGAGCACGACGTGCTCGACGAGACCGTGCGGATGCAACGTCTCGTCGACGACCTGCTCGTGCTCGCGCAGAGCGACACCGACTCGTTGCCCACACGACGCAGCCCCGTCGACCTCGACGATCTCGTGTTCGACGAGACGCGCGCGGTCCGCGCCAGAGGCCGTGTCACCGTCGACCTGAGCGGCGTGTCGGGAGGCCAGGTGCTGGGCGACGCGGACCAACTCCGACGGGTCCTGCGCAACCTTCTCGACAACGCGGAACGTCACGCGTCGGCCGTGGTCCGCGTGTCGGTGCACGAGAACGACTCGTCCGTGGCCGTGCAGGTCGCGGACGACGGACCCGGCGTCCCGCCGGAGCAGCGCAGCGCGGTCTTCGAGCGCTTCACCCGGCTCGACAACGCCCGGTCACGGCACCAAGGAGGCACCGGCCTCGGCCTCGCGATCGCACGCGAGATCGTGGAGCACCACGGCGGCACGCTGACGCTCCTCGACGACGAGGCCGGCGCGACGTTCGTGGTCATGCTCCCCGCGGTGAACGGCGCGTCGCCCGGGTCCGCAGGCTGAGCCTGGTGCTCCTGTGAACCAGAGTCGAAGAATCGGCGTCGCGGGGCTTGTGATGTCCACGTGGGTCGACTGACTGCGTGGTCGTCGAGCCGTCGACCCGGGTGTGCGAACCTCGGGTCATGGACGCAACGACGAATCTCGAAACTCTCGTCGGCACGATCCCGCACGCCTCGACTCTCGGTATCGAGCTGCGCGCGGCGACAGGCCAGGCCGTCGAGGGCTCGATGCCCTGGAAGGCCGAGCACTGCACGACCGGCGGGGTCCTGCACGGTGGGGCGGTCATGGCCTTCGCC
This sequence comes from uncultured Burkholderiales bacterium, assembly GCA_964548555.1. GTDB lineage: Bacteria > Actinomycetota > Acidimicrobiia > IMCC26256 > JAMXLJ01 > JAMXLJ01. The sequence continues at coordinate 26,131 of CAZJSY010000006.1, forward strand.
GACACGTTGGGTGCGGTCCTCGCCTTCTTGAACCTGCCCGAGGGCGCGTCGACCGCCACGCTCGAATCGAAGACGAACTTCTTCCGGCCGGTCGCTTCGGGGCTGTTGAACGGTTCCAGTCGCTGCATCCATGCCGGACGCCGCACGATCGTCGTCCAGACGGAGGTGCACGACGGCGGCGGACGACTGGTCGCGTTGACCACGCAGACCCAGGCCGTCATCACCGGCTGAACACTTGCGTCATCTCTGAGCGGGATGTGTAACGCCTCTGGTGCGAGGGCACGATGACCGCTCGCACGTCGGGGCGGAAGGATCGGTGGCAAGGCATGCATCGTCATGGAGGGTGGGTCGCGCTCGCGCTCGCCGTGGCCCTTTGCGCTGCGGCATGTACTCCTGACTGGACGACGTATCACAAGGACAACACGCGGTCCGGAGCTGACCTGTCGGCTCCCGACATCACGCCCGCGAAGATCGCGTGGACGTCACCGTGGGTCGACGGGTTCGTGACCGCGCAACCGCTCGTCTACAACAAGCGTGTCTACGTAGCGACCGAGCACAACACGATCTACGCGCTCGACCTCTCGACGGGCGCCGTCGTATGGAGCAACCACCTCGCCGAGCCGTTGAACCAGGCTGCGGCCAACCTGCCGTGCCGGCTCAACATCGACCCCGTCGGCATCACCGGAACACCGGTGATCGATCCGTCGACCAACATCATCTACGCGCTCGTCCAGACCGGTCCGCCGCAGGGCCACGCGCTCGTCGGTCTCGACACCGAGACGGGTGCGGGTCGTGTGCTGGCGTCCGGCGACCCGCCCGGCGCGAACACCGCGACACAGTTCAACCGTCCGGCGCTCGCGCTCGGCAACGGGCGCGTCTATTGGGCCTACGGCGGCGCGGACTGCGGCACCTACCACGGCACGGTCGTGAGCACTCGGACCGACGGCTCCTCCCCTGTGAGCTACACGGTGCCGAGCACCAACCGCGGGTCGTTCTGGGGCACGTCGGGCCCCGCGATCGACGGCAACGGGAACGTCTGGGTGACGTCGGGCGACGGCAAGGAGACGACGAACTTCGATCACACGAGCACGCTCATCAAGCTGTCGCCGACGCTGCAGGAGCTCGGATACTTCACGCCGGGCAACTGGGCGCAGATCAACGCGAGCGGTCTCGATCTCGGCTCCGCCGGGCCCCTGCTCCTCCCAAACGATCTCGTGTTCCAAGCGGGCAAGAACAAGGTCGCCTACCTCGTCGACCAGTCGAATCCCGGTGGCATGGCGGGTCAGGTCGCGTCCCTTCCGATCAACTGCCTGTCGTGGGGCGGCGACGCGACGAGCCCGGGCGTGGTCTACGTCCCGTGCAACGACGGCATGCTCGCAGTCGCGGTCGACAGCGGACCGAGCCTGCGGCTGTTGTGGAAGGGCCCGTCGGCGACACTCGGCACACCCGCGTACGGCGGCAACACCGTCTGGAACATCGACTACGACACGGGGGTGCTGTACGCGTTGAACCCGGCCGACGGGACGGTGAAACAGTCGATCACCGTCGGTCACGCGCGCCACTTCACGACGCCGGTGGTGTACGGGGACACGGTGATCGTCGCGACCGACCACAACATCCAAGCGCTGCGAAAGGCGTAATTCTCCCCCCGTCCCGTTCCCCCGCTCACGCGCGTGACAAACGCGGGCGAAAAGCGCACCCTGGAACCGTGTCGGTTGGGGACACGAGCCCCGGCGCGGCACGCATCAGGCCGGAAGGGGAGGCTCCTGATGGACGACAAGGGCTGGGAGCGGTACGGGGCGGTGGGTGGAATCGCCTTCGCCGTGCTGTTGCTGATCAGCGTCTTCATGGTGTCGGCGCCGCCACACGTCGACGCCGGCAGCTTGAAGATCGCCAAGTACTTCTTGGATCACCCGAAACGCATTCTCGCTTCACAGGTGATCGGGGCATTCGCGGTGCTGCCCTTCGTGTGGTTCGTGGCCCATCTGCGCAACACGCTCGCCACCATTGAAGAAGGGCGCGGCGGCCTCGCTGCGCTCGTCTTCGGCAGCGGCATCACACTCGCCGCGGTGGGGGTCCTCAGCGCAGTGCCGAACGCCATCCTCGCATTCGGGGCACGGCAACGCCCGGGGGGCTCCGAGGTCATCACCAACGGAGCATTCGTTCGCGGCACGTACGACATGAACCTCATGCTCGGGAACGTCGTCACCATTCTTCTGGGTCTCTTTCTCGCCGCGGCCGCGTACGCCATGGTGCGTCACGAGGTCGCGGTGCCCTGGCTGGGATGGGCCGGACTCGTGATCGCGGTAGTGGCGTGGGTCGCCGGCGCGATGGGCTTCTTCGTCACGAAGAACAGCGGCGCCTACACCACGCTCGGGTTCATCGCGTTGTTCGGGTTCGTCGCGTTCGTGGTGGTAACCAGCGTGTGGATGCTCGCGGGAGGCCGCGCGTCGCCGGCGTATCGAAGGGTCGCCGTCCCGGCGACCTGACGCGCGGCACGCGCACCGACGCAACGCTGCGCGTCTTCCGGCGGGCTTCCCCGCTCGGCGTGAAGCCATAGGATCCCGCGCCTGATGGGTCCGCTCGAACACCTCGACGTCATCGAGCTCGGTGAACAGGTTGCCGCCCCTTACTGCGGCAAGTTGCTCGCCGACCTCGGCGCGACGGTGGTGAAGATCGAAGCGCCGGGCGGCGACGCGCTTCGCCGATGGGGGCCCTTCCCCGGTCGCACACCGGATCCCGAACGGTCGGGTCTCTTCCATTACCTCAATGCCGGAAAACGCGGCGCAACACTCGACCTGCACGAGGCGACAGGCCGGGACGGCCTCCTCGCCCTGGTCGCCGACACCGACGTGCTCGTCGAGAGCCTGGGTGCCGGCGCCCTCGATCGCCTCGGCCTCCCACGCAACGTGCTGGGTGACGTCAACCCCGACCTCGTCGTGGTGCGCATCTCCAACTTCGGTTCGACCGGACCGTCCATTGATCTCGAGGCGACGGACTTCGTCCTGCAGGCGGCATCGGGCTGGATCTCGAGGCGCGATCCCGACCGCCCACCGGTGCAGGCCGGCGCCCGCATCCCCGAGTACGTCGGCGGCGCCTTTGCCGCGCTCGGCACCCTGACCGCGCTCGAACTGCGCGGCACGGGATCACCGGTCGAGGTCGACGTGTCGCTCCAGGAAAGCTCTCTCGCGAGCCTCTCGTATCCGATGCTCATGCACGAGCGCGCGTGCAGCTCGGGGCAGCCGGCCAACGCGCAGGCCGGACCGCTGCTCGGCATCGTGCGATGCCGGGACGACTGGATCGGCATCAACTGCCTCACAGGTCAACAGTGGCTCGACTGCTGCGCGATGTTCGGGCTGCCCGAGTTCGGCGACAAGCAGATCGAGATCATGATGGGTGGGCCCGAGCGGCGCGAGTTCTTCGAAGCCGCGCAGCCCTGGCTCGACGCCCGCACCGTCGACGAGATCGTCGAGGTCGGCCAGGCGCTGCGCGTCCCGGTCGCGCCGGTGGGCGACGGGCGCACGATGCCGAACCTTCCCCAGTACCGCGCTCGCGAGTTCTTCGTGACCCACGCCGGCCCGGCGATGACGTTCACGCAGCCCGGCCCTCCGTACCGGTTCTCGAAAACGCCCGCGCGCATCGGCGTCGAATTCCCCGCCGGAGACGGCACATTCGACGCCGGAGCGAGATCGCGTGAACGACAGCGGAAGGCGCCCGACGATCCTTCGCTCCCGTTCGCCGGGCTGCGCGTCGTCGATCTCACGACGTTCTGGGCCGGCGCGTACGTGACGTGCTATCTCGGGGCATTCGGCGCCGACGTCGTGAAGATCGAATCGATCCAACGGCCGGACGGGCACCGCTATTCGAGCGTGTATCCGACGGAGGGGGACGACTGGTACGAGCGCAGCGCGCTCTGGCAGGCGACGAACCTCAACAAGCGTGATCTCACGCTCGACCTCGAGAGCGACGACGGTCGTGCACTCGTCCGACAACTCGTCGCACGCGCCGACGTCGTCATCGAGAACTTCTCGCCGCGCGTCGTCGAGCACTTCGGGCTCGACTACGAATCGCTCGTCGACATCAAGCCCGACATCGTCCAGGTGCGCATGCCCGGCTTCGGCCTCGTCGGACCATGGAAGGACTTCGTCGGCTGGGCACTCGGAATCGAGCAGACGACGGGCATGGCCGCGCTCACCGGGTATCCCGACGGCCCGCCCGTGAGCCTGCTCGGTCCGGCCGACGCGATCGTCGGCGTGCACACCGCCGTCGCGCTCCGCGCCGCGCTCGAGCACCGGCGCCGCACCGGTGAAGGTCAACTCGTCGAGGTGGCACAGATCGAGGTCGGCGCGAATCTCACCGCGGAGTCGGTGATCGAGCACTCCATGAACGGCACCGTCACGCCACGCGAGGGCAACCGGCACCGCGAGCACGTCCAAGGTCTGTACCCCACCGCCGACGAGGCGTGGGTTGCCATCGCCGTGCGTCACGACCGTGACTGGCGGCAGCTGCTCGAGGCGATGGGCGACCCGCCGGCACTCCGCGACGCCCGGTTCACGACGCAGGTTGTCCGCCGAGCGTGCCACGACGAGATCGACAAGCACGTCGGCGCGTGGACGGGCAAGCACGGTGCCGACGAGATCGCCGCGGTCCTGCAGTTCCGCGGTGTACCGGCAGCACGTCTTCTCACGAACGACCGCATGTACGACGAGCCGCACCTCCACGCGCGCGGCTTCTACACGACGTTCGACCACCCGATCACCGGCCCGCGTCGGTACCCGGGTTGGCCCTTGCGCTTCACACCCGGTCCTGCGCACCACCATCTGAGGCCGCCCCCGACGCTCGGCAGGCACAACGCCGAGATTCTCTCCGAGGAGCTCGGACTCTCCTCGCCGGAGATCGATGCGCTACGCACCAGGAATGTGATCGGCGAGCGGCCGCTCCACCTCTGAGTCGGCGCGATCACTTTCGTCCGCCACTCGAGTCGAAGAAGTATGGAGATCCTGAACCTCGCGGACCTGTACGAGCTCCCGCCGCTCGACTGGGGACCGATCGCCGCCCGACTCGACCAGGGTCTGACACAGGCGCCCGGGACCGGCGGCCCGAACCGTCACACCTGCTGGCTGGCAACCGCGAATGCCGACGGGAGCCCCCATGTCACCGGTGTCGGCGCCATCTGGGTCGACGGCGCGTTCTGGTTCGAGACCGGTGACGGGACCCGCAAGGCGAAGAACCTCGCGCGCGACCCGCGTTGCACCGTGAGCGTCGCGACACAGGAGTTCGACCTCGTGATCGAGGGCGTTGCCGACAAGATCACCGATCCGGACACCGTCACGGCCATGGCGACGAGATGGGCGGCCGCGGGATGGCCGGCCCGCGTCGACGACACCGGACGAGCGCTGACTGCCGACTACAGCGCACCGTCGGCGGGACCACCGCCATGGTTCGTGTACCGCGTCAAAGCGCACACCGCGACGGCGCTCGCAACCGTCGAACCCGGCGGAGCGACCCGCTGGCGCTTCTCGCGCTGAGTGAACACGGTGTGGCTGCCCGTCAGCTGCCCGCGAATGTTCATCAAGTCGCCCTGTGCGTCGGTCCGATGACGTCCTAGTCTGCGCCGAGGCTCACTGGGGAGCCGGGTCTGGGGCAGAGACATGGGCAGTGGCTTTCGGCGCCGCCGTGCCGGCGCGCGTGGTGTCGTCCTCGCAGCGTTCCTTGCGATCGTGCTGGCAAACGGATGCGGGGTCGACTGGACCGGTCGGCTGTTCGATGCCGGGCACAGCAGCGCGACGTCGGACGGCGGGATGACCGCTTCCAACGTCGGCTCGCTCCGGCAGATCTGGCGCAAACAAGCGCCGGGCTGTTCCGGTGCAGGCCCTGGCGGTGGATGGTTGGCGACTCCCGTCACCCTCAACGGCGTGATCTACGAAGGGTCGAACTTCGGGTGCCTGTACGCGCTCAACGAGTCGGACGGCAACGTCATCTGGTCGAAGTTCACCGCGTTCCAGCCCAAGCAGACGTGCGTACAGCAGTTGGGCATCGTCTCGAGCGTCGTGGCCCGTACCGAGAACAACGCGACGGTGTTGTACTTCCACTCCCCCGACGGCTACCTGTACAAGTTGCGCGGGGGCGACGGATCCGTGATCTGGCGATCGGTGGTCCAGCTGCCCTCGACCTCGCAGAACGATGTGTACGCATGGTCGAGCCCCAGCGTTGCGAAGGGCAGGGTCATCGTCGGAATCTCGTCGAACTGCGACACGCCGTTCGTCCAAGGGCAGGTGCGCGCCTACGACGCGAACACCGGGGCCTTGTTGTGGGTGCACAAGACGGTGCCCGACGGGTTCGTCGGTGCGGGTGACTGGTACGACGCAGCCGTCGACGACATCGGCAACGTGTACGTGAGCACCGGCTCGGTCACCGATGCGCAGGCGACCGCGCATCCGAACACGACACCGGGGTTCGAGCAGTACAGCCTCATCAAGCTCAACGGTTCGAACGGTGACCTCGTGTTCAAGAAGACCGCGCCGCAGATCAGCGGCGACCCCGACTACGCGTCCAGCCCGATCCTGTTCGACGGCAACGGCGTCGCGCTCGTGGGCGCGACCAACAAGGACGGCTGGTTCCGCGCGTACCGCCAAGACAGTGGCGCCGAGGTGTGGCAGGCGCTCATCGGCACGTTCGATACCAACGGCTACAAGGCCGCGCTCGCAGGTGGCGTGTTCGACGGCTCGAGGCTGTTCCTCGCAAGCAACGCGACGAACACGGGCGGACAGTGGGCCCAGTATCCGCCCGGCGCATGGACACCGCAGGGTGGGAGCTTCGCGGCGGGTTCGGTGCGCGCCCTCGATCCGGCCACGGGCGCGCTCGTGTCGGTCGATGGCCGTCCGTTCGAGCTTCCCTTGCCTTCGAACATCCTCGGGCCGTGCAGCATGAACGTGCACCTGTTGCTCGTCTGCGCGGGGGGTCATCTCGCGGGTGTGGATCTCACCGCGCACGACAACGGCCTGTTCATCGTCGACACGACGAAGCCGCCCTGGATCCTGCGTCAGCTCTCCGACCAGAAGAACTTCGGAGAGTTCGCGCAGCCCGCGGTGGAGAACGGCGCCATCCTGGCCGCCAACACCGACGCGCTCTCCAAGTGGGGCCAGTAGCGGCCCGGCCGAGTGCCGAGCGATTACGGGATGTGCACGCCGGAGATGGCGCGGGCGACGACGAGGCGCTGGATCTCCGAGGTGCCTTCGAAGATCGTGTAGATCTTGGAGTCACGGTGCCAGCGCTCGACGGGAAACTCGCGGATGTAGCCGTAGCCGCCGAGGATCTGGATCGCCTGCTCGGTGGCCCAGACCGCGACCTCACCGGCCTTGAGCTTGCTCATGGAGCCCTCGCCGGCGGTGAACTGCTTCCCGGTGCGGGCCATCCAGCACGCACGCCACACGAGGAGACGAGCCGCGTCGATCTCCATGCGCATGTCGGCGAGCTTGAACGCGATCCCCTGCTTCTCGATGATGGGCGTGCCGAACGCCTTGCGCTCCTTCGCGTAGTCGAGCGCGAACTCGTACGCGGCCCGTGCGATACCGAGCGCCTGCGCGCCGACGATCGGGCGGCTCGCCTCGAACGTACTCATCGCCGCCTGCGTACGTGTGCTCTTGCCCTCACGCGCGCGAGCGAGGCGCTCGTCGAGCTTCTCCTTGCCCCCGAGCAGACAGCTGCCGGGGATGCGCACGTCGTCGAGCACGACCTCGGCGGTGTGGCTCGCGCGGATCCCCATCTTCTTGAACTTCTGGCCCATCCGAAGCCCGGGCGTACCGGGCGGGATCACGAAGCTCGCGTGGCCACGTGCCTTGAGGTCGGGCTCGACCGCGGCGACGACCACATGCACGTTCGGCACCTTGTCGATGCCGCCATTGGTGATCCATGTCTTCGTGCCGTTGAGAACCCACTCGTCCTTGGCTTCGTCGTAGACAGCACGGGTGCGCAACGAGCTGACGTCGCTACCGGCATCGGGCTCGCTCACACAGAACGCCGAGACGTGGATGTCGTCGGGGGTGCCGAAACACTGCGGTACCCACTCGACGATCTGCTCGGGTGTGCCGTTGCCGACGATGCCCGAGACGCCGAGGGTGGTGCCGAAGATCGCGAGGCCGATGCCGGCGTCGCCCCAGGCCATTTCCTCCATCACGACGGGGAAGGTGAGACCGGTGGGGTCGCTGAAGGCGTTGGCCACGAACTCCCACGAGTAGAGGCCGATGTTCGCGGCTTCCTCGATGATCGGCCACGGCGTCTCTTCGCGCTCGTCCCACTCGTGGGCCGCCGGACGAACGACGTCTTCCGCGAAGTCGTGGACCCACTTCTGGATCTGGAGTTGGTCCTCGTTGAGCTCGAGCGAGAAGTCCGCCATGTTGCACTCACCTCTGGGGATCCGCAGCCGCTCATCCGGCCGCAAGTTACTCGTCGGTAACTCATACTACCCCTGTCCCAGGCCCGTCACCCGCTCGGCGTGCACACTTTTGACAGCACGCGAAATCCCTGGTCAGCCGGGCTCTTCTCGGGAAATGGGACCGGCAGGGCACCGGCCGCGCGCGACGATGGCCCGTGCTCCAAGTCCGTGAACTCAGCGTCGAGGTCGGCGGCCGCGTCACCCTGGCCGGCGCGTCCTTCAGCCTGCGCGCCGGCGACAAGGTGGGCCTCGTCGGCCGGAACGGCGCGGGCAAGACGAGCCTGCTGCGCGTCCTCGCAGGTGACACGCAGCCCGCGTCCGGGATGGTGCTGCGCAGCGACGCGTTCGGCTATCTGCCCCAGGACCCTCGCCCGCGCGGGGTCGGCCCGGACACGCTCGCGCTGTCGCACGTCCTGTCCGGCCGCGGTATCGACGAAGCCGCGCGGCGCGTGGAGCAGCTGCACGAGCGGATGAGCGCGGACCCGTCGGAGCGCAACGTCGCGCGTTTCGCCCGAGCCGAAGAGGACTTCCGCGTCGCGGGTGGTTACGCCGCCGAAGCGGAGGCTCGGCGCCTCGCTCACGGGCTCGGCCTGCCCGACGACCGGCTCGATCTCGCCCTCGGCGCGCTGTCGGGTGGTGAGCGGCGTCGCGTCGAGCTCGCCCGCATCCTCTTCGCCGGCGGTGACCTGCTGCTGCTCGACGAGCCGACCAACCACCTCGACGTCGACGCGAAGCGTTGGCTGATGGGCTTCCTCCGCACGTACCGCGGCGCGTTGCTCGTCGTGAGCCACGACCTCGACCTGCTCGACGAATCGATCACGCGCGTCGTGCACCTCGACGAGGGCGAGCTGCTCGAGTACCGGGGCACGTACTCCGAGTACCTCGAGGCACGCGCGGCCGACGAGGAACGTCGTCGACGCGTCGCGACGCGTCAGAGCGCCGAGATCTCACGACTCGAGCGCCTCGCCGACAGCATGCGCGGTCAGAGCGTGAAGCGCGCCCGCACGGCGAAGTCCATCGAGAAGCGAGCCGAGCGGCTCCGCTCGGAGGCCGGCGCGGGGCCTGCCGCGCGGCGGAACGCGAAGCGGCCGTCGTTCGCGTTCCCGAAGCCGCCGCACGCTGGTCGCGTCGTACTACGCGCCGATGATCTGCAAAAGGGCTACGGCGGCCCGCCGGTGTTCTCCGACGTGACGTTCGACGTCGGTCGCGGCGAGCGGCTCCTCGTGATGGGTCTCAACGGCGCGGGCAAGACGACGCTCATGCGCATCCTCGCCGGTGTCACGCCGCCCGATGCCGGCGAGGTCGCGGCTGGACACGGCGCGTCCGTCGGCTACTACGCGCAGGAGCACGAGGGCATCGTTCGCGGACGTCAGGTGCTCGCCCATCTGCGCGAGCAGTCGCGCGAGGGCGACGTCGTGCTGCGCGGCATCCTCGGCGCGTTCGGCCTCACCGGCGACGTCGCATTCCAGGACGCGGGCACGCTGTCGGGCGGCGAGAAGACGAAGCTGGCGCTCGCACAGCTCGTCACCGGCAAGCACAACGTGCTGCTGCTCGACGAGCCCACGAACAACCTCGACCCGCCGTCGCGTGACGCGATCGGCGACGCGCTGGCCGCATGGCCCGGTGCGATCGTGCTCGTGAGCCACGACGCCGCATTCGTGCAGCGACTGCAGCCGGACCGGGTGCTGCTGATGCCCGACGGCGACCTCGACTACTGGTCGGACGACCTGCTGGACCTCGTCTCGCTCGCGTGACCCCGCACCCCACCTCCAGTTGGGTCGGGGGGTTACGGGGCGAGGCAGGGGCTGGTACCGCAGACCTCCACCACGGAGCCGTTCGTGCGCAGGAACTCCGATTTCTGGGCGCGCGCCGAGACCTGGCTGCGCGGGTTCTCGTGTGGATCCGTCCCGTACTGCGGTGGGTGTGGGGGCAGGTTCGCGTCGGGCGGGGCCGGCGTACCGCTGTCCCAGACGACGATGGCCGACCCCTCGAACGGGAGGTGCGGGATCTGCGGGATTCCCCAGAAGGGCACGACCGCGGTGTCGCGTCCGGGGGCAAGCGCCGGCTCGCGGATCGAAGCACCGATGGTGCGCGCCTCGACCTCGGTGGTGATGTTCGCGACCTGGTGGTCGCCGAACGCCATGTGCAGCAGCACCGTGTGCGGAGGTGTCCTTTCGTACGGATGAGCGGTCATGTGCTGCGCGTAGCCGTCCGCCTCGGCGCGGTCCCACAGCATCTGCACGATCGAGAACGACAGCATCCGGTCGAGCTCGTCGGGATACGCCGGGTTCAGGATCGCTGCGTACGTGTCGAAGTCGACGCTGCGTTGGAGCAGGGTGCTGTAGTTCATCCCCGGAACGCCGAGCACGGCGCGCTTCCACTGGTTCGACACCGCGGTTGCTGCGCCACCCAGGATCCCGCCCTGGGAATTGCCGTCGTAGAACACATCACGCGTGTCGATCAGCGGTGTGTGCTCGGGGCCGGCACGGAACGCCGGATTCGACACGAAGCCGTGCGACGACCGCATGAGCTTGGCGAGGAACAGGAAGTTCAGGATTCCCTGTTGGGTACGGTCAGCCATCTTCGGGAAATTCGAGAAGTCCTGGAGCGCCGAGACCGCGGTACCGACGTCTTCGCTCGAGAAGCCGGCCCAGTTGGTCGCGCAGAACACGAAGTTGTGCTCGTTGGCCATGGCCTTCACGTTCCCGGCGTTGACCTCCTCGTTGGTCCCGAGCAGGCCATGGCCGTACACACCGGCGCGACCCGGGTGCACCGGGTCCAGACCGTTGGCGGTGGTGGCACGCGGAATGTTGCAGATAAACGGGGCCGTGAACGTCCCGTTGTGCTGCGGCAGCCCGTCGGCGCCGGTGTTGAAGACCGAGCCCGGCGCGCCCGTCCCGGTGAGGTAATTCGGCACGCTGAACGTTCCGCGCACCTGCCGGAAGATGTTCGCGTCGACGTTGTCCTGGACGCCGGTGACCGTGAACGCCGGCGCCGGTGCGCCGAGATTGTCGAACGCGTCGTCGCGGATGTGCAACAGCCGCTCCGAGAGGTTGCGCTCGCTCGCCACGGTGAAGTCCCATGCGAGGGTGAGCTCACCGCGCCCCACACCGGAGCGCGCGAGCGACCCGAAGATCGACTCCATGTGCTCACGGCGGCTCTCGATCACGGGGCTGAAGGTGCGGATGCGGTCGCGATAGAGCTGGAACCCGCGCGACGCCGGGAGGAACGATCCCGACCCGTCGCGGAGATTCCGCAACGCGACCACGTAGCGGTGGCCCTCGAGGAAGTTGCGTGCAGGCCGGATGATCAGCATCCGTGCTGTCGGAGGATCGGCCTGCGCGTCGAGCTCGGCGAAGAACGGCCACCGCTGGCCGGTGTCGGCGTCCAGGAGCACGATGGGCTGGTCGGCCCGGAGTGAGCGGCCGATGTCGGTGATCGGCGCGGCACCTGTCTTGACGAGGTCGAGGTTCGGCACGTAGGCGAGCACCGCCGACCCCGGGCTGAAGCCGTCGTTTCGGTTCCACTCCGCGGGGTCGATGTGCGTCCCACCGGCGTTCGCGGGCATCGACGCGGGATCGAAGTGAACGCGTCGTCCCGTGTCGGTGGTGCGGTCGCGAACGGTGAACCAGTCGTTGGGGAACGGCAGGAGACACTTCGCCGTGTCCAGGACGTCGCAGCGCTGCGCGCTGGTCAGGTCGATCGAGGGCTCGAACGAGAACGTGGCGGATGCGTGCTCCCGACGCTCATCGGATCCTTCGCGTGATGCGGCCGTGGCCTCGATCGTCGTGAGCCCCGGGTGGAGATCAGCGGCGGCGAGTGTCCCGTTGAACATCGACCCGGTGCGCGTGAGGCGACGCGTGACGTCGAGCAACACCGTGGGGCCCGGTAGTCCACTGCGGACCGTGACATGCAACGTTTCGGGGTCGAGCGGGCGATCCACCCGAATCGCCAGCGGTACGACGCCCGACGGCGCGGCCTGGCTGCGGTCGACCGGCGTGACCACGTGCACGCGCGCCGTCGGACGGGTCTTGGGACTGGAATGACTCGTGACGACGACGCGACCCGGCGCCATCAGCGCCACGACGGTCGCGGCCAAGGCGAAGCGTCGCATCGATTGTTCCCCCCGTTTCATGACGCGGGCCGACGTTACGGTCGGCCCTCACGTCCGGTCAACGTGACGTCGCGACCATCCGGAGCACGACGCCGAGACCCCGCTGCCCACCCGGTGGCGCCGCGGGAAGGAGCAGCGCGCGCAGGCCCACAGCGATCGCACCCCCGTCGGTGAGGGCGTTGTCGCCGACCATCAACACGTTGCCGGGTGCGAGTCCGAGCTCCTGACACGCGGTCGTGAACAGCACGGGGGCCGGTTTGGCCACGCCGTGCTCGTAGGAGAAGACGATGGAATCGAAGAGCTTCAGCCAACCGAGGCGCTCCAGCACGGGCCTGCAGTCCCACCCGGTGTCGCTCACCACGCCGAGACGGATGCCGGCGGCGTGCAACGCGAAGAGGGTCGGCGCTGAGTCGGTGAAGGGCACCCAACGCTGCGGGTCGATCTCGCGTTCGTACAGCGCGCGGCCGAGCCCGTCGGCGAACACCTCGGCTGCTGCGTACAACGCGGTCCACGCCTCGCGATGCGCGTCGGGCGAGAGGTCGCGGCCCTTCGCGAGCTCGCCAGGAGTTCGGGCGAGCGCCTGAATGTCCTCCCACACCCGAAGCGCATCGTCTTCCGACACCATGACGCCGCGCGATGCGGCTTCCTCGATGATGCCGCGGTGTCCGCCGTCTCGACCGACGAGTGTGTCGCCGAAGTCGAACAGAACGCCTTGGATGTGCGTCACGAGCCGAACTTCGGCGGTCGCTTCTCCAGGAACGCGGCGACACCTTCACGCGCGTCGGGGATCTGACTCGCGGCGGCCATCACCTCCGTTGCGTAGGCGTACGCCTTCGCTTGGTCGAGGTCGATCTGCGCGTAGAACGCATGCTTTCCGATGCCTTTCGACTGCGCGCTCCCACGCGTCGCGCGCCGGATGAGATCGTCGGTCGCGTCGACGAGCTGCTCGTCCGGAACGACACGGTTCACGAGCCCCCAGTCGGCGGCCGTTGCCGCGTCGATGACGTCGCCCGTGAGGGCGAGCTCGAGCGCGCGCTTGCGGCCGACGGACCGACCGATCGCCACCATCGGCGTCGTGCAGAACCAGCCGCCTTTGCCGCCGGGTGCGGCGAAACCGGCCGTATCGGCCGCGACCGCGAGATCGGCCGTCGCCACGAGCTGACACCCCGCCGCGGTTGCAAGACCGTGCACGCGGGCGACGACGGGCTGGGGAATGGCCTGCATCGTCGCCATCAGCTCCGAACACGTCGTGAGGAGCGCGCGCATGGCGTCGAGGTCGGCACCGGCCATATCGGCGAAATCGTGGCCCGACGAAAAGACCGGGCCGTTGCCGGCCAGGATGACGCCGCGGGCGTCGCTGTCGCCGGTCCGGCGGAACGCGTCGAGCAACTCGCGCAGGTGCAACAACGAGAGCGCGTTGCGCCGCTCCGGAACATTCATCATGATCGTCACGATGTCGTCGGACCGATCGACGAGAACGCACTCGTAGCTGGGGCCGTCCATCGCGCACCTCCTCCTCCGTTCGGAACCGTACCGGCACCGGCGCCGGCGGGGATTCCCCCGTTTGGACCCGGCGGGTCCGGGGCAGTACGGCCACGTGCTCCCGCCCAGGCTCGGCCGCGCCCGCTCACGGGGACAGGCCTCGTGGAATCGGGCGCAGCACGAGGGCAGGGCATGAGGGTGCGACGCGTGCTTCACATCACGTTGCTCATCGCTCCCTTTGCGCTTGCACTGGCGCTCGTGCCCGTTTTCACGAGCGGACGCGCGAATGCGAGCGTCCGCACGGCACGACCGGCGCAAGGGGCCGGGATCGACCCGAAACCCGTGTTCCTCGCCGACTGTGCGGTCTGTCATGGCAACGACGCGCGCGGCACGCCGAACGGACCGGACCTGCGCGGCTTCGGACGCGCGTCACTCGACTACGAGCTCTCGACCGGCCGCATGCCGCTGCCGTCGCCCGACGCGAAGGTCGTGCGAAGACCTCCCCGTTATCCGGCCGACCTGCGCGAGGCGCTCGTCACCTACGTGTACGACCTCGCGGGTGGCGGCGGCCCCGACATTCCGGTGCTCGACAAGACAAACGCCGACGTCGCACAGGGTGGCGAGCTCTTCCGATTGAACTGCGCCGCGTGTCATGCATGGTCGGGCCGGGGTGGTGCCCTGCTCGCGCGTGAAGCGCCGAGCACCCATCCCGCCACACCCGTCCAGACCGCCGAGGCCATCCGCGTCGGACCCGGCATGATGCCCGCCTTCGGCGAGGCCGCGATCAGCCAGAGCCAGCTCGACGACGTCGTGGCGTACGTGCAGTACATCCGTCATCCCCGAAACCGTGGCGGCTATCGCCTCTGGTTCATCGGCCCGCTCGCCGAGGGCGGCGTGGCATGGATCGTCGGCCTCGGCCTCTTGCTGGTGTTCGTCCGCTGGATCGGAACCGCGAGATGACCGAACCGCACGACCGGCACTTCGAAGAACCCGCGCTGCCCGCCGAGGCGGCGCGCCGCGACGATCCCGCCGGCGAGGGGTTCATCCTGTTCGGCTTCCTGATGTGCTTCCTCGGTGGAGTCGGGCTCACGATCGTCTACGCGATCGGAGGCCAGCCGCAGGCCGAAGGCGTGCTCCTCGCGGTCGCGCTGTTCGGTCTCGGATTCGGCCTGGTCACGTGGGCCCACCGGCTCATGCCGCACGGTCCGTTCGAGGAGCCGCGCGAGCTGCCCACGAGCGAAGCCGAGCGTGAGGCGTTCGAGAAGGACCTCGAGCAGGTCGGCGTGCTCGGCCGGCGCAAGATCCTCATCGGCGCTCTGATCGCGGCAGCCGGCTCGCTCGGCGTCGCGGCACTGTTCCCGATCCGTTCGTTCGGTCCGAACCCGGGCCGTTCCCTGCGCACGACGCCCTGGCGACGGGGACGCCGGCTCGTCACCGACAGCAACACGCCGATCCGCGCGGCCGACGTGCCGCTCGAAGGTCTCGTCACCGCCTTCCCCGAGGGGTTCCCGAACTCGGCGGACGGGCAGATCGTCTTGATCCGAGTGATACCGGGGCTGCTGCAACCGCCGCCGGGGCGCGCGACGTGGTCACCCGGAGGCTTCATCGCTTTCTCCAAGGTGTGCACGCACGCCGGATGTCCGGTCGGGCTGTACCAGGCCGAGACACATCAGCTGCTGTGCCCATGCCACCAGTCGGCCTTCGACGTGCTCGACCAGGCGAAGGTCGTCTTCGGCCCCGCGTTCCGCGCCTTGCCGCAACTGCCGATCGCGATCGACCCGGACGGCTACCTCGTCGCGCAGAGCGACTTCCACGAGCCCATCGGTCCGTCGTACTGGAACCGCGGATGATGCGCCGGCGCGCGCTGGGGCTCGTTGTGTTCGTGACGACGGCCGTCGTCCTCGCAGGCTGTGGGAACGCACGCTCGCCGAAGGTCCTCGGCGGCAATGGGAGCGAGTCGCATCGCGTGTCCGGCCTGTGGTGGCTGATCTTCGGGCTCGCGGCGTTCGTCTATGTCGTCGTCGGCGGATTCATCGTGCTCGCCGCCGTACGGGGACGTGGGACGCCGGCGGGCCGGCGTTCCTCGATCACCGACCACGGCTTCATCTGGGTCGGCGGGATCATCGCCCCCCTTGCGATCCTCATGACGGTCGCCGCGTTCACGGTGCAGACCACATCGGCGCTGCGAAAGCCGTCGACCGACAAGCTGCGCATCAACGTCGTCGGGAAACGGTGGTGGTGGGCCGTCGAGTACCCGACGCTCCACATCACGACCGCAAACGAGATCCACGTCCCGGCCGGCCAGCCGCTCGAGTTCCGCGTGGACTCCGACAACGTGATCCACAGCTTCTGGGCCCCCCAGCTCGCCGGCAAGATGGACGCGATTCCGGGACAGCACAACTATCTCCGCTTCACCGCGTTGAAGCCCGGGACCTACCGCGGTCTCTGTGCCGAGTACTGCGGCACGCAACATGCGTGGATGGACTTCCTCGTGATCGTGCAAACGCCGGGTGACTTCGGTCGCTGGGCGACCCGCGAGCAGACGCTGTCGAACCAGTCGCCTTCCAACGAGCAGCAGGCGCGCGGACAGGTGGTGTTCCAGAACTCGGCGTGCGCCGGCTGTCATCGCATCCGGGGCACCCAGGCCCAAGGCGACATCGGTCCCGATCTCACCGACGTCGGGCAACGCACGACGCTCGGCGGTGTTCGCATCCCGAACACGACGGGGAACCTCGCGGGTTGGATCGGCAACTCGCAGACACTCAAGCCCGGCAACCTGATGCCCCCGCAGTACCTGTCGGCGGCCGACCTCCAAGCCGTGGTCGCCTACCTGCAGAGCCTCAAGTAGGAGCGCGCATGGCCGTCACCGACGACACCAAGGTCGCCGCACCCACCGAGCACGACGAGCTCCAGGAGGGTTGGGGCGAGGAGGCGCCCGGTATCCCGGGGTTCTTCTCCACCGTCGATCACAAGCGCATCGGCAAGCGCTACATCTACACGTCGTTCCTGTTCTTCTTCTTCGCGGGCATCGTCGCGTTGATCATGCGCGTCCAGCTCGCGCGTCCCGACAACCACCTGTTGTCGCCCACGACGTACAACGAGTTCTTCACCATGCACGGGACGACGATGATCTTCCTGTTCAACACACCCGTGCTGGCGGGGTTCGGGAACTACTTCGTTCCGCTGATGCTGGGCACGCGCGACATGGCATTCCCGCGTATGAACGCCTTCAGCTACTGGATCTTCCTGTTGGCGGGCGCGTTCATCTTCGCCAGCTTCCTGCTCGGACATCCCCCCGACGGTGGTTGGTTCGCGTACACGCCGCTCACCACGAAGCCGTATTCGCCCGGCATCAACATGGACTTCTGGGGCCTGGGCGTACTCCTCGTCGGCGTGTCGACGACGGTCGGTGCGATCAATTTCATCGTCACGACGTTCAAGATGCGCGCACCCGGCATGACGCTCAATCGCATGCCCATCTTCGTGTGGTCGATGCTCGTGTTCTCGTTCATGGTGATCTTCGCCGTCCCGGCGGTGAGCCTCGCTGCCGCGCTGCTCGAGCTCGACCGGTTGTTCGGCACCACGTTCTTCAACCCCGTCTACGGCGGCAGCACGCTGCTGTACCAACACCTCTTCTGGTTCTGGGGCCATCCCGAGGTGTACATCCTGTTCGTTCCGGCCACGGGAATGATCTCGATGATGATCCCGGTGTTCGCGCGTCGTCCGCTGTCCGGTTATCTCTGGGTGGTGACCGCGCTCGTCGTCGTGGCGTTCATGAGCTTCGGCGTGTGGGTGCACCACATGTTCGCGACGGGCATCCCGCCGCTCGCGCTGTCGTTCTTCTCCGGGGTGAGTTTGCTCATCACCATTCCGAGCGGGGTGCAGTTCTTCGCCTGGATATCCACGATGTGGCACGGCGTCGTGAAGTTCACGACGCCGATGCTGTTCGCGATCGGATTCCTGTTGATCTTCCTGCTCGGCGGCATCACCGGCGTGATGGTCGCCGTGACGCCGTTCGACTGGCAGGCCACCGACAGCTACTTCGTGGTCGCCCACTTCCACTACGTGCTGAACGGCGCTGTGGTGTTCCCGATCTTCGGCGCGCTCTACTTCTGGCTGCCGAAGATCACCGGGAACCTGATGTCGGAGCGGCTCGGGAAGCTCAGCTTCTGGACGATGTTCATCGGCTTCAACGTCGCGTTCTTCCCGATGCACATCCTCGGGTTCCTCGGGATGCCGCGGCGCATCTACACCTATCCGAGCGGGCTCGGGTGGGACGCGATCAACATGATCGTCAGCATCTTCTCGTTCGTCTTCGCGCTCGGCGTGCTGCTCACGCTCGTCAACTTCCTCTGGAGCAACGTCCGGCCGAAGCCCGCGGGACCGAACCCCTGGGGCGCCGATTCCCTCGAATGGGCGACCAGCTCACCGCCGCCCGAGTACAACTTCGCAGCCATTCCCGTCGTGTCCGGCCGGCACCCCTTGTGGGACCAGCACCCCCTCACGACCGTCGCAGCCGGCGACGACCCCACGACGCGCTCGCTGACACCGACGGGCACGATCGAACGCGAGACACCCTTCACGGAAGGCCTCAGCGGGGATCCCGAGGCGGTCATGCACATCCCGCACGAGACCTACGTGCCGTTCTTCGCCGCGCTCGGGATCTTCATCCTGTTGTGCGGTCTGCTCGTGAAAGCGGTGCTCGTGGGGGCGATCGGCGTGATCCTCGGCGTGGTCGGCATCGTCTGGTGGGCCTGGAAGACGGGTGAGTGACATGACGGACGCCGCGCTCCCGGTCTCCGGCGGACCCACGGCCCGGATCGAGCCCGTGCCCCGGCACGGCTACTCGACCGCGTGGTGGGGCATGGCAACCGTCATCGCGACCGAGTCCATGATCTTCATCGGACTGCTGTCGACGTACTTCTTCCTCCGCGCGACGTCGTCGGAGTGGCCCCTCGGCGGCCTGGAGCTCCCCGAGCTGAAGATCACCTCCATCTTCTCGGCGGTGCTGATCGGCTCGAGCATCCCGGTGATCTTCGGCGAACGCGCGATCGAGAGGAACCGCGTCGGTGCACTGAAGGCTGCTCTCGCTCTGGCGTGGCTGATGGGTGCCGCGTTCCTCTATCGAACCGTCGTCGACTTCCGACAGCTGCGCTTCGGGTGGCGCGACAACGCCTACGCGTCGATCTACTACACGACGATCGGCCTGCACGCGCTCCACGTCCTCGCAGGTCTTGCGATCTCCGCCGTCGTGCAGACGAAGATCTGGCTCGGTCGGATCGACGGCGAGCACCACATCAGTGTCGACGTGTTCGCGCTGTACTGGCACTTCGTCGACGTCGTGTGGATCTTCGTGTTCATGTCGCTCATCGTCTCCCCCCACTTCGGCCGATGAACCTTCCGAGCCTTCGCCTGCGCGAGTTCCCGCACCGCGGCTTCGCCGTCTGGTACGCGCTCGTCGCGCCGATCCTGGCGTGGACCGCGCACCTCGTGGTGCTCGCCTGTCTCGTCGGGTACTCCTACGAGGCCAAGGGCGTGACGTTGTGGATGCACCTCACCACGGCCGTGACGCTCGCAGCGACGCTCCTCGCGCTGTTCCTTGCGTGGCGCATGGTGAACCATGCGAGCGAGACCGACGAGTCGGACCCGTCGGTGGAAGGCCGCACGCGTTTCCTCGGCGAGATGGCCCTGTTGATCGGGGTCATCAACCTCATGCTCATCGTGCTCGAGGAGGTCTACCTGGACGTGCTGCACGGAGTGGGCCGTGGCTGAGCTGGGACCCCTCGCGCTTCTCGCCGCAGTCGGCGCGATGTACGCGTCCGGCGTGACGCGGGCATGGCAGCGAGCCGGGACTGGTCGGCTCGTGCGCGTACGAGAGGTCGTGTTCTTCGGGCTGGGTCTTCTCGCGACGCTCGTCGCCCTCGTCGGCCCGCTCGACGCGCGCGCGGCCACGAGCCTGACCGCGCACATGGTGCAGCACGTCCTCTTGTTGAGCATCGCGGCGCCCCTGCTCGCGATCGGGGAACCGGCCATCGCTCTCCTGTACGCGTTCGACGACCGCACCCGAAGCCGGCTGTCACCGTGGTGGCGACGTGCCCTTCGCAGCCAACGCTGGCGCGGGTGGGTCGTATGGATCGCGATCACCCTGGGTGTCCAGACCGCGATCCTCTTCGCCTGGCACCTGCCCGCCCTGTACGACGCCGCCATTCGCCATCCGCTCCTCCACGGTGTCGAGCACCTCTGCTTCCTGCTCTCGGCCACCGCGTTCTGGTGGGTCGTCGCAGGAACCGGCTGGCCGTCGCGTCGCGGCGCGGCGGTGTTCGCGGTCTTCGCCGGTTGGTTCCCGCCCATGGGGGTCGGCGCGCTGATGACCATGGCGCAGACGCCGTGGTACCGGGCCTACGTGGTGCACACGCGGGCGGGTGCACTTGGCGACCAGCAGATGGCCGGCGTCGTGATGTGGGCGGTCGGTGGTCTCGCGAGCGTGATCGCAGCGGCCGTGCTCTTCGGCACCTGGATGGCCGAGATCGACCGGCGGCACCCGCCCCACGAGCCCCTCGTCGTGCCACCAGTGGAGGCGTTGCAATGACAGCGAGCACGGCGCGCGCGCGTGTCGGACGAGCCATCGTGGTCGCGATGGTTGTCATCGCGTCGGGTTGCAGCAGCGGCCTGCGAGCGTCCACGCGCATCGTGCCTGGAGCGAGTGCCGACCTCGGGAAGAAGGCGATCCAGCGCTACGGCTGCGGAGCCTGCCACGAGATCCCCGGCGTCCGTGGGGCACGCGGTCTCGTCGGTCCCCCGCTGATCAAGTGGAGGCACCGCGGCTACATCGCAGGCGAGCTGCAGAACACTCCCGACAACCTGCAACGCTGGCTCCTCGATCCCAAGGCGGTCGAGCCCGGGACCGACATGCCGAATCTCCACATGACGCCCGACGATGCCCGCAACATCGCCGCCTACCTCTACACGCTGGAGTAGGGACGATGTTGATACGACGCCTCTGGCAGTGGTTCGACGAGCGGCTCGGCGCGTCGCGTTTCGCGCGCCACAGCCTCAACAAGGTCTTCCCGGACCAGTGGTCGTTCATGTTGGGCGAGATCGCGCTCTACTGCTTCGTGATCCTCGTGCTCACAGGGATCTACCTGACGTTCTTCTTCAGCGCGAGCTCGCGTGAGGTCGTATACCACGGCAACTACAAGCCGCTGAACGGTGTGCGAATGTCGGAGGCGTACGAATCGACGATCCGGATCAGCTTCGACGTCCGCGCCGGGCTGGTGATGCGCCAGATCCACCACTGGGCCGCCAACCTGTTCGTCGCGGCGATCGTCGCCCACCTGTGCCGTGTCTTTTTCACGGGAGCGTTCCGCAAGCCCCGCGAGATCAACTGGATCGTCGGTGTGACGCTCCTGATCCTCGCCATCGCCAACGGCTTCGCCGGCTACTCGCTCCCCGACGACCTGCTGTCAGGCACCGGTCTTCGCATCGCGTACTCGATCGCGCTGTCGATCCCGGTCGTGGGCACCTGGCTCGCGTTCCTCGCCTTCGGCGGGAAGTTCCCGGCGACCGACATCATCGGGCGACTGTTCGTGATCCACATCCTTCTCGTGCCCCTCGCGATCATGGGCCTGCTCGGCGCGCACCTCGCGATCGTGTGGCGCCAGAAGCACAGCCAATTCCGCGGGCGCGGCCGTCGCGACGACAACGTGGTCGGCTCACGTCTCTGGCCCACCTACGCGACCAAGAGCGTCGGTCTCTTCGCGATCATCCTCGGCGTCCTGTCCGCGCTCGGCGGGCTGATGCAGATCAACCCCGTGTGGTTGTACGGGCCGTTCCGGGCCCCCGCAGTGACCACCGCCGCGCAACCCGACTGGTACATGGGATGGATCGAAGGGGCGCTGCGCATCACGCCGCCCTTCTACGTGCATCTCGGCCCATACGACATACCGGAGCTCTTCTGGCCTGCGGTGGCCGTGCCGGGCGTGACGTTCATGCTCTTGTATCTCTGGCCGTTCCTCGAAGCGCGCTTCACACACGACTACGAGGAACACCATCTGCTCGACAACCCGAGCGACCGGCCGGTGCGCACCGCCATCGGCGTCGGCGTCCTGACCTTCTACATCGTGCTGCTGTTCGCCGGGGGCGACGACATCATCGCCGACGTGATGGGCGTGCCGGTCTACATCGTCGTCGACGCACTCCGAATCCTGGTGATCGTCCTCCCGATCGTGACGGCCTTCATCGCCTGGAAGTTCTGTCACGACCTCAGGGCGAGCGGACACGTCGAGGAGGCAGAGGAACGCACCGAACCGCCCATCGGACCGTTCCAACTCCCGGCAGAAGAGGAAATGCGTGAGGCGGCGCCGGTCGCTCGCACCGGCGGCTTCTCAGGTGGAGGGGATACCGATCCCCCGGCGCACTGACCTGGTGCCGGCCACCCGTCGAGCGATCATCGTCGACGCGAGAACCGTGACGAGCCCCGATCCCAACAGCACCACCCGTGCGGGTGGCAGGGTGCCGACGATCGGCCAGTGAACGAAGCCAAGCGTGTCGGACGCCGCACCCGCCGCGATCGCGGCGATGCTCAGACCACCGTGGATCACAGTGTGGAACGCGGCGAACCCCATGATCCGCGCGTTGCCCGAGAGGCGCTCTTGGAGCGCACTCATCGCCGACGTGAGCGTGATGCTCGTCGTCGCGCCGAACAACACCGCACCCACGAACGTCACACCGAGAGCCGGAGCGAGGCTCATGCCGGCGATCACGAGGCCCTGCCCCGCGAGTGACCAGCGCACCGCGGCGACAGGGTCGGGTGAGAGCGAGCGCAACACGACGAGGCCGACCGCGGCTCCGACGCCGAACAACAGAACCAGCGTGCCGAACCCGGTGTCGCCTGCGTGCATCACCTTGCGCACGAACACGATCCCCGTGCTGAACAGCGTCCCGAGCCCGAGCGCCGCGACACCGGCGGGGACGATCATCCGTCGGATCAAAGGAAGACGGAACGCTCCCGTGAACGTGAGTGGTCGCTCGTCGTCCGAGGTTGCCATGGTGCGATCGCTCCGGTCGAGCTCCGCAATGGAACGGATCGCGAGGAACGACACCAAGAAGGTGCACGCGTCGATGAGGAAGGCCACCGTCGTCGCGCCACGACCGTTGCCCAGCACGGCGGCCACGAGCCCGAACAGGCCCGCACCGACGGGGATCGTGCCGTAGGAACTGGCGAGCGCAAGACCGTTAGCGAGGCCCAGATCCTCGCGGCCCGCGAGGTCCGGTATCGCGGCGTCGCGCGCGGGCAGGAACAGCAGCCCCGCGGCCTCGAGGAGAAACGCCCAGAGATACACCCACCACAAGGACCGGACGAGCGGGATCAAGGCGACGATCCCAATGCGTGCGAGATCCATTGCCATCATCGTCCGCTTGCGGTGCCACCGCCGCACCACCCGGGCCGTCAGCGGCCCCGCGACCATGACGGGAGCGAGGCGCAGCACGAGCACGGCACCGACCGCGGTGGACGAGCCCGTGATGTCGAGCACGAGCGCCATCAGTGCGACGGTGCCCAACCAGTCGCCGATCCCCGACACCGTCTGCCCGACGAGCAGTGCGCGGAATCCCGGACGCGCCAGCAGACGGCTCACCAGTCGCTCACCGACCCGTAGCCGTGCGTCGGTTGCATGTCGGGTCACTACCCGACTCAGTTGCGCGTGATTCGGCGGCGGCGGCTCGCCACCCTGCTGGTCAGCCGGCGTCGGCGGCGATCGTCTCCGCGATCTTCTTCGCCTCGTCGGGCGATACCCCGGCCCGGGCCGCGATCCAACACGAGACCGGCGCGGCGGTGCGTGCAGATGCGTGTGCCGCAGTTCCCGCGAGCGCGAGAAGTGCTTCGTACTCCGCGTCGGTCGGTGGAGTCGTACGGAGGGCCTTCGAGAAGCGCGCGATCCACTCACGGTCTTCCATCCTGCGCACGCTACACGCACGTGCCGGTTCGCCGATGGGTAGAGCGACGGCGTGCGTCACCTCGTCGACCTCATCGGAAGCGCAGCCCATCCATGGGGCTACGTCGCCGTGTTCCTCGCAGTCATGTTGGAAGCGTCCGCGTTCGTGGGTCTCGTCGTTCCGGGCGAGACCGCGCTGCTGATCGGTGGCTTCCTCGCGTCACAGCACAAGCTGGATCCCTGGATCGTCGGCGCGTTGGGGGTGGGCGGCGCGGTGATCGGCGACTCGATCGGCTACGAGGTGGGGCGTCACTTCGGCTCACGGCTCCAGCGCACGCGACTCGGCCGGAAGGTCGGCGACCAACGTTGGGAACGGGCCCGAGACGCGTTGCGCCGCCACGGGGGCAAGGCGGTGCTCATCGGACGGTGGGTCGGAGTGTTGCGCGCGTTGGTTCCCGCGGCCGCGGGCGATTCCGGACTGCCGTATCGCACGTTCCTGTTGTGGAACGTGACGGGTGCGCTCGTGTGGGCACCCACGGTTGTGGTAGTCGGATACGTCGCCGGGAACTCGTGGGAACAGGTCGACCGGGCCCTCGGATGGGGAGGCCCCGCGATCCTCGCGGTGCTGGTGGCAGGCTGGTTCGCGCTGCACGCGACGCGCCGTTCGCGACACGATCGCGCCCGCCGGTCGCCCGCGACGGACCCTCGCCCGAGTGCCGGGCGAGATTCGAGGCCGTGAAGTGGGAAAGACTGCGTGGGGTCAGAGGTCGCGAGAGGAGGAGCGGTGGCAAGCGAGGGATACCACGAGCCGATCGAGTGGCTCGACCAACCGACCATCGAGAAGCACCGCGCGGTGCAATCGATCGTCGAGGAGCTCCAAGCGGCCGACTGGTACGACCAGCGGGTGACCGCCTGCAAGGACGAGGCACTCCGCGGGATCCTCGCCCACAACCGGGACGAGGAGAAGGAACACGCCGCGATGGGCCTCGAGTGGTGGCGTCGTCACGATCCGGTCCTCGACGGGCACCTCCGCACGTACCTCTGGAGCGAAGGTTCGATCGTCGGTGTCGAGAAGGCCGCGGAGGAAGCGGACGCAGAATCCGTGGCCGGCGCGGGAGACCTCGGCATCGGCAGCCTTCGCGAGGAGGCAGTTCGATGAACCACTTGCTGCGCGAGCTCGCACCCGTGCCCGAGGCGGCGTGGGGCGCGATCGACCAGGAGGCGTCGCGCGCGCTTCGTCATTTCCTGACGGCACGCCGGTTGCTCGACTTCTCCGGGCCGCACGGCTGGGAGCACTCCGCCACGAGTCTCGGACGTTCGCAGTCCGCCGGCGAGTCCCCCATGACAGGGGTCGAGGCCCGCACGCGACTGGTGCGACCGCTCGTCGAGCTGCGGACGCCGTTCAGCATGAGCCGCGACGAGCTCGACGCGATCGAACGCGGAGCGTTGAGCCCCGACCTGGACGCGGTCACGGACGCGGCGCGCCTCGCCGCGCTTGCCGAGGACAACGCGGTGTTCCACGGGTACGGCGCGGGCGGTATCGAGGGCATCGTCCCGACGTCGCCCCATGATCAGTTGCCGATCAGCGACAACTACAACCAGTATCCCGGCACCGTCGCGCGTGCGGTCGCGGTCTTGCGCGAAGCGGGTGTGGAAGGACCGTACGCGATCGCGCTCGGGCCTCGCTGTTACACCGGCGTGATCGAGACCACCGAACACGGTGGATATCCGGTGCTGGAGCACATCCGCACCATCCTCGGAGGCCCTGTCGTCTGGGCACCCGCCGTGGACGGCGCGGTGGTCGTGAGCCAGCGCGGCGGCGACTACGAGATCGTGTGCGGTCAGGACTTCTCGATTGGATACCTGTCGCACGACGAGCGCTCGGTGCAGCTCTACATCGAGGAGAGCATCACGCTGCGGATCGCCGGCCCGGAGGCCGCGGTCCGCCTCTACTACCCTTGACGATGCGTGTCGTTCATCATTGACCGTCACATCGCCCGGGAGCAGGCCGGCGCGTCGTGAACGTGGTGAGGGCCCGTCGTCGTCGTACCGGTGAGCCGGAGAGCGACGGCGACGGGCGCACCGGTTCTTCCGGCGCCCTCGACCGGACTCGACCCTCCCATGGGGAGCATTCCGGCGCGAACAGCGGGCTGTTCCGGTCACACCGCCTGCTCGTCGCGTTCACGGTGGGAGCATCGGTCGTCGAGGCCGCGATCCTCACGCTCGTCGCACCGCATTCGGCCCGAGGACTCGCCCCCCAGGTCGTCGCGCCCGCGCCGTTCGGGGTGTTCCACGATCTGCGATGGCTCCTCGTGTACCACCGGTCGTGGCCGGCGCTCGCGGTCGAGTTCGCCGCACTGCTCGTGTTCCGCGCGACGGTCGACACGGTGTTGCTGCGCGCCGCCTGGCCGCGCCAGCTCGAGGCACCGGACTTCGGAGCCGCCTGGGTGCGCGCCCTGGGGTTCACCGCGATCGCGCTCGCGGCGCTCGTGCCGTGGACGCTGCTGCTCTTCGCGCTCGCGATCATCCCGATCTCGTGGTTGTTCTTCGCCGCGATACCGCCCGCCATCGCGACGGTGGTCGTCATGCACCACGGTGCGGCGCGGGGCGGATGGTGGCGCGCGCTGCCGCCACTTCGAACATCCGCGTGGATTCTCGCGACGTTCGCGGTCCTCACCGCGGGATCGGCCGCGATCACGCTCAGCCCTGTGTGGCCGCTCTCGCTGCTCGCCGCCGCGGCCACAGGACTGTTCGACGCGTGGGCATGGACGCGGATCGTCCGTGGCATCTCGATCCCGACGCGCGCGAACGCCGAGCGCCGCGGCCGCGTGCGGCGCTTCATGCCCCTCGCTCCGATCGCGCTGGCGTCGATCTTCGTCATCGTGATCGGTGGGAGCGCGATCGGCTTCGCGTTGCACCAACCGACTCAACCTGCACCGGTCACGTCGGCGCCTCCCCTCGGCAAGGGTGAACCGGTGATGCTCGTGAGCGGGTTCGCGAGCCAATGGGACGGCACACCGGTCGACATCCTGGGAGGGACCTTCCGCCAGTGGCGGTTCTCGTATCGGGGTCTCGGCGACAACGGTCAACCGCTCTCCTACGGTTCGAGCGACACCCAACAGTCGTTGGCTGCGCTCGACCGCTTGATGGCGCAACAGGTGGACGCGATCCATGCCGCGACGCACCGGCCCGTCGCGATCGTCGCCGAGAGCGAGGGCGCGCTGATCGCGAAGACCTACCTCCTGGCGGCGCAGCAACCCCCGGTGGAGCGTCTCGTGCTCTTGAGCCCGCTCGTCCGGCCCGGACGCGTCTACTACCCGTCCCGCAGCGGTGAGGGCTGGGGCACCTTCACCGGGTGGGGACTGCGCGGTGTCGCGCAGATCCTCGCGGGCGTGTCCCAACTCGAGCTCTCGCCGGATTCGCCGTTCGTCGAAGACGTCGACCGGCACGGCGCCGCGCTGCGCGACGCCCTGCCATGCGGCATCGCCGGTGTGCGTCAGGAGGCGTACATCCCGCTTGCGGACGCGGTGACCGGGCCCTTCGACGACGCGACCGACATCGCGGATCCCAACGACCTCGGCTCGGTACGGGTTCGTGTCGTCCCGGCGTTCCACGGAGGACTGCTCGGAAGCCGAACGATCCAGCAGGCGATCCGCGACGAGCTCGACGGCCGCGAACCGGCGGTGAGCTCGTGGGCCGGAGCCGGCGTGGTCATCCGTGGCGCGGCCGCGGCGTGGCAGGTACCGGACCTGCCCGTCGACCTCAACCCCGTCTGGAACGGCACGGCCCGCGCCGGTCTGTCGAGCAAGCTGCGGGCGGCCCGTTGCACGGCCGTGCGGACCGAGCTGCAGGCGATGGTGGCCGGGTGACTGCGAGACGCGTTCTCCGGCCCGGAGCCGTGTCATCGCGTGGCGAAGTCGGGGAGTATGGAGACGGATGAACGCCGTCATCGTGCTCCTCGTCTCGCTCCTCGTGGGCGCGATCCCCTTCTCGGGTCTCGCCGCGTGGCGCCTCCGGCGCGTCGACCTGCGCGACTACGGAACCGGCACGGTGTCGGGCACCTCCCTGTATCGGATCGCAGGCTTCGGCCCGATGGCCGCGGCCGGGATCCTCGAAGTCGGCAAGGGTGCGCTCGGGCCTCTGCTGGCAGGACACCACCGACCGGAGCTCGCTGCGCTCGCCGGCGGCCTCGCCGTCGTCGGTCACAACTGGTCGCCGTTCCTGCGCGGAGCCGGTGGGCGCGGCTTCTCCGTCTCCCTCGGAGTCCTCGTGGTTCTCGGGTGGCCCGGCGCGGTGCTGTTGCTGGGACTGTTCATCATCGGCCTGCTGCTCAAGCAGTCCGGCCTCGCCACGTTCGTCGCCATGCTCGCCCTCGCACCGCTCCTCGGCGCGCTCTACGGAACGAGCGGCGTGTGGACCGGTCTTGCGCTCGCCGTCCCGATGTTCGCCAAGCGCGTCGCCGGTAACCGTCCTGCGCCCGCGCCCAAGTTCCCCGCGTACGTGACCCGGCTGCTGTTCGACCACGACCCCGCGGTCGCGAGCGGCCCCGCGGAGAGCACGCAATCCGCCCCCGACGCCACCTTCGACGGGTACCGTGCTCGCCGTGCCTCCGCCGATCCGGGCCAGTGCCGGGGCGGGCCGTCATAGACGCAGGAAAGCCCGGCGAGACCGACGGTTCGAAGACGAAAGGAGCGCTGCGTGAGCTCATCCCCCGGGGTCCCGCAGGCGCGTGACCGGAGCGAGGCGGAGCAGCAGCCATGAGCGTGGCCATCGTCACCGACACCGCGGCCGCGCTTCCCGCCGAGCTCGTGGACCGGCACGGGATCACGGTCGTGCCGATGTGGCTGACGCTCGCGGGCCGCAACGTCCGGGACGACGAGCTGTCGATCGAAGAGGTCCTTCGCTACGACGAGGTGTCGACGTCGGGCCCGAGCCCGGGCGAGTTCGCGGACGCGATCTCCTCACGGCTGACCGACGACGGCGTGCTCGTGCTCACCATCGCGGCCACGATGAGCTCCACGTTCGGAGCCGCGCAGACCGGTGCGGCCTCGGTTGACGGGAAGGTCGCGGTCCTCGACACGTCCACCGCCGCGGGTGCGCAGGGTCTGGTCGTGCTGGCCGCAGCCCGTGCCGTGGAGGCGGGCGGGTCGCTCGAGGAGGTGCAAGCCGCGGCCGCGAAGGCGATCGACGCGGTCCGGCTCGTCGCCATGGTCTCCGATCTCGACCACCTCGTGCGCAGCGGGCGCGTACCCGAGATCGCGGGCTGGGCCGGCCGTCGCCTCGGCATCCGTCCGCTCTTCGAGTTCCTCGACGGCAAGCCGCACCGGCTGCGTCCCGCCTTCAGCGTCGACGCCGCGAAGGACCGCATGGTCGCGATGCTGCGCCGCTCACGCGTCCCGGGAGCACGACTCCACGTCGCCGCACTGCATGCGCAGGCTCCCGACGAAGCCCGTGAGCTCCTCAGCCGGGTCGAGGCGGAGCAATCTCCGACGACGTCGTTCGTCGGGCGGTTCGGCACCGTGATGGTCGCGCACACCGGCCCCGGCCTGGCCGGGCTCGCGTGGTGGTGGGAGACCTAGGGCGTCGCAGCCGCTTCGGCGAGCCGGCTCACCGGGCCGCAGGCGGTGTCTCCACCGTCGAGCGCCCAGTCGACGGCCCTGACGATGGCGGGCACCGCCGCGACGTCGTAGGCGTGCCCCATGGCGGACACGACCTCGAGGTGACGCGGCTGGGCCGCCGCCTCGAACAGCTCGTAGGCGTCGCGCACGGGAACGAAGTGGTCGCGTTGGCCGTGCACGAAGGCGATGGGCGCTCGCACCTTCGACACCAGGTCGACGGGCGGCTCGGGATTCGCCCACGTGGAGGAGAGGCGAACCCGCAGATGACGGCGGGCCAGCGCCCGGCCGAGTCGGGTGCGTGTGATCGCGGCCGCGAGCGCCGTGCGGGGGTTGCGCGGAATCCGCCAGCGGGCCGGGCTGCTCACGGCGACCACGCCGGCGAGACCGGGATCGGCGTCGGGCCCCGCCGCGTACCGCAGCGCGGCCACCGCCCCCATCGAGGCGCCGACGAGGACGACCGGACGGCCACCGTCGCGGGCCACCTCGACCGCGGCGGCGACGTCGAGCTGCTCACGGTCCCCGAGGGTGCAGTGCCCTCCTGAGCGACCATGGCCGCGGGCGTCGTAGGAGACGACGTGGAGGCCCTGCCGATGGAGCTCCTCGGCGACGGCGACGACGGGCGGATGGTCGCACGTCGCCGCGAAGCCGTGGACGAGCACCACGCCCGCGCGCGTGATGTCGTCGCGTCCCCAGCACCGTCCGGCGAGCGAGACGCGATCGGACGTCAGCAGCCGTGCCCCCGAGAAGCGGAGGGTCATCAGCTGGTCGCAGGAACGACCGCAGGACGGCGGTGACCGTGCTCCGCCATCAGGCGATGGAACCACCACGTCGACAGGGCGATCGCGCCACCCGTGAGGACCCAGGACACTCCGGTGCGGGCGACGACGAAGGTGCCGACGGACTGGCTGAACAGCAGCCACAGCGCGATCGAGGCGTTCGTGAGGCCGACGAAGGCCCACAGCAGGGACACGCGCTTGAAGAACCGCCCGATGTGGTCCTCCGCGAGCAACCACGCGGGGAGCGGGCAGAAGTCGTGGGCGAGCCGCTGAGCGAGCGGCTGCCCGAGCGGCACGGAGACGAGGAAGGCGGACGCGATGAGGATCTGGCCCAGCGTCGGCTGGAGGAAGTAGATCACGACGCTGTGGGTCGCGAACGAGACCGCGGTGCGGGCCGTGACCGTCACGACGCTCAGCATGAGGATGCCGGGGACGCGACGTCCGGTGAGCAGGCGGCGGATCACGGCGCCGTAGGTCCACACCAATCCCACGAGGACCGCACCCCAGACCCCGACGAGCTGCAGGAACAGCAAGAAGAGACCCAGCGGAATGAGCGTGCTCTCGATGATGTGGGGAAGGGCGTGACGGGCCA
The DNA here is from genome assembly GCA_964548555.1 of uncultured Burkholderiales bacterium. Taxonomy (GTDB): domain Bacteria; phylum Actinomycetota; class Acidimicrobiia; order IMCC26256; family JAMXLJ01; genus JAMXLJ01. The sequence goes on from CAZJSY010000006.1 coordinate 57,079, forward strand.
GGACTCTCAGGCGAGGAATCTCGAAGTGCTGCGACATGACTCCGTCTGGATTCGTAACCGGAAGCGACGTGTCCGCGTCCGGATGCTGCTCGCTGCACCACCCTGTTTCGGCCACCAGCTCCGGCACGAAGAACCTATCGGCGGGTTGCCGTCGGTCTTGAGCCGACTCCGAGTACGTGACCGTTGCGGCGCTAGCGCCTCACCATCTTGCCAGTTTCGCAGCGTACCCAGGGCCTCGCGCGTTCTCACATTGGGTAAAGAACGCGCCGCGGCGATGGCCTGACGGTGAGCGGGTGACAGGGAGGAGACAGCACGGTGAGCAGCGCAGAAACGATTCCAGCGACCGTGCGACGCATCGAAGAAACCCGCGCCCTGGATACGCCGGGCAAGGTGCTGCGCGCGCTCGCCGAGCCGCTCACCCGGTCCGACGCCGCGAAGAACGCCCTGTCGGGCACCTGGCTCGGCCACCGGCTCCACCCGATGCTCACCGACGTCCCCATCGGGGCATGGCTGAGCGCGTCCGTGCTCGACGTCGTGGGGGGCCGTCGCGCGGCAATCGGCGCGAGGCGCCTCGTCGGCCTCGGCCTGCTGGCCTCGGTGCCCACCGCGATGGCCGGGTTGTCCGACTGGAACGACACCTCCGGCGGTGAGCAACGCACGGCGACCGTGCACGCGGGAGCGAACAGCATCGCGCTCGTGTTGCAACTGGCCTCGTGGCGCGCGCGCCATCGGGGTCACGGCCTGCGCGGGCGCGCGATCAGCATGCTCGCGCTCGGCGCCGTCGCCGCCGGGGGCTACCTGGGCGGCCATCTCGTCTACAACATGCAAAGCGGCGTCGACTCGCCGCCCCGTGAGCTACCGGACGAAGGCTGGTTCGACACCGTCGCGTTCGACGGCCTCGTCGACGACCGACCGCACGGACTCACGGTCGACGGGGTTCCCGTCGTGCTCGTGCGTGTGGGCGAGACCGTGCATGCGTTGGGAGGCACGTGCACACACCGCGGTGGTCCGCTCGCCGAGGGTCAGGTCGACATCCAGGTCATCCGGTGCCCGTGGCACGGCAGCAAGTTCCGTCTCGACAACGGCGCGGTCGTCCGTGCACCCGCCACCACCCCCGCGCCGGCCTACGAGACGCGCGTACGGGACGGCCTCGTACAGGTGCGGGCGCGTCATCCTGACGAGCAGGCGTCCACACCCACGCTGGTCTGAGGAACCTCGCGAGACCGGCGACGCTCAGACCGCGCGTTGGCGTCCCGGCTGCACCGTCGGGCCGGCGACCATGTCTGCGATCCGATGGCTCGCGCGCAACCACGTCCACAACCGCGCCGCCAGGAGCACCAGGAGTGCTCCGGCGGTGAGGACCGCCGCGCCGGTGACTCGTTCGACCGCGGCGGACGCGGCCGAGGGTTGCGCGGCGAGCACGGCGCACGCGACCAGCACGGCGACCGCGGCCGCGGCCAACGTGACCTCACGGGGACACTGCCGGTGCAGTCCCCACGCGGCCCAGAGCTCGACGACCCCACGAACCGCGGCCCACGTCGCCACCAACACCAGCAGGGTGGCGGTCGTCAGCGCCGGCCAGCCGAGAACGACGATTCCCGATGCGATACCCGCCGCGCCCTCGACGAGCAGAGCCGGTGCAACACGACGCGCCGAGCCGATCGTGCCTACCGCCCCCAGCGTCCCGTCGACGACCGCGAACGCCCCGAACGCGAGCCCGAACGAGGCAACCGGCAGCTTCGACCAGGCGAGCAATGTTGCCCCGAACGCGATTGCCGTCCCGCCACGGGCAAGCACCAGCCACCAGGTCCGTGTCAGCAACCCGTACATCGCGTCCTCGCGCCGTCCGTCGGCCGCCCTTCCTCCGGTAGGTACCCGTCGTTGCAGCCGTCGACACAGACGTTCCGGCGGATCGACGAACTCGTTCGACATCGCCTCTGCAGCGGGCGATGATCACCCGATGCGATCCGTCCCGGACTCCGAGCCGGACCGGGCTCAGGACGCGGGCGATTCAGGGTCTGCGGGCTCCATCTCGTCGATCGGCTCGCTCGGATCGATCTTCTCGATCGGCTCGGTGGGTTCGATCCTGTCGATCGGCAGCGTCGGGTCGGTGCTCTCGATCGGCAGCGCCGGCTCGGTGCTCAGCATCGGCAGCGCGGGGTCGATCCTGTCCATCGGCTCGCTCGGGTCGGTGCTGTCGATCGGGTCGCGGGGTGCGAGCCAAGGGATCGGCGTCGATGCGGCCGCACGCCGCCGGCGGCCCGCTATCGCGTGGGGGCGTCGCCCTCCCCTACCCATTCGCACGAGAGCTCGTGCCCATCGCTGGTGAGGCATCGACCCGTCCCGAGGTCCCACTGCCAGTCGTGCACCGAGCAGTGGAGGATCCCGTCCTCGATCGTGCCGAAACGTTGCAGGTCGGCTTGGCGGTGCGGGCAGCGCCGCTGGAGACGCCATCCGTCGCGCTCGAATGTCTCGTCCCGCCGGAGACGATCGCGGTAACAGCTCTCGACGTAGGCCATGCGCGCCGGGGAGAGAGACTTGAAGAAGGTGTGCACGTATTCGTTGAACGGCCCGCTTCGATGCGCGCGGAAGCGGCACGAAAGCAGCAGCGAATTGACCCAGTCGTCGAGCTGTCGCTCGATGCACGCCTCCACGAGTGCGCGGTCGACGTCGAGCCGGTACATCGGCTCCTCGCCGCCCCACTCGCGTACTTGGCCGTTCACGAAGTCGATGACGACCGCGACGTCGTCGAGGTGCAGCACCACGTAGCCGCCGATGCCGGAGCGGGTGAGCGGCGCGTCGGCGAGCAACGGCTCGAACCACTCCTTCAGCTCGGCGACGACGTCATGTTCGCGCCGTGACCACGATTCCCGTTCGGCAACCAGCCACGGCTTCCAGTCGGCGCGGTACTGCTCGAGGTAGGCGCGCTTGTCACGGAACGGCTCCATCACGATTTCGTCGGACGCCGGTTGCGTAACGGTGGCTTCGCCGGCATCGAGCTCGACCACGGTGCCGGGAACGACGAGATGCGCGTCGACGCCGTACTCGTGCAGCTCCGAGAGGAAGACCGTCTGGTCGGGGAAGATGTTGTCGTCGGCGGCGGCGAAGTCGTTGAGCGTCCAGAGCTCGTCGTCGAGGAAACACGGCGGCCCGGCGCTCGGGAACACGCGTGAGGCGCCCATCATCCCGACGTAACGGCGGGCGCGCTCCATACCGTTTCGACGCTTCTCGGTCGCCAGACGCGAGCGCTCCTCGTCGCCGAAGTCGTACGCGATCGGAAACCAGCTCGCGCCGGAGAACTGCAAGAAGTGCGCGTCGAACGGACCGAGCGCCTCGATCTCGGCAGGATCGCCCGGGCGCGCGTCGTTCTGGTTCAACAGGCGGGCGCTGCAATCCGCGATGACGACCGCGGAGTCACCGAGTGGGCCGTCGGCGGGCGCGGTCATCGCGAACACGGTGACCTCCAGCCCGTCGAGGTCGACCGGCGTCGCGTGCTGGGTCCGCACGAAGTGCTCGAAGCCGAGCTCTCGCAGCGCGTCCTCGAGCAACGGCACGCGGAACTCGGGCAACAGCACGCGGGCCCGGCGATCGACGCGAGCCAGGAATTCGGCGTCGAAATGGTCGCGGTGGAGGTGCGACACGTAGAGGTAATCGGGCGAGGAGAACGTCGCCGTGTCGAGCCGGTCGTTGCGGGGGAAGGGAAACCACGATCCGAAGTAGGCCGGGGTGAACCAGGGATCGCACAGCACGGAGCCGCCGCGGGTTTCGACGAAGAGGCCGGCGTGGCCGAGGAAGGTGACGCGCATCC
>CAZJSY010000007.1:0-58559 GCA_964548555.1 uncultured Burkholderiales bacterium
GCGCAAGGTCTCGACGACGTGACCGGCTGGGGACCCGACGGACGTGCGACGCTCCTTCGACGCGAGCCGCGCACCGAGCTCGCTTCCCACGTCGCGCGCCGCGATGAGCAATGCGTCCGCCACTGACCGACCGCTGTTGATCGCGTCGTCGACGGCGCGCGCCAGCACGAGTGCGGCGAGCTCGTAACGGCGTTCCGGCACCGAGACGCGTACCTCGGCCTCGCTTCGGCGGTAGAGCTTGGCCGGACGTCCCGCGCCGGGGCCCGTGCGTCCCGACAGCCGCACCTGCTGCACGTCGACCAGACGCGCCTCGGCGAGCCGTTCGAGGTGGAACGCGGCGACGGAGCGCGCCAACCCCAGCTCCTCGGCCACGTCGTCGCGGCTGAGCCAGTCGCGGCGCTCGGCGAGGAGGTCGTAGATCGCCCGGCGGACCGGCTGGTCGAGCGACGCGACGTTGTGCAAGCGCTGGTCGAAGGGCTGATCGTCGAGCATCAGGCCAGTCTAAATCACAAAATAGTTGACATTAGAGGTTCTCCGTCTCTATCGTCAGAAAAACTTGGCGATAGAGGAGGCGGCCGTGCGAAAGCTGTCCGTACGTCCCACCCTCACGATGAGGGGACGCACGTTCAAGGGCCTGCGCGGCTGGTCGGGCAAGCCCGCCCACCCACCCCTGACGGATATTCCGATTGCGGGCTATCTCTTCGCCGCGACGTTCGACGTCATCGCCACCCTCGGCCGTCATCACGCGTGGGCGCGCGAGTTCTTCCGCGCCGGTACCTACGTCCTCGTGGGTGCGGCGGCGGTGTCCGTGCTCACGGCGCTGACCGGTTTCTGGGACTGGCTGCGTTCGACGCAGAAGGGCACGCAGGCTCGACGCACCGCGAACACGCACGCGTTGACGATGGTCAGCGTCACGGTGCTCGTGCTGGTGGACATCGCGCTGCGACTCAGCGTGCACCACACGCGCGCGTACCCGACCGTAGCGATCCTCGTGCTGTCGATCATCGCCGCGGTGCTCGTGTCGATCGGCGCGACGTTCGGCGGCAGCCTGGTCTACGACTACGGCTTCAACGTCGAGACCGCGGGCGACAGCGCGGTGTGGCACCCGTCGGAGACGGATGTTCTTCCGGGCGACCACGGCGCCTGAGCGTCATGACCGAAGTGCTGCCCGACCGTCTCCCGGATGACGACCTGTGTGGCCTGCCGACGTATCCGAACGCCCGTGGATACGACGAGATGGTGCTGATGCGCGACGTCGCAGTTCGCTCGTGGAACGAGCGCATGCTTCCTGTCGCGGTCGCCCACGTCGCGTACGTACCGGACGAGCACATCGCGGGGCTCTCGACCATCGCCCGTCTGGTCGAGCATGTGGCCCGCGATGCGCGCACGCCGGAATCTCTCTGCAACCGCGCCGCCCGCGCGTTGGCGGAGCTCCTGTCGCCGCGCGGTGTCGCCGTCGTCGTGGAGGTCGAGGCCGGACATCTCTTGCGACCTCCACGCGACGGCGACGTCCAGACAGTCACTGCGGTGATGACCACGACCGGCGTGATCCGCGACGATCCACACCTGCGGTCCGAGCTCTTCAGGCTGCTCAGGCCCCGCCGCTCGCGGTCCCCGCGCCGGTACGCCTGAAACGTTGCGATGGGCTGGCAGGATGGGCCCGTGGTCGACGCCGGCGACGCTCGAGAACCGTCTCACCCGATCGAGCTCGACGAGATCGCTCACGGAGCAGGGCCCGACGGGGTCGTGTGGGCGCTCGGCGGCCCTCGTCAGCTCGAAGCGAATCTGGTCGTGCTCTCACCGCACGGTTCGGTCGGCGAACACCACAACCGCGAGGTCGACGTGCTGGTCGTCGTGCTCGAAGGTGACGGGCATCTCGACGTCGACGGTGTGGAACACCCGCTGCGCTCCCACTGCATCGCCCTCGTTCCTCGCCGCGCCGCCCGTTCCATCACGGCGGGGCGCGACGGATTGCGCTATCTGAGCATCCACAGGACACGGAATCCGGTGTCGATCGGCCGGGCACGTTCATGATGCGTGGCCCGGCACCCAACTCGCAGGAACCGCGACGACCGGGCGCCGCGCGTGATGGAGCACGTGTCCGGCCACGGTCCCGACGATCAGCTCGTGCACGGTGCTCCGACTCGTCATCCCCACGGCGATCAGCGAGACGTTCTCCGCGGCCGCGCACTGCAGGATCGACTCGGCCGGCCTGCCGACGAGCAGCCGCGTCTCGTAATCGATGCCGCTCTCACGCAGGGGCTCGCTCCATTCGTTCTTCAGGAATCGTTCGAAGTTGTCGCGAATGGGGCCGGGATCGACCTGAATGGCGGCCAGCTCCCATTCGCTGAGCGACGACACGACATAGAGCAGCACGATCGTCGACGACGTGGTCTGCGCGTACTGGATGGCCCACCGACGCGCGGCCTGGGCCGCGTCCGAGTCGTCGTAGGCCAGAAGGATCTTTTCCTTGTTCATCGCTCTCTCCCCGGAGGTTCGACGGACATCGCACGATTCGGCACGCGGCCATCTCCTGTGCTCAGGGCGGCCTCATCCGGTCAGCCGCACGTGCGGCGAGCGCCATGATCGTGAGCGCCGGGTTGGCGCTGCCCTGGGTCGGGAAGACGCTGCCGTCCGTGATGTAGAGGTTCGGCACCGCGAAGCTGCGCAGGTCGCCGTCGACCACGCCGTGCCGCGCGTCGCTCGCCATGCGGCAACCGCCGACGAGGTGCGCGTATCGGTTGATCGTGATGACCTCCTCGGCGCCTGCGCCACGGTGGATCTGTTCCATCACGGTCGTGGCCGCCTTGACGAGCTGCTTGTCGTTGTCGCACTCCGAGTAGTCGAATCGAGCCACGGGCAGACCGTGGCAATCGGTCTCTACGGCGAGACCGACCCGATTCTGCTCACGGGGGAGAAACTCGCACAGAGCGCCGAAGGTCGCCCAGTGCACGTAGTCGCGCATGTACTCCCGCAGCACCTCGCCCCAGTGCCCCTGCGCCACGACGTGCTCGGCCCACACGATGGGCAACGGCGACACGCACTGGATCGAGAAGCCGCGCCTGTACGGCTGTGCGGGGTCCGTCTCGTAGAACGCTTCGCTGGACACCTCCGGCGGCGGAGCCTTGTACTGACGGATCTCCTCGTCGTAGCGGCCGGCGGTCTGCGGCGCGCCCTGGACCATGACGTAGCGGCCGACGAAGCCCAGGTCGTTGCAGAGTCCGTCGGGGAACGCGCGACACGCCGAGTTGAGGAGCAGACGCGGAGTCTCGATCGAGTACCCGGCGACGGCAACCACGTGGGCGCGCTGGCGGTGCTCCACGCCGCCGTGGAAGTACGTCACGCCCGAGGCGCGGCCGCGCTCGTCGATGAGCACGCGGCTCACCATGCTCTCGGCGCGGATCTCCGTACCGTGGGCGAGCGCGTCGGGGACATGGGTGATCAGCGGCGATGCCTTTGCGTTGACCTTGCACCCCTGGAGGCAGAACCCGCGGTAGATGCAGTGGTCGCGGTTGCCGAACCGCCCGTTGCTGATCGCGACCGGACCGATACGCGCTTCGATACCCGCTCGCTCCGCGCCGCGTAGGAAGGCCATGCCGTTCCCGCCGACCGGATGGGGCGACTGCGGATAGCGATGGGGTTTGCCCCACGGCCAGGGCTCTCCGGCGACCGGTAGCTCCTCCTCCATCTGCTGGTAGTACGGCTCGAGATCCTCGTAGCGCAACGGCCAGTCGGTGCCGACACCGTCGAGCGACGCGGTGCAGAAGTCGGAGGGGTGGAGGCGCGGTGCATAGCCCGCGAAGTGCACCATGGAGCCACCCACGCCCCGCCCCGAGTTGTTGCTGCCGAGTTGGACGGGATCCGAACCACCGATGACGCGTGGCTCCGTCCAGTACAGGTGCTGCGATCCGCATTCGTCGCTGACCCAGTCGCGGTCGGGATCCCACCACGGCCCGGCGTCGAACACGACGACGGACCATCCCTTGCGGGCGAGCCGTTGGGCGAGCGTCGCGCCGCCCGCACCACATCCGACGATGACGATGTCGACGACATCGTCGTGTCCGTACCGCCGCATGTCGCGTCGCAGGCGATGGTCGGTGTGCCCGTCGCCCGCGGGAAGGAGCCACGCCGACGCGTTCCGGCGCTTGACCCGAGCCTCCGCTCCGAAGACGCGCATCACCTGGCCTCGTCGACGCGCGCCGCACGTTCCCCTTCGTCACCGGCAGGTCGTGGTTCGCCCGGCTCCGGCGGCAGCGCACGGTGCGCGGCGCGTGCCGCCTCGGCCCGCTCTGCCCACGGGATCGGGTCGTGCGCGTCCCGCTCGGGAACTTCCCACGGCTCGCGCTTGTCGATGCCGAGGTTCTTGTAACCACGCGGATACGCCGGCCCGCCGAACCCGATCTCGTTCCATGCCCACGGGTGCGAGTAGAACGCGGTACAGGCGTAACGCATCCACAGGTCGAAGAGGTGAGCTGCCGGCAACCCACGCCAGCGGCCCTCGGTCGTCCGGATCCGCTCGATGACGTCCTTCTGGTCCTGCGGTTCCAGCTGACAGAACATCCGGCCGCGGCACGCCTGTGCTTCGTCGTCCAGCGCGGCAAGTGACCGCTTCCATGCGTCCGCATCTTCCGGCATGTCGTCGAAGCGCCATCCGTCGCCGATTCTCCGGGCAAGCCTGGCGTCGATGGCCTCGACCACCGGCACCCGCGGGTCCTGCTCCTGCGCGAGGAGGCGGTCGAGGAGTGCGCGCGCGCAGCGTTCTTCGGTGGGGTCGAAGAACGAGAGCTCGCCACGGCGCACGAGGCGCGAGAGCACCACGCCTTTGGTCTCGTCGTCCCAGGTGCGCACCTGTCCGAGAACGTCGAAACCGTCGAACCGTCCGCGTCCGCCCGGCGTGATCCCGGTGCGGCGCGTCATGTTCGGCCGAGCCGCTCCCGGCGGAGGATCGAAGCGACGAGACCCATGCCGCCGACGAGCGCGAACAGCAGCGGCGCGAAGAGGGGCGGCCCCATCTCGGCGTTGTAACGCGCGAGTCGCCAGCCGCCCGGCCGTTGCGCGATGCCACGGATGTGGAGGTACTGGCCCTGAAGACTGTTGGCGATCACGACCGCCGACGCCACCGGCAGCGCGGTCTTCGCCATGCGCCGGCTGAACACACCGGCAATCCCTGCGACCGTCACTGCCGGCGTGAGGACGACGGGCCACCACATCATCTTGTTGCCGAAGCTGGCCCGATCATGTTCAAGAAAGATCTCTGCACCCGTGATCAGCGCGCCCGCCGCGGTGATCGCGGCCAAGGAGCGTTCGAACCGGCCGTGCTCGATGTCGCGGATCAACTGCTCGACCGTTCGCTCGACGCCCCGGCCCTTCCTCGGTACGAGCATCATGCGCGCAGTTCCTCGATCTTGTCGCGGAACAACGTCGACGCGATCGTCGCCTTGTGGGGTTGACCGCGCAGGAACGCCTCGGCGAAGTGCTTCGCCTGTTCGTACTGCACCTTGGCCGGCATCGGCGGCTCGTCCGCATTGACGAGCACGTCCACGAGCGCGGGCCCCGGGAACTCCAAAGCCCCGCGCACCGCGTTCTCGACGTCGCCGGGGTGCTCGACGCGCATACCGAAGCCGCCGCACGCTTCCGCCCACGGTGCGAAGTTCGGCGGCCGTTGGAACCGTACGCCGAATTCCGGATAGCCCAACACCATCTGTTCCCAGAGGATCTGCGCGAGCGCTCCGTTGTTGCAGACGACCACCTTGACGGGCAGGCCGTACCGGCACGCCGTGGCGAACTCCGCCATCAACATCGCGAATCCACCGTCACCGATGAACGTGATGCACTGCCGGCCGGGGTTCGCGTACTGCGCCGCGATCGCGTAGGGAAGGCCCGGCGCCATCGACGCGAGGTTGCCCGAGAGGTAGTACTCGCGGGCGCCGCGGATCGTCCAGTGGCGTGCCGACCAGGTCGCGATCGTGCCGGAGTCGCAGGTGAGGATCGCGTCGTCGGACGCGAGCCGGTCCACGACGCCCATGAGGTACTGCGGCTGGATCGGATCACGTTCCGGGTCCTCACGGGCCTCCATGTCCTTGCGCCACTCCGCCATCCGCTCCTGCGCGGTCCGAAGGAACGACTGCTCGGTATGCGCTTCGACGAGCGGGAGCAGCTCCGCGAGCGCTTCCTTCGAGTCGCCGACGACCGGCGCGTCGACGGGCATGCGGTTGCCGACGCTGACCGGCGACGCGTCGATCTGCACGGTCCGGCATTTCCCAGGCTCGGGAAGGTGCTTGGTGTACGGGAAGTTCGTACCGACCATCAACAGCGTGTCGCATCGTTGCATGACGTCTTCCGACGGCCGGGTTCCGAGCAGGCCGATCCCTCCGGTCGTGAGCGGATGGTCGTCGGGCACGACGTCCTTGCCCGGCAACGTCTTCACGATCGGGCTTGCGAGCGCGGCGGCGACGGCGAGCACCTCGCTGCGTGCGTGCCGTGCTCCCGCACCGACCAGCATCGCGATCCTCTCGCCCCGGTTGAGCACCTCCGCGGCGCGCTCGAGGTCGGGACGGCATGGTGTCCCCGCCGGCGGGCGGAAGACGGGCGCGGTCGCCGGCTTACGCGCCGGTGCAACTTCGGTCCACGGGTTCACGCCGGCCTCGGCCACCTGAAGATCGTTGGGAAACGTGATGTGCGACACCGTTCGGTACGCGAGCGAGTGGCGCACCGCGTTGTCGACGAGGGCCTCCACGTGCGCGGGCACCATGACCACCTGGTCGTAGCCGGCGACGTCCATGAACGCTTTGTCCAGATGGACTTCCTGCTGGTACCCGGTGCCGAGAAGCTGCGTCTCCTGCATCCCGGTGATCGCGAGAACGGGCATGTGGTCCAACTTCGCGTCGTACAGGCCGTTGAGGAGGTGAATGCCACCGGGCCCCGATGTCGCCAGGCACACGCCGAGCCGGCCCGTCGCCTTCGCGTAGCCGCACGCCATGAACGCGGCGGCCTCCTCGTGGTGTACCAGGACGAACATGATCCTGTCGCGGTGGCGGCGCAGTGCCTCCATGATCCCGTTGATGCCGTCGCCGGGCAGTCCGAACACCACGTCGACGTTCCAGTCGACGAGACGCTCGACCAACGACTCCGCTGCGATGCGTTTCACATCTGCTCCTCACGCCGGTTTCTCGGCTCCAACGCCTCCTTCCCGACGGGCCACGGAATCATTCGTCTACGACCGTCGAACCAGTGCGCACGCGGCACCCGCCCCGGCCAGAGCCAGTCCGGTGACGATGGACCGCCGGCGGGTCGTCAACCACCACTGTGCGCTCCGTGAACACGAACGTTGGTCGAAGGAGCCGTGCGCCCCGAAGTCGTTGCTCTGGTCGACGGGCTCCCAGAGGTTCGCCGGACGGTTCGGATCCGCGGGGGCATCGGTCTGCTGACTCTCGAACCCGTTGCGCGCGAGATACCGGTCCAGCAGCCCGGGCACGACGGCGTTGGCGACCAGGGTCGCCGCCGTACTCCCACCCACCCAGAATTCACGCCGCTGCGGATGGCGTGCCGCGTGCAACACCGCGCGGGCAGCGACTTCGGGTTGGTAGATCGGCGGCACCGGCTGCGGTTGCTTCGGCAGCCGTGACAGGACCCAGTCGAACTGCGGCGTGTTGAGCGCGGGCAGCTGGACCATGGTGATCTTCACGTTTGCGTTCCGGTGGAGAAGCTCGCACCGCACCGATTCGGTGAAGCCCTGGATCGCATGCTTCGCGCCGCAGTACGCGGACTGCAACGGGATCCCGCGGTAGGCGAGCGCAGACCCGACCTGGACGACCACGCCCCGGTCGCGGGGCAGCATGCGTGACAGCGCCGCCTTCGTGCCGTAGACGAATCCGAGATATGCCACCTCGGTGACGCGACGGAACTCGTCGTGTTCGATCTCGTCGAATGGAGCGAATACCGAAGTGAACGCGTCGTTGACCCAGACGTCGATCGGACCGAGATCCCGTTCCACGCGGGTCGCCGCGGCGTCCAGCGCCGTGAAGTCCGACGTGTCGACCGCGGCTGTCACGGCACGCCGTCCCGCCGCGTCGACTTCCTTCGCCGCGGCCTCGAGGCCGGCCTCCCCACGAGCCACGAGGCCGACGTCGTACCCGGCGTCTGCGAAGGCGCGTACGCACGCGCGCCCCACACCCGCCGACGCTCCGGTGATGACCGCGACATTCGGGCCCTTCGCCACCTTTGACGACCTCCTCGTCATCCTCCGGTTACCCGAAGACCCGAAGTTCCAAAAGTGGCGAGGGACGCGATGACCCGGTGGCCCGATGACGCAATCAGTCGGGCTGTTCGCCCACGACGTCGCGCTCGCGCTGCGTGTGGATCAGACCCACCTGACTGGTGAGCACGAACGAGACGATCGTCGCGAGCAACGTTGTGGGTACGAGGCGGAAACCGCTCATCTCGCTGACCACCAGCGTCGAGCCGATCGGCGTCTTCGTGACACCGGCGTTGCTGGCCGACATGAACGCGGCCACCATGACGGCCTCGTTGGTGTCGGGGACGATCCCGTGGAACGCGCGGCCGAGACATGCGCCCATGAAGAACAGCGGAATGATGAAACCGCCACGCCACTCACCTGCGAGCGTGACCGAAGTTCCGGCCAGCTTCGCCAGCGCCGCGAGCACGAAGAACGCGACCGCCAGGCCGTGGTGGTCGACGATCTGGTTGATCTGCGCCTCTCCGAACGTGAGGGCGTAGCCGGACGACAGGCCGAGGGCGGCGAGGAGCAAGCCGGCGATGACGGGCCGCAACTCGGCGCGAAGCTTCCGCGCTCCCGCGCGCAGGACCGTCGTGACATACGTGAACGCCGTCGCGACGAGCGCGCCGCCGACACCGGCGGCGAGCGCCCATCCGAGATCCTGCGCTCGGATCGTCGCGGGCGCGGGAATGTGCCAGACGGGACCGAGGCCGGCGCCGGTCGCGATCACGTACACGGCGTAACCGGCGAGCGAGCCGAGCACCGCGGGAAGCAGCGCCTCGTAGTACTGCAGACCGCGGCGGTGCAACATCTCCAGCGCGAAGATGGCAGACCCGAGCGGCGCACCGAACAAGACCGTGAAGCCCGCCGCCATCCCCGCGATCGTCACGATGCGTGCGTCCCGCACCGACAAGCCGTTGCGCTTTGCCGTCCACGACGCGAGGGTGCCCGTCGTCTGCACCATCGGCGCTTCGGGGCCCATGCCGCCGCCCGACGCGATGCACAGCCACGAGATGGGGATCAGGGACCGCAACATCCGCACGCCGGTCGCAGTGCCGGCGACGTGGATGTTGTCGACCATGAGCTCGACATCTCCCGGCGTGCCGACGAAGCGGGTGATGAGTGCAGCGATCAGGCCGACCCCACCCAGCACGGCGAACCCCACGGCACCCGTCCACTCGGTCGGCCAGAGGACGTTCTGCAACACGTGCAGCACCAAGAGGTACAGCGCGCCGAACAGACCCGAGGCCAGACCCACGAGTAGCACGAGGGCGACGAGGCGCGGCTCCAGGCCGAGGAACAGCCCGTCGAGGAGATTCATGGAAATGCGCCGCCTTCGCACAAGAACATCGTAGTACGATGTGTTTTGCCATGACCCTCGAGCCCATTTGCGACGAGGATTACCAGCGGCTGCTGGAATTCCGCACAGAGCTGCGCCGGTTCCTCCAGTGGAGTGAGGAGAAGGCGCATGCCGAGGGCCTCACGCCCGCGCAGCATCAGCTCCTGCTCGCGGTGCGCGGACACCCCGACGCCAAGGCTCCGACGGTCGGCGACGTCGCGCGCTCGCTCCTGATCCGCCACCACAGCGCGGTCGGGCTGATCGATCGAACCGCCGAAGCGGGATACATCCGTCGCATCATGGATCCCGACGACCACCGTGTCGTGCGGCTCGCGCTCACACCCGCCGGAGCGCGCAAGCTGGCCCGCCTCACGAGGCGTCACCTCGAGGAGTTGCGGCGCCTCAAGAGCGGCGTGGTCTCGACCGGCCGCCGAACGTAGCGACGGGCGTCACGCGGCGAACTGTTGCGCGTCGGCGCGCTTGAGCTCCATCCCGAGCCCGGGGCGGCTCCGATCCGGTCGCAACAGGCCGCCGGGCTCCGGTTCGAGAACACCGTCGAAGAGCAGCCGCTCGATACGAACATGGTCGTGGAAGTACTCCAGATGTCGGAGATGCCACACCGCAGTGCACGCGTGTGCCGACACCTGCGGCGCGCAGTGCGCCGACAGATCGATCGTGTGTGCGTCGCACAGTGCGCCCACTCGCAGGAAGCCCGTGATACCGCCGCAACGGGTGACGTCGGCCTGGAGACAGTCGACGCATCCCGCGCCGAGCATGCGATGGAAGTACGGCAGGTCGTAGCCGTACTCGCCGGCCGCGATATCGAGGCCGGCAGGTCCGCGGTCACGCAACAGCCGGAGACCTTCGAGGTCGTCCGACGTCACGGGCTCCTCGAACCAGGTCACACCGGCATCCGAGTAACGCTGCGCCCATTCCAACGCCCGCTTCCTGCTGTACGCGCCGTTCGCGTCGACGAACAGCTCGGCATCCTCGATGGCGCGGCGAGCGACGCGAAGTCGTTCAGGATCCCGGTCGGGTTCGCGGCCGACTTTGATCTTCACCTGGCGGATGCCCCGGTCGACCCAGCAGCGGAGCTGGTCCGCGAGCTCGCCGAGCGAATACGACGTGAACCCCCCGCTGCCGTAGACGGGGGTCGCTTCGTGGCAGGCGTCGAGCGCGACGACGAGCGGAATGCCGATCAGGCGTGCCTTCAGATCCCAGAGCGCGATGTCCACCGCGGAGATCGCGGCGCCCACGATGCCCGGCCGCCCGAGGTTGCGGATCTCGTCGACCATGGCGGACCACGCCCGTCCGACCTTGAGCGCGTCCCGTCCCTTCACGACGGCGGCGAGACGGCCGCTGACCACGTCGGCCGCGGCGACGTCGGCGTACGTGTAGCCGAGACCGGTCTCGCCCCCCGCATGGGCCTCGACCACGACGATCGTCGTGGCATCCCAGACCAGCGTGCCGTCCGACTCGGGACTCTCGGTGGGCACGGTGTAGGCGCGGACGTCGAGCGCTTGGATCGGCACGGCCACCACGTCTGGCGCGTTCACGGCCCGCTCCTTCCCGCTCCGGCGTTCGATTCAATCGGAGAGGCAACGGGACGGCACCTCGGCTCGGCGCTGTCGCATGCCCGCAGCGTGAACGTGAAGCAGGCGCCTCCTTCCGGGCGGTTGGCGGCCGTGACCTCGCCGCCGAGCAGCCGGGCGCTTTCCCGCGCGATCGCAAGACCGAGACCTGATCCGCCTTCCGCCCGCGATCCGTCGCCCTTGTAGAGACGGTCGAAGATACGGCGCATGTCAGCATCGTCGATGCCGGGGCCGTGGTCGATCACGTCGATGGCGACCATGCCGTCGCAGCGACGCGCGCGAATGCGGACGTCGCCTCCGCCGTGGTCGCACGCGTTCGTGATGAGGTTTGCGACCACACGCCGAAAGCGCACCCTGTCCGCCTCGACAGCCAGCCCGGGATCCGCTTCGATCACGACCGAGAGGCCGCTGCGCCACGGAGCAGCAGCGGCATGCAGCGCGTCGCGCACGGAGAGCTGCTCGAGTTGGAGCGGCTCTTGTCCGGCATCGAGCCGCGACAACTCGAGCAGTCCGACCACCAGGCGCTGAAGACGTCGGACATCGGACGAGATCCGTCGGACGATGCTCCGGCTCGGCTCGGAGATCTCGTCGAGGTGTTGATCGAGCAACGTCGCCGCGGACAGCATCGCGGTGAGCGGCGTTCGCAGGTCGTGTGCGACGTCGGCGGTGAAGCGATGCTCGCGTTCGGCCGCATCGGACAGTTCCGTGAGCTTCCTCTGGAGTGCCGCAGCCATCTCGTTGAAGGAGCGGGCCCAGAGCGCGAACTCGTCACGCCCGTCATCGGGGAGGCGCGTCTCCAGAAGACCTTCGGCCAACGACCGCGACGCCTCGGCGGCGCGACGAACCGGCCGCAGCGTGCGGCGCGCGACCGCATGACCGAAGAGTGCTGCCGCGGCAAGGGTCCCGATCCATCCGAGCGCGAGCACGTTGCGGACGTCCCGAATGCTCGTCACGAGGGCGTGACGGGAGAAGAAGAAGTACACGCGGCTCGAACCATCGCCGGTGTGCCGCGCGAGCACGAGGTACGGGGTGCGTTCCACGTGCGCGTTCGCGAAGCGTCCGCCAGGGGTCAGAGCGGCGCGTGTCAGGGGCGGCGGCACGCTGTTCAGGTCGAGACCGGGAGCGGACGCGTACACGCCGTCCCGAGAGGTGACGATGACGCGAAAGTCACCGCGGACCTGATATGCCGCGAGCCTCTCCTCCAGCACCCTGCCCGAGAGGCCCGGCGGTAACGAGACCATCGCCAGGTCTGCCCGACGTGCGGACTCCCTTTCGAGCGTGCGCGTGCGATACGCACGCACGACCACGTAGCTCGTCACGGCCAGGATGCCCGAAGCGGCCGCCGCGACGGCGACGAACGCGGCCGCGAGGCGCCGGCCGAACCGGCTTCGCACCGAGAACGGCACCGTCGCCGTGCTCATGGTCGTTCGAACCGGTACCCGACGCCTCGAAGTGTCGTGATGTATCGAGGGCGTCGAGGGTCGTCGCCCAACTTGCTACGCAGCCGCGTGATCGCCATGTCGACGAGTCGCGAATCGCCGAGATAGTCGTAACCCCACACGCGGTCGAGCAGAACCTCTCGGGTCAGCACCTGTCCGGCGCTGCGGACCAGCTCGGCAAGGAGGCGGAACTCCATCGGTGAGAGGTCGAGGCGCGTCCCGTCACGGTTGGCTTCGAACGCGGCGAGGTCGACGACGAGGCCGCCGACTCGCAACACGGGAGCGTCCGGATCGGTGGACGGACGCCGCAACACCGCCCGAACGCGTGCCACGAGCTCGGCCGGTTCGAACGGCTTCCGGAGGTAATCGTCCGCACCGAGCTCCAGACCGACCACGACGTCGGTCACGTCGCTGCGCGCCGTCACCATCACGATCGGAACCCGAGAGGTGTGGCGGACCTGCCGGCAGACTTCGAATCCGTCCAGGCCCGGCAGCATCACGTCGAGCACCACGGCGTCCGGTTCGGCTCGACGGATCATCTCGACCGCGTCCGGGCCTGAACCTGCTGCATCGGTTCGGAAGCCGGCGTGCTCCAGCACCAGCGCGGTCAGGTCCCGCACCGACGCATCATCCTCGACGATGAGCACCCTCTCGTTCACTCCTCCATCCGACCTCCGGCAGTCGTTGCGCCGCGCATCCGGCGAACCACACTCGGCGCACAGCCCCTGGCCCTCGTGCGTGGGCGTGCGCGTTGTTACGCAGTCGTTACCCGAGAGTGACCTGCGGACAACATGCGCTGCCCACACCTCCCGAGAAGAGAAACGACGGATAGAGAGATGGGAGGGAGCGGGCATGCCGAGCACGACGAGGTGCTGTCCCCACCGTCGCGCGTCGGTCCCGCACGGCGCCTCGTCGTGGGCGCCGGCCAGGGCCGACGGCGCCGAGCACACCGCCACACGCGACCGCTTCGCCGAGTATCGCCGCACCGGCGACCGCAGTCTGCGGGACCGCCTCGTCGAGGATCACACCAACCTCGCGTACGCGCAGGCGCGGCGCTACCTCCGGCCCAGCGTCCGCCTCGAGGACCTCCGTCAGATCGCCTTGATCGGTCTGCTGAAAGCCGTCGAGCGATACGACCCGTCGCTCGGCACCACCTTCCCGACCTTCGCGATCCCCACGATTCGGGGCGAGATCAAGCGCCACTACCGCGATCGGGCCTGGCTCGTGCGGCCACCGAGAGGCGTGCAGGAGGACGTGCTCGCGATACGGGCCGCGGTCGACACACTGACGCAGGAGAACGGGCAGTCGCCGGCGGTCGCGCAGATCAGCGAGCGAACCGGGCTGAGCAGGGATCGTGTGGTGGAGGGACTCGCCGCGGCCGACTTCATGAACAGCAGCTGGCTGACGCCCGAGGCGGAGGAGTCGATCAGCTCGGTGGCGCCTCTCGAATCGGAGCGTGTGGAAGAGCACGTGACGGTGATGAAGCTCCTGAGCCGTTTGCCGACCCGCGATCGCACCGTTGTGCTGCTGCGTTTCTTCGACGGCTTGTCGCAGTCACAGATCGCGGCCCGCGTGGGCGTGAGCCAGATGCAGATCAGCCGGATCCTCACCAAGAGTCTCGCGACGTTGCGGGCCGTCTCACCGGAGTCCGTCGGAATACAGGATCGGGCGATCGCCGGCCGAGCCGCTACGTGCATGCCGGTGATGACGTCGCGCGGTGGAGAGCCGGGGCAGGATGGGTTTCGGCACGTCGCCCTGTGAGGGTGGTCGCGACGGCTTCGTCCTGCCCCAGCTCTGCTCCACGAGTCTCACACCTCGTCGGTCCTTCGAGACGGAACCCGGTGAATTGTCGGCAACGCGGCGGTGACGCTCTCGGGCGACTCGCGGGCCGGCGCGTGCCGTGCGGTGTTCGTACTAAGAACTGATCCGTGAAGGCCTGGCGCGTCCATCGTTTCGGCTCGCCGGCAGACGTGCTGCAGCTCGAAGACGTCGCGGCGCCCGAGCCCGGGCCCGAGGAAGTACAGATCGAGGTCGGCGCGGTCACGCTGAACCTCAACGACCTCGACGGTATCCACGGGCGCTACCGGACCGTGTCACCGCCGCTCCCCTACACGCCGGGGATGGAGGTGCTCGGCCGCGTTCGCTCGTGCGGAACCGGCGCAGAGGCGTGGGTCGGTCGCCGCGTGGTGGCGGTCCCGACCGGCGCGTACGGCGGCTACGCGGAGGTTGCGGTCGCGTCGCTCGACATGACGTTCCCGATGCCCGAGGCCGTGCCGATGCCGGACGCGGCGGCGCTGATGATGCCGTTCCACCTCGCGTGGCTCGCATTGCACGAGCGCGCGCAGATCACGGAGCGCGACACGCTGCTCGTCCACGCGGCCGCGGGTGGCGCCGGGTCCGCGGCCGTGCAGCTCGGCGTCGCCGCAGGCGCCCGCGTCATCGCAACTGCGGGCTCGCCGGAGAAGCTCGCGCTGTGTCGCGAGCTCGGCGCGGACGTCGCCATCGACTACCGGACGACCGACCTCGTCGAGGCGGTGCTCGACGCGACCGACGGCCGCGGCGTCGACGTCGCGTTCGACTCCGTGGGCGGCGACGTCACGCAGGCGACCTTCAAGTGCATGGCGTTCAACGGGCGACACGTCATGCTCGGCTTCGCGTCGGGCATCGAGGCAGAGGACCAGGGGCTGATCCCGAGGCCGATCCTCTTCGGCAACTTCTCGTTGTGCGGCGTGTGCCTCGCATACGCGGCCGATCCGGTGGCACTGAAGCGAACCAGCGGCTTCAACTTCCCGTCACGCGCGGACGGTCAGCGGATTCACAGTCGGCTCTTGCAGCTGCTCGAGGACGGCACCATCCGCACGATCGTCGGGCAGGATGTCTTCTTCGCGGATCTTCCGGCCGCGCTCGACGCCATGGAGCGACGGACGACCATCGGAAGAACCGTCGCCCGGCTCTGACCGTCCCGCTACTTCAGGAACCCGTCGTAGTTGCGCATCATCAGCTGGCTGTCGATCTGTTTCATCGTCTCGAGCGCCACACCGACGATGATGAGCAACGCGGTGCCCCCGAAGGGGAACTGTTTGATGTTCCACAACGCGAACACCAACAGTGGCAGCGCGGCGATGAAGGCCAAGAACAACGAACCGGGCAGGTTGATCCGGTTCAACACCTTGGCGAGATACCGCTCCGTCGGCGGCCCCGGTCTGATGCCGGGAATGAACCCGCCTTCGTCACGCCCGCCGTCCGCCCGTGACGTCACCATCGACCGATGGTAAACACACGCCGGCATCGCGCTGGCGCGACATCGAGCTTGTGTGGAATTCCGGCGCTGTGCGCCGTGATTCCACACAAGGTGACGACACGGAGGTGTTGTGACCGTCCAACGGTTCCCTGTGGAGGCGGGCCACATCATGTGCTTCGCACGCGCCATCGGCGACGCGAACCCCGCCTATTACGGCGCTCTGGAGGGCGATGCGCCGGTGCCGGCGCCGCCGACGTTCGTGCAGGCGAGTGCGCAGTTCGACCCCGACTACCCGCTGCGGCCGCGTCTCGGTGAGCCGTGGTTCGGTTCCGGGCGCGAGGCGACGGGCGCACGAGCAGGAGGCGGCGCGAGCGCGGGCGGGGGCGGCGGCACCGGTCTCCACGCGGAGCAGCACTTCGAATATCACCGCCCGCTGCGCTCCGGCGACGTGCTCACCGCGACCCTGCGGGAGGGCAACACGTGGGAGAAGCAGGGTCGCCGGGGCGGCCGGCTGGTGTTCTCGGAGATCGTCACCGAGTACCGCGACGCCGCGGGTGAGCTCGTGGTGACGGCGCGCACCGTCGGCGTCCGCACCGAGAAGGTCGTGGAGCAGGAGGACACGAAATGAGTGTCAGCGTCGGCGACACCCGTCAGCTCGTGCTGACCGACGATCTCACGCGCACGCAGATCGTGCAGTACGCGGGTGCGTCCGGCGACTACAACCCGCTCCACAGCGACGAGAGGTTCGCGACGGAGATCGCGGGCTATCCGTCGGTGTTCGCGCACGGGATGCTCACGATGGGCATGACCGGCCGCGTCGTGACCGACTGGTTCGGTGCGGAGTCGCTGCTCTCGTACGGTGTGCGCTTCGTCGCACAGGTGTGGCCGGGCGACCGGCTCACCACGACGGCCACGGTGACCGAGATCGGCGAGCGCGACGGCGCACCGGTCGCAAACCTGGAGCTGTCCACGGTCAACCAGGACGGCGCCGTGGTGCTCACGGGCACCGCGGTCGCGAGGTTGCCCTGACCACGCGCTTCCGTGATTCTTGCGTGCCTCAGTCGGCGCGGCGCAACGTCACGCCCTGCGCGTTGAAGAAGAAGCCGCCTGCCGTGACGATCGCTGTACGCGCGCCGGCAACCTGGCGGTCGCCGGCGCGCCCCTGCAACTGATGGACGGCTTCCCGGATGTGGCCCGAGCCCTGCGTGCCACCTTCGGAAAGCGCGCCGCCGTGCGGGTTGATCGGGATGCGGCCGTCGATCAATGCGCGGCCACCGGCCGTGTCCCAGTGCTGCTCCAGGAACGCACCGGCTTCTCCCGGTCCGCACCAGCCCGCGTTCTCGATCCAGTTGAGCGTGATGACGGTGAACCCGTCGTACGGGAAGTACACGTCGACGCCGTCGATCCAGAAGTCGCTCTTCTTCCTCAACGCGTCCACCACGACGTGCTGGCCGTGATGGCGCAGGCTCGGCTGCTGGTCTTCATCGTTCTTCTCCGTCATGCCGAGCGTGATCGCGTTGATCAACGCCGGCGGATGCGGAAGATCGCGGGCTCGTTCGGCGGTCGTGACGATGAACGCGTCGGCGCCGTCGACCGGAACGTCCATGTCGAGCAGACACAGCGGCCACCGGATCATCCGCGCCGTCAGGTAGTCGTCCATCGTCAGCGGGGCTCGCATGGCCGCCGCCGGGTTCCGGGCGGCGTTCGAGCGGTCGTTCAGCGCGACGTACCCGAAGTGCTCCCGCGGCGCGCCGTACTCGTGCATGTAACGCGACGCCCAGGCTGTGTATCCGGCGCTCGCGGCGATGGACTCGGGCGGTGGCGGTGACCCGCCCGCGTCGGAGCCCATGCTGATCGACCGGCGGAACGGGTCCTTCGACGCCGACGAGGTGTTCCACGCGAGCCGGTAGGCGGCGTGATACGCGAGCACGACGTCGCACAGGCCCGAGTACACCGCGGACGCGGCCGCCGCGAGCTGGTTGACGAACGGGATCGGCGGGTTGGCGAACCAGGTCACCTCGGGGATGCCGAGCGCGGCCTGCATCACGCGTGCATCGGGCATCGATCCGCAGATGCCGTCGACATCCGCAGCGGTGAGACCGGAGTCGCGCAGCACGTTCACACAGGCCTCGGCCGCGAGTGACGCGGGACTCCGCTCAGTGTTGCGTGCCACGAAACCTGTCGTCGACGCGTTCGCGATCGAGACACGGTCCTTCATCGGGTTCCGCGACGTCGGCGTCATGGCGCGCTCGTCTCCTCGACCAGCCGGAACACCGGCACCGGAACTCCGCCGCGCTCGATCCAGTCCAGCTCGACGGGGCGCCCGATCCGGATCTCGTCGTTGCTCGCACCCACGACCGTGCTCGTGATCCGCAGCCCAACCTGCTCGGCGAGCTCGACCGTCACGACGGGATGCGGCCTCGTGTAGTCGACGCCCTCCGCGGGCGGACCCTGGTGCAGGAAGATCGTCATGAAGATCGTGCCCCGGCCGCTGACCGGTGTGGCCTCGACCTCGGTGGACCAACACACGGAGCAGATCGGCCGGGCCGGCTGGTGCCACGTGCCGCACCGGGTGCACCGGTTCACGAGCAGCCGTCGCTCCAGCCGCCCGCGGTAGATCTCCTTGTTGTCGTGGCTCAGGCGCTCGCCGCGGAACAGATCGACGAGCTCCTCGTCGCTGACATCGGATCTCACCGTGCTCGCCCCCCGATCAGCCGCGTGCGGAAGCCTTTTCGGTTGAATCATTGAACCATAAACGGTAGGTTGGTGCCATCCGTGGCCGAAGGAGGTGCCCGTGCACGATCTCGTGATCCGCGGGGGCAGGTTCGTCGACGGTACCGGCGCCCCGGCCCGTCGCGCCGACGTCGGTGTCGACGATGGTCGGGTGGTCGCGATCGGCGACGTCGACGCCGGCAAGACGACGATCGACGCCGACGACCGCGTCGTCGCGCCGGGATTCGTCGACGTGCACACGCACCTCGACGTCCAAGGGTTCTGGGACCCGGCGTTGACACCGTCGTGCTTCCACGGTGTCACGACGGTGCTCGGCGGCAACTGCGGCTTCACGGTCGCTCCGCTGTCCGACGACGCGGGCGAGTACCTCGTGCGCATGCTGGCCAAGGTCGAAGGCATGCCGCTCGAATCGCTCGAGCACGGTGTGCCGTGGGGAACGTGGCGGACGACGGGCGAGTACCTCGACCTCCTCGACGGCCGGCTCGCGCTCAACGCCGGCTTCATGGTCGGACACTCCGCCCTGCGGCGCGTCGTCATGGGCGAGGAAGCCACTGCGCGCGCGGCCACAGAAGACGAGATCAGCCGCATGGCAACCTTGTTGCGCGACGGGCTCGCCGCCGGCGGTCTCGGCTTCTCCTCGACGTGGTCCGCGACGCACATCGACGCCGCGGGCCGGCCGGTGCCGTCGCGCCATGCCGATGTCCACGAGCTCGTCACGCTCGCGGCGGTCTGCGGCGAGTTCGCCGGGACGTCGCTCGAGTTCCTCCCCGCCGTCGGACGGTTTCCCGACGAAGCGGTCGAGGTCATGATCGCGATGTCGGAGACGGCGCAGCGTCCGCTCAACTGGAACATCATCACGCCGTCGGCGCGGTCGCTGCCCCACTGGCTGGACAAGCTCGCGGTCGGTGATCAGGCCCGGGCGCGCGGCGCGAAGGTCGTCGGGCTCGTCATCCCCGACGCGCCGCCGGCCCGCTTCAGCTTCCGCAGCGGGTTCGTGCTCGACAGCATCCCCGGCTGGGAAGGGCCGCTCGCGCTTCCCGTCCCGGAACGGCTTCGGTTCCTGCAGGATCCCGCGGGACGCGCGCAGCTCGCCGCTCGTGCCGCGGCCGCCGCACCGACCTCGGCACTCGCCCGGTTCGGCGAGAAGGTCGTCGTGGAGACCTTCAGCGCGTCCACGAAGCGCTACGAAGGCCGCATCGTCGCGGACATTGCGGCCGAGGAGGGCAAGGAACCGCTCGACGCCTTGCTCGACATCGTCTGCGCCGACGACCTCCGGACCTCGTTCTGCAACCTGGTCCCCGCGGCCACGCACGAGGATTGGCAGGCACGGGCGACGATCTGGCGTGATCCGCGTGCAGTCGTCGGCGCATCCGACGCCGGCGCGCACCTCGACATGCTGACCACCTTCACCTTCGCGACCACGTTGCTCGAGGAAGGCGTGCGAAAGCGTCCGCTGCTCACGCTGGAGCACGCCGTGCATCTCCTCACCGAGGTCCCGGCCCGACTCTACGGCCTGCGCGATCGCGGGCGGCTGCAGGACGGCGCCCGCGCCGACATCGTGATCTTCGACGACGCCACCGTCGGACGCGGACCGGTGTACACGCGTACCGACCTCCCCGCCGGCGCCGCGCGTCTCTCGTCGGACGCGATCGGTGTGGATCACGTGATCGTCAACGGCGTCCCAGTCGTCGCGGACGGTACGTTGACCGGTGCCGCGCCCGGGACACTGCTGCGCAGCGGCCGCGACACCGAGACGCCCGCGCTCATCTGAGGACCGACATGAAGTCATACGACGTTCGCGTCGACGTCACCGAGGCCGTTGCGCTCGGTGAGCCGGTCGAGACCGTCAGCACCGTCCACCTGCCCGAGCGGGTCGACGGACCGGTCACCGTGCTCTTCGGGTACCCGGGCGGTGGATACGGGCGTCGGTACTACGACATCTCCGACATCCCCGGTTACAGCCAGGCCGAGCACCACACGGCCGGCGGGTTCGTCTTCGTCGCATGCGACCACGTCGGTGTCGGCGAGAGCAGCCAGCCCGACACGTTGCGGCTGACCTTCGAGAACCTCGCCGCAGCGAACGACGCAGCTGCTCGGACGGTGCTCGATCGGCTGCGCACGGGAACGCTTCACGACGGGACCGCGCCGATCGACGTCGAGAGGGTCGCCGGCATGGGGCAGTCGATGGGTGGTTGCCTGCTCACGGTGCAGCAGAGCAACCATGCGACGTTCGACGCGGTCGCGTTCCTGGGCTGGAGCGGCATCGAGACCAACTTCCCCGCGCCCGACGGATCCCGTCTGACCTTCTCGTCGCCGCCACGCGGCACCGATCTCAGCACCGTGGACCCGCCCACATTCGTCGCGAGCGCGCCGACCGAGGAGCATTTCCGGTTCTGCTTCCACTGGTCCGACGAGGAGTCCGACCTCGTGGAGCGCGACCTTGCGTCGTACCGACCCTTCTCGGGGATCGTGCGAGGTGATGCGTCGAGCCCATGGGGAAGTGCATCCGTGCCCGTGTGCGCGATCACGATGATGACGCACGGCGCGGTGGCGTCCGAGGCGGCCGCGATCGACGTGCCCGTGCTCGTCGCGTCCGGCGAGCGCGACGTCGTGCCCGATCCGTGGACCGAGCCCACGGCCTATCGCGGATCGCGGGACGTGTCGGTCGTCGTCGTGCCCGAGATGGCGCACATGCACAACTTCGCCCGTACGCGAACGCAACTGTGGGACCGCATCGCCCACTTCGCCTGCACGGCTGCCGTCAGGCAGCCGCAGTTGCAACAGGCGGGGCCGACACATGAGGGAACAGCTCTCTGAACGTTCCCACGGTCATGCGCTCGCGCACCGCGTCGTCGACACCGTCGAAGAGCTCGTGCAGCGTTTCCTGCGTGTGGCCGTACGTGCCTTCGAGGTGCGGGTAATCGCTGCCCCACAGCACGTTGCGGTAGCCCATCGCGGTGTACGCGGGGATGGCCGAGACGTCGTGCTGGAAGGAGCAGTAGACCTGGCGATACAAGAAGTCCTTCGGCGGCATCGACAGCTCGGGCTTGATGAACATCGGGTGCTGCCGGAACGCCTCGTTCATGCGGTCGCCGAGGAACGGAACCCACGCCGCACCGCCCTCCGACACGAGCACCTTCAGCTCCGGATGACGGTCGAGCGCGCCCGACGCGACCAACTGTGTGACCGCCCGCTGGCCCCCGTAGCTGGTCTCGACGTAGTTGCAGATCGCGCCACCCGGTCCGCGGTAGACGACCTGATCGGTGGAGTCGGTACCGATGTGGAACGCGACGACCAAGCGCGCGTCCTCGGCCGCGGCCCAGAAGGGCTCCCACGCGTCGTCGTTGTAGAGCACCTGCGATCCGGGCGGTGTGGTGGGGAGGTAGACGGCCTTGAAACCGTTCGCCGCGCACCGGTGGAGCTCGTCGACCGCGTCGTCGATCGACAGCATCGAGACCGTCGCGGTGCACACCAGGCGTTCGGGCGCGTACCCCTGCACCTCCGAGAGCGCCCAGTCGTTGAGCACCCTCATCGCCTCGCGCACGAGCGCGGGGTCCTTGATCATGGCGGCCCAGAAACCGAGCGAGGGATACACGACCTCGCCCCAGATCCCCTCCGCGTCGAGATCCTTCACCCGTGACGCGACGTCGCGGGCGCCGGGCGGACGCACCGACAGCTCCTCGATCTTCTGACGAGCCGGGCTCGGCGGTCGACGGCGGATCACGTCGCCGTCGATGTGGACGAGCTCCCACTCGCCATCGCGCTCCGACCACGGCATCCGCTCGCCGAGCGCCTTCGGCATGTTGGCCCGCCACAGGTCCTCGGGCTCCAAGAAGTGGGAGTCACCCGAATTCGCCCAGATCTTGCCCATACCAGGCCCCCTCGTCGTCCGGAGTCCCGCTGATCTTACATTGTAAAACCTCGACCGTCCAGGGGTTGGTGGTGGCGCTATCAGGCAAATGATTCTACTATTAGGCCGGTCCGGCGAGCAGACGTCCAGGGGGGTGCCGTGCGGGTCGGTGGCAAGGGCGTCGTGGTGACAGGCGGCGCACAAGGCATCGGAAGAGCCCTTGCCGAGCGGTTCGCGGGCGAAGGCGCCTCGTATGTCGCGGTGCTCGACATCGACGAGGCCGGCGCCGAACGGGTGGCGAAGGGCATCGAGGGCCTCGCGTGTTTTTGCGACGTCGCCCACCGTTCGTCGCTCGAGGATGCGATCACGGCCGTCGAGCGCGACGCCGGCCCGATCGACGTCTTCTGTTCGAACGCGGGGATCACCGGCACGGCGGCCGCGGGCCTCGACGTCGACGACGCGACCTGGGACCGTATGTTGCGGGTCAACACGCTGTCGCACGTGTGGGCCGCGCAACGTCTCGTCCCCACCATGATCGGGCGCGGGGGTGGATGGTTCGTGCAGACGATCTCGGCCGCCGGGTTGATCACCGGACCGTCACCGGTGGCGTACACCGTCACGAAGCATGGAGCGCTCGGTTTCGCCGAATGGCTGGCAATGAACTACCGGGCGCACGGCATCGGTGTCTCGTGCATCTGCCCGACCGCGGTCGACACGCCGATGTTCGCAGCCCCTTCCGGCACGGACGCGAGCGCCAACATCAAGGCGACCATCGGACAGCTCATGTCACCGGACGAGCTCGCCGGAATCGTCGTCGACGGACTCGCCGACGAGCGGTTCCTCATCCTGAACGAAGACAAGGTCGCCGCGTCGTTCCTCCGGAAGGCGCAGGACTACGACCTCTGGATGGCCGGACAGGTCCGGCGCAACGAACGCATGAAGCGTGGGGAGGCCAAGACGTCATGACCACGATCTGCGACGGGCTCCGCGTGCTCGAGATGGGCGCCGGGAGCATGCCGGCATCCCTCGCCGGAATGGTGCTCGCCGACAACGGTGCGCGTGTCCTCAAGGTCGAGCCGCCGGAAGGTGACCGCCTGCGCACCCGATTGCCCTCGGGCTTCCTCGTCTGGAACCGCGGGAAGGAGAGTGTCGTCGCGGACCTCCGCACGACAGAGGGCCAGACGCAGCTACGTGAGCTCGCGGCCGATGCCGACGTGGTCATCGAGGGGTTCGCACCCGGCGTGGCTGACGGGTGGAACGTCGGCTACGACGCGCTCCGCGAGGTCAATGCCGGCATCGTGTACGGCGCGATCTCCGGCTTCGGCCGTACCGGCCCCTACGCGACGCTCAAGGCGTACGAGGCACTCGTGGCCGCGAAGGTGGGAGTGTTCGCCCGCGGCGCATTCGCACCACGGAGTGGTCCGATCATGTTTCCGCAGCCGTCGGCCGGCTTCGGCGCCGCGATGCAGTCGACCGCAGGCATCCTCGCCGCGTTGCTCGTACGCGACCGCACCGGTCGCGGTCAGCGCGTCGACGCGACGATGGTGCAGGGCATCGATCCGGTCGACTACTTCGCGACGATGATCTGGCAGGTCGCGACGCGTGAGGGAAAGCCACCGCCGCTCGACGCCGCGGCAGCGCTGACGGCGAACCGCTACGGGCTGCTCGTTTGCACGAAGGACGGCCGGTTCATCCAGACGTCGACGATGCTCAAGCACCAGGCCGTCGCGCTCATCCGCGCGGCAGGCATCGCGCACGTGCTCGATGATCCGATGTATGCGAGCGTTCCCATGTTCGCGACGCCCGAGGACGCGCAGGCGTGGGAAGACCTGATGTGGGAGACGTTCCGCACGAAGGATCTCGCCGAATGGCTGCCCATCCTCGAGTCGTACGACGACATTGCGTTCGAGGTCGCGGTCACGAGTGAAGAAGGCCTCGACCATCCCCAGATCGTCCACAACGGCGAGGCGATCACGGTGCACGACCCCGTCGTCGGAGACGTCCGCCAGGTCGGTCCGATCGCGTCATTCAGCGCGACACCTTCCGTGATCGAGCGGTCCGCTCCCGCCCTGGGCCAGAACGAGGGGCCGTTCGAACGACGCGCACCGGGAGGAGCCGGCCCGGCGCCCGAGGCAGATCGGCCGTCGCATCCGCTCGCGGGCGTGACGATCGTCGAGTTCGGTTACTTCTACGCGATGCCGTACGGCACCACGATGGCCGCCGCGCTCGGCGCGCGTGTCATCAAGCTGGAGGACGCGGCCGGCGACCCGATGCGCCGCTCCTTCGGTCCCGAGCTCGGTGCGGTCAAGACCATGGCCGGCAAGGAAAGTGTCTCGCTCGATCTGCGGTCGGCCGCCGGTCAGGAGGTCGCGCGGCGTCTCATCGCGCAGGCGGATGTGTTCGTGACCGGTTTCAGGGGCGGTGTCGCCGAGCGCTGCGGTCTGGGTTACGAGGATCTCGCACGGGTCAACCCTCGGCTCCTCTATGTGCATGCCGCGGGATACGGGGCCGATGGTCCGTACGCCCGCCGCGCGCTCTACGCGCAGGCGGCTCAGGCGGTGGCGGGAAGCTTCGGGCGCCAGGTCGGCTACTGGCTCGCACCCGAGCGCAACCTCGACATGAGCGTCATCGAGCTGCAGACGGTGATCGTCCCCCGCCTCAGCCATGTCGTCGACGGCGACTCGAATGCCGCGCTCACGGTGCTCGCCGCGATCACGCTCGGCGTGTACCACCAGCAGCGCACCGGGCAGGGCCAGTTCGTGACGACTTCGATGATCGGCGGCAACGCGTACGCGTACTCCGACGACTTCTGCCGCTACGAGGGCAAGCCCCCCGTTCCCATCTGCGACAGCGAGAACTACGGACTCAACGCGCTCTACCGCCTGTATCGCGCGAGCGAGGGATGGGTCTGCCTCGCGGTGACGACCGACCGGGAGTGGCGCGCGTTCGGCGAAGCCGTCGACGCGAAGTCGTTGCTCGACGACGCACGGTTCGCCACCGCGGCCGCGCGCGGTGATCACGACGACGAGCTCGTCACGATCATCGGCGAGATCCTCGGCCGGCGCCCGGCTGCGGAGTGGGAGAAGCTGCTGACCGATGCCGGCGTCGGCTGTGTCACGGCGTTCGAAGGTGGCCAGGCCGCCTTCACGTGTACCGATCCGGTGTTGCGCGAAACCGGGTTGACGGTCGAGAGCGAACACCCGCGGTTCGGCAGCATCGTGCGCGCGGGCCTCCCCGTCACGTTCTCCGAGACACCCGGCCGGCTCGCGCCGAGCTGTCTGCGGGGTGAGCACAACCACTCCGTCCTCACCGAGCTCGGCTACACGGCGGCCGAGATCGCCGCCTTCGAAATCGACGGGGTGCTCTTCCCCGCGGACACGAACGCCGCCGGTTGATCGCCGTCGCCCCCCTCCCCAGTTGGGTCGCTTGTTCGCTCAGAGAGCGAGGAACTGTCCCAACTCAGCGTGAGATGGGGACTCGCCGGGGTGGGGGTCCACGCTCGGTAAGGTCGATTGTTGATGACAACCCCGGCGCCTCGGAACGACCGCGAGCAGCTCAACGAGGAGACGATCGTCGACGCCGCGATCCAGCTGGCGGCGAAGGCCGGCATCGAACGTCTGACGATGCGGTCGCTCGGGGATTCGCTCGGCATGAGCGCGATGGCCGTCTACCACTACGTGCCCAACAAGTCGGTGCTGTTGCAGTTGCTCGCCAACAAGCTCATCGAGCCCGTCGACCCACCCCGGGCCGGCGTCGCACCGTGGGACCGACAGCTCGCGGACCTGGCGCGCGCACTGCGCTCGGCGCTGCGCGCCTATCCCGGCGTCGGCGCGTTCCTTCTCGGCAGTGACGTGCCGACGCCGGCGATGGACCGGATCACGGTCGCCTCGATCGACATGCTCGTCGGCAGCGGCTTCCACCGGAAGGAAGCCGCGCTCGCGTTCACCGCGTTGCACAACTTCCTGCTCGGCCGCTTACGCGTGGAGGACGCGTTCGGGAAGCGGCGACGCAGCGCCCGCGGTCGTCTCGGGCCTCAGGGCACGCCTCCCGAAGTGCAGGCGCCGGCCGACGAGCACTTCGAGTACGGCTTGGCCGCCCTGCTCGCGGGCATCCGAGCCGTACACGATCAGTCCCCCACGTACTGACGGAACACGTCGCCGTCGAGGAGCCCGGTGGCCGTACCGGAGTAGGCCACGTGGCCCTTGCGGAGGATGTACGCCGTCGTCGCCAACGCCAGCGCTCGTGACACGAACTGGTCGACGAGCAGCAGCGCGGTTCCACGGGCGGTGACGTCGGCGAGGAACCGGAAGATCTCGTCGACGACCACCGGCGCGAGACCGAGCGACGCCTCGTCGACGAGGATGAGGCGCGGCTGGCGCGTGTACGCGGCCGCGATCGCGAGCATCTGCTGCTGACCACCGCTCAGGGTTCCCGCGGCTTGGTTGAGTCGTTCCCCGAGGATCGGGAACGCATCGACCGCCCGCTCGACCGCGTCCCGCTCGTCACCGCGTTTCGACTGCATCACGAGGTTCTCGCGCACGGACAGCGAACGGAAGATCCCGCGGCCCTCGGGTATATGGCACAACCCGCGTTCGGCACGGCGGTGTGGCGACACTCTCGTGACGTCGTCGGCGAAGAGCGTGATCGAACCCTTCGACGCCGGGAGGAGTCCCGACACCGTACGCAGCAGGGTCGTCTTGCCTGCGCCGTTCGGGCCCAACAACGCGGTTGCCTCGCCGGCCGGGACCGTGATCGACACGTCGCGCAGGATGGTCGTCGAGCCGTAGCCGCTCGCGACATCGCGCAGCTCGAGTGCGGGCGGTCCGGAAGTGGGAGCGAGAGGCAGGTCGCCCGCGTCGGTCATCGTCGGCGGCCTGCTCACAGCGTGGCCTCCTGCGTCTCGATCGGTGCGACCGCGTCCGAACCGAGATACGCGGCCTGCACGACGGGGCTCCCCGCCACCGTCGCGGCATCACCCTCGAAGATCAGCTTGCCGAAGTCGAGCACGTAGATGTAGCTGCAGACGTTGAGCACCAGCGACATGTCGTGCTCGACGAGAAGGATGCCGCAACCTCGTTCGTCGACGACCCGGCGCAGCACCTCGTCGAACGAGGCCGTCTCGTCGCGGTCGAGTCCCGACGACGGCTCGTCGAGGAGCAAGACGTCGAACCGGCCCGCCAGGCAGCGCGCGAGCTCGACGAGACGCCGTTGTCCCGTCGAGAGCGCGCCCGCCTGGAGGCCCGCGAGACCGGTGATGCCGCACAGGTCCAACGCGTCCGCCGTGGCTGCCTCCATCGCGTGCAGTTGGGCGGGGCGCGCCGCGAGCTGCGACACGACGTGCCCGCCGGCCATGCTCGACTCGATCCCGAGCGCGACGTTCTCGGCGACGGTGAGCGAGTCCCCCAGCTCCATCCGTTGGAACGTCCGCCCAAGTCCGCGCCGGCCGCGCGCCGCCGGGCCGAGCCGGGTCACCTCATCGCCGTGCAGGAGCACATGGCCGTCGACGCGGCGGTTCAGACCGCTGCATGCGTCGAACGTCGTCGTCTTCCCCGCGCCGTTCGGTCCGATGAGGCCCGTGATGCGTGCGAGAGGTGCGCGAAGGCTCAGCTTGTTCACCGCGACGAGTCCACCGAATGCGACCGTGAGGTTCCGGACCTCCAGCCCACCGGCTTCCGGCGGTGACGCCGCGACGCGCGCAGGCGCCGGTACCGGCCGGGGCTCGATCTGGCGCACGTCCTGCAGCTCCGGCCGGCTCCGGAACCGCTCGAAGAAGCGTTGCACGACGACCGGCATCGACGGATGGCCGCCTCGGAGCCCGACACCCAGCGCGGAGGCACCGAAGATGACGTTGAGCCAAGTCGGCGTGTCGGCACCGGTGAGGTAGGCGGGAATGACCGCCGCGACACCGGCGGCGAGCGCGTACCACGGCTCGGCAAAGGGCGCGAGCGCGAGGATCGCCAGCAGGATCAGTGAGTTGAACGACTGGAAGTGCGCGTCGCCCGACGTCGCGAAGTGGATCGAAGCGCCGTAGAGGATGCCGGCCATGGCGGCGAAGAACGACGAGATGCAGAAGACGATCACGCGCGTCGTGTTGGTGCTGAGCCCGAGCGTCGACACGGCGACCGGCGCTTCCGACATCCCGCGCAGGATGCGACCGAGCCGCGAACGGTGCACCCAGATCATCAGCAGCGCGGTCGCGACCGCGAACGCAAGGACGAGGTAGTAATACGCCGTGTCGCCGTTGGCGAACGACGGCCGGGGCATCGAGCGGCCGTTCTGGTTCACCGTGAACAACCAGCCGCGTGCGTAGAGCAGGCGCTCGACCATGATGCCGAAGCCGAACGTGGCAAGGGCGAGGAAGAGACCCGAGAGCCGGATCGACGGGATCGCGACCAGCGCGCCCACGGGTACGACGATCAGGCTCGCGACGACGACGGCGAGCAGCCACGGCATGCCGTGGTCGACGGCGAGCTGCGAGAACGCCACGGCGCCGATCGCCGCGAACGCCGCGTGACAGAGCGACACCTGGCCCGAGGTCCGCACGAGGAGGCCGAGCGAAAGGATCAGGATCATCTGCGTGAGGCCGATCGTGAAGAAGCCGAGCTTCGTCGACGACACGATCTGCGGTACGAGCAGGAGCGGGATCAGCACGACCACGCCAGTGGCCGCGCGGGCGATCGGCGGGGCCCGCCACTGCAGCTTCGGACGGGCGACGATCGCGGACGGCGGCACGAGCTTGCGCCTCGGTAGGAGCAACAGCACTGCGAACAGCACGATGAACGGCAGGCTGTCGGGCAGCCCTGACAGCCACGTGGTGTTCACGACGTACTTCTTCGAGATGTCGGCCCCGACGGCTATGAGGATGCTTCCGAGAAAGGTCAACGGGATGCTCGAGAACGCGCCGAGTGCAGCTGCCCCGAACGCCTGCACCACGAGGAACGTGAGCGCGATCGCGTTCAGGCCGATGAAGGGCAGCACCAACACGCCGGACAGCGCGGCGAGCGTGGAGCCGATCACCCACGACGTGCGACGAACACGCGTCGGGCTCGTGGCCCGCATCGCGACGAGGTCGGGATCGTCGACGACGGCCCGCATCGCGACGCCCGTACGGGTCGAACGGAACAGCGCGTAGAGCAGGAGAACGGCGACGACGCCGATGATGGTCACCCACAGCTGTGGGTAGGTCACGTTGACGCCCGCGACCCGGAACGTGTCGAAGGCCTTCGGCAGGAATTGCGGGACGCGGGTGGTGTCGGACCCGTACTTGATCGTCGCCAGACCCTGCACGATGAGGATGATTCCGACGGTCGCGACGATCTTGAACGCCGTTCGTTGTATCGCCAATCGCCGCGCCACCTGCTCCATGCCGAGCCCCATGACCGGACCGGCAAGGAACACCGAGATGACGAATGCGATCTTCCAGTCGTATCCCTGATCGACGTGGAGGAAGTAGAAGAGGTATGCGGCCGTCGTGGCCATCGCACCGTGCGCGAAGTTGAAGATCCCCGACGTCTTGTACGTCAGCACCAGCCCGGTACCGGCCAAGCCGTAGATCGCGCCGGTTGCGATGCCGCTCACGATGAAGGGCAGGAAGTCCTTCACGGTCCGTCATCCTCCTGGCCGGACAATGTCGCGCCCCGGCTCGATGCGCCTATTGCACGATGCACCGGGCGTCGAGGTTCACCGGTGCGATCGTCTTGCCGCCCTTGATGCCGACGACGAAGTAGCACTTCTTCCCGTAGAACGAGATGGTCTTGCCGGCGGCGAACCCGAGCGGGTTGGCGAGCTGCCCGCCGAGGTTCTCGTTGGTCAACCCGTTGAGCCCGTTCGTCACGTCCTGGCGCGAGACGGTCGGTCCGGCGTTCGCGAGTGCCTTGCGAAGCGTCTCGAGACCGTCCCACGTGAACGAGCCCGTGCCTTCCCTCCAGTTGGCATCCTTGGCGAAGCGCGTCATCACGGTGCGGAAGTTCTGCGCCGGGGGTGCTTCGGCCACCGACGGGAAGGAGTAGGCGGGCCCGTAGAGCGAGAGGTTCGGGATGTCGAGGAAGTCCTTGCCGATCGCCTGCTCCGACGAACCCCACGTGGGGGTGTAGCCCTGCTGCTGGCAATCGGACACGAACTTCGCGGCTGCGCTCGCCGCGAAGTTGAGCTGCGCGTAGTCGACGTTCTCCTGCTTCAACTTCAGACATTCGGCGGTGTAGCTGGGCGCGGTCGAATTGATCGCGAGGGAGATGAAGCCGATGCCCGACTTCTGCGCGGCCGCCTTGAGCGGCGGGTCGGCCTGCTGGCACGCCGCCACCTCGGCGCAGTACAGGTCGGCGAACTTCTTCGCCTTGCCGAAGTCGCGCGCCACCTCGACCTGAGCGGTCAGGCCGCTGGCCACGTCGGTGGGCGTCGGGTACATGCCGGGCTTGGTGTACCAGTCGGGGAAGTTCGCAGTGCCGCTGATGACGGCGACACCCTTGCTGGTCGCGTCGGCCGCGAAGGCGGAGACCTCGTTGTCGGAGCTCACGATCAACGCAACGACGTTCTTGCTGTCGACGAGGTCCTTGCCGGCCGACTGTGCGGTAGCGGGATCGCCCTTGTCATCGGCGAGGTACACCTTCACGGGATGGCCGTTGATGCCGCCGAGCTGCTCGTTGACGTAGCGCTCCCACGCCGGTGCGACCGTCGCGCCCTGGCTGCTCGACGACGCCTGCGCGCCGCTGAACGACCCGATGACGCCGACGTTGATCACCGAGCCCGTCGGCTTGGGGGCTGTCGGCCCGGTAGTGGTCGCGGCGCTCTTGCCGCTGCTTCCGCCGCCGCATCCCGAAAGCGCCAGCGTGCCCACCACGAGGAGCACGAGGGCCGACCGCACCACTCGCACCTGCACCTTGGTCACCGAGACTCCCCCCTCAGTCTGTGGCTGCCGGGCTGAGCCACGGCGCCGCTCAAGGGTCAATCATACAGCTAAATCAACTAAAAGCAACGGCCAGCCGCGGGGCGCGCACGTCGAGGTTGTGTGGATTCACGGCGCATAGCGCCGTGAATCCACACAAGGTCGCTCAGAGGCGCGGATGTGGCGGGCGATCTCGAGCTTGACCGCGCGGTCAATGTCGTACGGCGTGTAGATCGACACGCGGGTCGCGATGTCGCCGAACCGCTCGCGCAGTGCCCGACCAACCTCGGCCGGCGTGCCGACCACCGAGTAGGCGTGCAGCATCTCGTCGTCGACGAGTGAGCCGAGGTCGTTCCAGCGTCCCTGCTTCGTCATCGCGGTGAGCTCCGGCTGCAGGTCGCCCCAACCGTGCAGGTCGAGCACGGCCCGGTACGCGGGTGTCGACGCGTAGAACGCGATCTGGCTCTTCGTGCCGGCGATCGCGCGCCCGAGCTCGTCTTCGGTACGACCGACCGACGCGAACGCGGGACCGCAGACCGCGAAGCCATCCATCGTCTTGCCCGCTCGCTGCCGGCCCTTCGCGAGTGCCGGAAGCGAGACATCACGCAGATAGCGCTCGGTGGTGAACGCATGGAAGAAGAAGCCGTCGCACACCTCTCCCGCGACCTCGGTCATGCGTTCGTTGACTCCCGCGAGGTAGACGGGCGGCGGACCCCACTCGTGGGGTGCCGGCGAGAAGAAAGGAGTCATCAGCGTGTGGGTGTAGAAGTCGCCCGCGAAGTCCAGCTTCGTGCCGTGCTGCCACGCGTCCCAGATGGCGCGCATCGCCAGCACGAATTCCCGCATCCGCGCAGCAGGGTGCGACCACGGCATCGAGAACCGCCGCTCGATGTGGGGCTTCACCTGTGAACCGATGCCGAGCACGAATCGGCCGCGTGAGTACTGCTGCAGGTCGTACGCCGCATGCGCGATCACCATCGGCGTACGCGCGAATGCGATCGCGATCTCACTGCCGACGAGAACCCGGTCCGTCGCACGTGCCGCCACGAGGAGCTGCAGAAACGGGTCGTGGCTCGTCTCGCCGGTCCACAGCCCGTCGTAGCCCGCCGCCTCGATGTCGCGCGCCTCGTGCTCCGTGAGGTCGATGTCCTTGCCGAGCGTCGTGTCGACACGCAGCTCGCCGTTGCTCATCGCATTGCCTCGGAGAGCCCCGGACGTTCCCCGGCGATCTGCACGGTGACAAGGCCCTGGGCGAGCTCCTTCCCGCCCATGCTGCGCACGACGACGTCGGCGTAGTGCACGAGACGGCCACGGCGGCTGCAGCGTCCGAACGCGACGACGTCCTCGTTCGGGTCGACGCTGAAGTACTGCACGGCCAACGACACGGTGGTGAGCCGGCTTCCCTTGTCGAAGTCGTGACCCGCCATGACCGCGGCCGATCCCGTCGTGTCGATCAGCGCCGAGATCACGCCGCCATGGAAGATGCCGCGGTGGGCACTCAGCTCGTCGGCGTACGGCAGCACCAGCTCCACGCCTTCGGGGTCCCATCGGCGCACGCTGATGCCGCAGTGACGGTTGAACGCGACGCCGTTCTCCCAGTGCTTCCGGAAGAACTCGCGCCGGTCGCGCTGCTGCTCTTCGGTGAGCGCCACGCGGCTACGTCTTCTGGCGGGCCCGGAATTGCTCCGGAACGGCGGCGTACTCCGGCATGTCGTGCGACTGGCTCTCGGCCGCGAGGCCGTGGCCCATCAGCCGCGCCGCCGCTTCGCGCAGCGGCTGGTTGAGCAACGTCTTCGTGTCCTGCACTGCTTGCGGTGGGAGTGCGGCCAGTCTGCGGGCGAAGCCGACGGCCTCATCGAGGAGGCGGTCCCCGGGCACGACGGCCGTTGCGAGCCCGATGGCGACGGCCTCGTCGGCCGGGATGCGGTCACCGGTGAGGAGATAGCGCTTCGCCTTGAGAAGGCTCGTCATCGCGGGCCAGGTGATCGCGCTCCCGTCGCCCGCGACCAAGGCGACGCTCACGTGCGGATCCGCGACGAACGCCCCCTCGGCGATGAGCACGATGTCGCACAGCGTCATCAGCGTGCAGCCGAGACCGACAGCCGGTCCGTTCACCGCCGCGACCACCGGAAGCGGGAAGCTCAGCATCTCGTCGACGAGGCGGCGCGCGTCACGCAACGTCCGACGACGGGCCCGGAAGTCGGTGCGGAACAGGTCGAAGTCGTCGATGCTGCCGCCGGCGCTGAAGGCGCGGCCCGCGCCGGTCAACACGACCGCGCGGGCCTCGGGATCGTCCTCGATGGCCTGCCACACGAGTGGGAACGCGCGGTGCAGGTCGTCGCTGAACGCGTTCATCTGCTGGGGCCGGTTGAGGGTCACGACACGCACCGGCCCGACTGCCTCAACCCGCAGAACTGCAGGAAGGCCCTCGTACAACATAACCAAAACATATACCTTATTGAGCGATACGGCGAGACCACCGAAGGACGAACCGATGGACTTTCGGCTCACTCCGCAGGAGCAGGCGTTCCGTGACGAGTTCCGCGCCTGGCTCGACGAGCACCTCGTCGGCGAGTTCGCGCGGCACCGCGGCGTGGGCGGCCCCGCCGACGACTCGTGCTGGGAGGTTCGCCTCGAGTGGGAGAAGGAGCTCGCGGCCGGCGGCTGGCTCGGGATCACGTGGCCGCGCGAATACGGCGGCCGCGGCGGCACGCTCAACGAGGAGATCATCTTCCAGGTCGAGCACGCGCACGCCGGCGCCCCCTACTGGGTCGGTGTACACGGTCGCGACCTGTTCGGACCGACGCTCCTGCACGCCGGAGACGACGAACAGAAGCAGCGGTTCCTCCCGCCGATCATGCGCGTCGAGGAGTTCTGGGGTCAGGGGTTCAGCGAACCCGAGGCCGGCTCCGACCTCGCGTCGGTACGGACGCGCGCGGTGCTCGACGGCGACGAGTGGGTCGTCAACGGCCAGAAGATCTGGATGACGTTCGGCGCGTACGCCGACTGGCTGTACGTGTTGTGCCGCACGAATCCCGACGCGCCGAAGCACAAGGGGCTGTCGCTCGTCGTGGTGCCGGCGCGACAACCGGGTGTCGACATCCGGCCGATCCGCAACATCGCGAACGGCCGCGAGTTCTGCGAGGTGTTCTTCACCGACGCGCGCACGGACGCCGACCTCGTGGTCGGACCGGTCGACGGTGGCTGGGGTGTCGTGATGGGCACGGTCGCAACGGAACGCGCCCTCACGGTGCTCCCCTACCAGGCTGCGTTCGAGCGCGAGGTCGAGGCGTTGATCGAACGGGTGCGCACGCGCGGCACGGCCCGTGATCCGATCGTGCGGGACCGGCTCGCACGCGCGTGGATCGGCCTGCAGATCAACCGCTACGCCAACTACCGGATGCTCACGCAACTCCTGCGGACGGGCACCCTCGGTGCCGAATCGTCGATCTCGAAGCTGTTCTGGGGTAACTGGCACCGCGATCTCGGCGAGCTGATGATGGACCTCCTGGGGATGGAGGACACGGTCGTCGGTTCCGGCTATGCGCTCGACCCGTTCCAGACGGTGTTCCTCAACTCGCGCGCCGAGACCATCTACGGCGGCGCCAACGAGATCCAGCGCAACATCCTGAGCGAACGCGTGCTCGGGCTCCCGAAGGAGCCGTAGCACCGAGTTACGTCAGCCGTAGATCACGCGGCCGCCTTCGAGCACGAGGGTGGCACCCGTGAGGTACCGGAGGTCGTCGCTCGCCAACGCGACGACCGCGCGGCCGATGTCGTGCTCGGCGTCGCCCATCCGTCCGAGCGGAATATTGCGCAACACGGATGCGAAGCGTTCGGGGTGGCGCTGCGCCCACGCCTCCGCCGACGGCGAAAGCGACGCAGGGCACACGACGTTCACGCGGATGCCGTACGGACCCCACTCACGCGCCGCGACCCGGCTCAGCCCGCGAATGGCCTCCTTCGCCATTGCGTAGGACGCGAACGACTCCGAACCGACCAGCGCCGTCGACGATCCGAAGTTCACGATGCATCCGCCTCGATCCTTGAGGTGGGGGAAGCACGCCTGCATGGCGTACAAGGTCGCCAACGGTCCGGTTCGGTACGCGAGCGCGACGTCGTCGTCCGAAGTTTCTTCCAGCGCCCGTTGCACCGAGTCCTGTGCGTTGTTCACGAGGACGTCGACGGCTCCGAACGTTGCGATGGCCGTGTCGGCCATGCGCGCCGTCCCCGATCGGTGCGCGAGATCGCACGCCACGCACACGGCCTTCGCTCCGGTGTCGTCGGCGATCTCACCGGCGACGGCATCGAGCTTCGCTTCGGTGCGCCCCGCGAGGACGAGCTGCGCGCCCTCCTTGGCGAACGCGTGAGCGATACCGCGCCCGATTCCCTGCCCTGCGCCGGTCACGATCGCGACCTTGCCGTGCAGTCGGTCGCTCACATTCCCTCCTCGGGATCGTCAGGTGCGCATGTAGGCGCCCGCGGCCACGTTGACGATCTCGCCCGTGATGAATCGGGCGCGATCGGAAGCGAGGAACGCGATGACCTCCGCGACGTCGGACGCCGTCGGGAGGTCGCCGAGCGGCCCCCGTGCGTCGGGCCGTTCCAGCAGCTCCGGATGATCCTCGATGAACTTCGTGCCCCGGACCATCCCGGTCGAGACGCACACGGCCCGAATGCCGAAGGGCCCCCCTTCGTGCGCGCACGACCGCGTGAGAACGTTGAGGCCGCCCTTCGACACCGCGTACGGCGCTTCGATACCGCTTCCGCCGACGTCGGGAGCGTACGAACCGACGTTGACGATGACGCCCCCGCCGGCGTCGCGCATGTGCGGCATGATCGCCCGGCACAGGTACCACGGACCCGACAGGTTGACCCGCATCACCCGGTCCCAGTCGGCGGGGTCGTAGTCGAAGATGCTGCCCACCACGTTCACCGCCGCGTTGTTGACGAGAATCGTGATCGGCCCGAGCTGCCCGGTGACCTGTGCCACGACGCTGTCGATCTGCTCACGGTCCCCCGCGTCGAGCGGATACCCGACGACGGTCGTGTCGGCGTGATCCGACGCGATCGCGGCCGCGACCTCCTTCGTACGACGTTCGTGCACGTCGGTGACGACGACACGGGCACCACCGGCAGCCAGCCGCCGCGCGGTCGCCTGACCGATCCCCTTGCCGGCCGCAGCAGTGACGAGCGCGACGCGCCCGCCGAACTCAGTCATCGACGGGTCTCGCCCGCGCCCACCACCCCCCACCCCGCATCAGTTGGGACAGAAAGTCGCTCATAGCGAGGGCTTCTGTCCCAACTGAGGCATGGTTCGGGGGGTTCATGCGCCGGTGAAGAGCTCTTTGGCGTTGTCGCGCAGGATGGCGCGCTGAACGTCGTCGGGGAGAGGGTCGAGCAGCTTCTGGAACTCACGTGGCTGCGCGAGACCCTCGGCGTGCGGGAAGTCGGAGCCCATCACGATGGAGTCGGCGCTGCCGAGGTTCTCGACGATCCACGGGATGTCGTCTTCGGGGTAGGGCGCGACCCGCACGCGCTGACGGAAGATCACGCTCGGCCTGTCGGCGAGCTTGCCGCCCTTCCACGGACCGTTGCGTCCCATGCCCCGGCTCTTGTCCATGTGCCTGACGAAATGCGGCACCCACTCGGCGCCGTGCTCCGCGGAGAGCACCATCAGGTTCGGGTGGCGTCCGAAGAGGTTGTCGAAGATCAGCGCCGAGAGAGTGTCCTCGATCGGTCGCTCGCCGTACACGTTGTTCCACTGCCACGCCGACATATGCCACGAACCGGGGTTGGCGTCGTGACCCCACGCGGGAGAGATCGCGTCGAAGTACCAGTACGGCATGATGTGGAACGCGACGGTGACACGCGCCTCGTCGAGCCGCGACCACACCGGGTCGAAGTACGGCTCGCCGGGTGAGCGACCGTACGCAGGTCCCGTCGGCAGCAATACGACACGCGCGCCGCGATCGAGCACGTGTTCGACCTCCGCAACGGCGTGGTCGAGATCACGAAGGGACAACAAGGCCGGCGCGAACAGTCGCTCGTGGTGGTTGAACCCCCAGGTCTCGTCGAACCAACGGTTGAACGAGTGGAGGTTCGCGTAGAGGGCCTCGGTGTCCTTCACGTAGTGCTCGGCGGCGAGCGCCATGCCCGCCGGGAAGATGACGGCTTTCTCGACGCCCTGCTCTTCCATCAGACGCAGGCGCGGCTCCCGCTCCAGGTACTCGGGACGCATGGGCTCGGGCTTGTAGGTCTCGTCGGGATCACCCGAGGCCATCTGCTTGAGCATCTCCTTCAGCGATCCGGGACGGTTCGCGAGGTCGAAGCCGCCGCCCTGCTCGCTGTTGAAGACGCCGATCCGGTCCCCGGCGAGGATCACCTCGCGCCCGTCGACCGTCTTGACGGGTGCGATCGCCCGGTTGCGGAACTCCTTCGGGAGATACCGCGTGAACGCGTCACGCGTCTCGTAGCAGTGGGTGTCGCAATCGAACAGCCCGAAGTCGACGTCGTGCATCAGGCCGTCCTCCCCGTCGCGCGCACCAGGCAAGCCAGTTGAATCATTAAACTGTATCCTAGCTCACGGATACCGGCTGAGCGAGAGGGAACTTGCTCGATCTCACGGCGGCGGCCCCGCCGGAGCGCAGAGGAGCTCGCATGACCGAAGCACCCTGGGTGGGCGGAGACTTCCAGCAGCCGCCGCGCACCGACGGCGGCGTCGCTCTGTGCGGCGCGTGCCGCCGCACGGGCGAGTGCCGCCTCGGGCTCACGACCGAACGAATGGACGAGGCCGGTGTCGCGTACTTCGAGATCGTCTGTCCGGCCGGCCACGAAGGAGGCCCGCGCGTGGCACACGGCGGGTGGACCGCCGCCGTTCTCGACGAGGTTTGCGGTCATGTACCGATCCTGCACAACCAGATGGCCGTCACCGGCACGCTCACCGTGCGCTTCGTCAAGCCCGTACCGATCGAGAGACCGCTGGTTGCGCGCGCCTGGGTCGATCGCGTCGAGGGCTCGAAGTGGTTCGTGTCGGGCGAGCTCGTGCTGGAGTCGTCGAGCGCCTGCCTTGCCACCGCCACCGGTGTGTGGATCGCCCGTGACGGCGCGCGCCACTTCGACGGGTTCGAACGATGGCTTGAAGCGCAGTGATGACACGGATCATCCGCGGCTTTCGCGTGCGGAGTCCTTCGGTTCGAGCGGCTGGAACCGCGGCGGACGCCGGTCGACGTACGAGGCGACACCCTCGGCGAAGTCGCCGGCGCGGTACGCCTCGTTCGCAAGGTCCCCCGCCGAGGCGAACGCCTCGCCTTGGGTGCGGTGCCAGTCGGCCATCACCTGCGCCTTCACCGCCGCCATCGCGAGTGGCGAGCAATTCGCCGCGAGGTCGCGCGCGTACTCCTGCGCGGTCGCCGGCAGATCATCGGGTTCGACGACGCGGGTCACGAGACGCATCGCGCACGCCTCCTCCGCAGTGACCACTCGGGCGGACAGCAGCAGGTCGAGCGCCGCGCCGTGCCCGACCACCCGTTCCAGGAGCCACGACGCCGCGAACTCGGCCGGAAGCCCGCGGCGGGTGAACGCGGTCGACAACTTCGCGCCGGATGCTGCGAAGCGGACGTCGCACACGAGGGCCTGCACGAGGCCGATACCCGCGCAGCCACCGTTGATCGCGGCGATCATCGGCTTGCGGACGGTGAGGCCGTACGTCATCGGGCGCCGGTCCGGGCTGCTCGGACCGCCGGCGGTCGCCTTCTCCAGGCTGCGCGTGTCCATGCCCGGGCAGAAGCCACGGCCCGCCCCGGTCACGACGATCGCCCGTACCTCCGGGTCGTCGTCGGCCTCGTCGAGCGCGTCGAAGTACTCCCGCTCCATGGCGCGCGTCCACGCGTTCATGCGTTCGGGACGGTTCAGCGTCAGCGTCAGGACGCCGTCGGCGCTGGTACGCAGGACCAATTTCGGCTCGGTCACGCAATAAACAGTATGTTCATCTAACCTTATACGCAAGGAGCCTGACGAGACGTCCTGGTTCGTTCATTGTACTGTTTGAAGAATCGAGAGAGCGAGCACGGCCATGGCCATGCCAAGGAGCTTCGACAACGACGGCGCCCGCGAGGCCGGCTCCATCGCCCGGACCGTGCGCGTCCCGAAGACGGCCGAGCTCGTGGCCGGGCACCTGCGGCGCCAGATCGTCCGGGGAGAGCTCCGTGAGGGCGACGCGCTGCCACCCGAGACGGCCCTGATGGAGCAGTTCGGCGTGTCGCGCCCGACACTGCGAGAGGCGTTCCGGGTGTTGGAGTCGGAGGCACTCATCACCGTGCGGCGCGGCTCGCACGGTGGTGCGCGGGTGCACGTGCCCAACGGCGACATCGCGGCCCGCTATGCGGGCTTCGTGCTCCAGTACCGGGAGACCACGGTCGCCGACGTGTTGGAAGCGCGCGCCGTCATCGAACCCCCGTGCGCAGGAATGCTCGCGACTCGGCGGACGGCGCGCGACCTCCAGCGTCTGCGTGCGGCGGTCGACGACGCCGACCGGGCGATCGACGATCCCATCCTCGGGATCAGGCTGCAGCACGAGTTCCACTCGCTCGTTGTGGAGCTCGCGGGCAACGAGACCGTGAAGGTTCTCGTCGGCATGGTTGGTCACATCATCGACGAGGCAACCTTCTCCAAGGTCAGGCGCGAAGCGGGCACCCCGAGCGAGCGCTCGGCGCAGCACACCGGTCATCGGAGTCATCGCCGCCTCGTCGACTATGTCGAAGCGCGCGACGCGGAAGCCGCCGAACGCTTGTGGCGCAAGCACATCGTCGAGACCACTGCGTGGCTCACCGACCGCGCG
This sequence comes from uncultured Burkholderiales bacterium, assembly GCA_964548555.1. Lineage (GTDB taxonomy): Bacteria > Actinomycetota > Acidimicrobiia > IMCC26256 > JAMXLJ01 > JAMXLJ01. The sequence continues at coordinate 40,151 of CAZJSY010000007.1, forward strand.
GGTGCATCGACGGTCCTCGAGCTGTTCGGCTAGCGGTCCACCCGCGACAACGGAGCGACCGCCGCCGCGTCGAGGTACTCCTCGATCCTGGTAATACGCCCGTCCCCGCCGATCGTCGCCACGATGCACGACGGCACGCGCAGACGTGATCCATCGGGTGCAGTGGCGTGCAGAACGGCGCGCTGCACGAACCCGTCGGCCGTTGCCGTATGCCGTACCTCCCCGAAGCACACGTCCGGCGCCACGCGTCGCAGCCGGCGCAGAACGGCGAGGCTGCGCTCGAGCGGCACCTCGATCTCGTCGTGGTTGTGCCACACGACCGCGTCGGGAGTGTGGAGCGCCCGAAGCGCGTCGACGTCGCCTGCGTTCGTCGCCGCGATGTAGCGGGCCGCGACGTCGAGCACCCGTTCCCCGTCGATCTCGATCACGGCACCCCCGGACCAGTTGGGTCGTTTCCTCGCTCTCTGAGCGACTTTCTGTCCCAACTCGGCGTGTGGTGGTCAGTATATCGTTTGACAAGTAAACTCTTTCGGGGACAGCGGACGAGGGGAGCCGGCGTGGGGCGAGCGTGCGAAGGGCGGATCGCCGTCGTCACCGGCGCGAGCCGCGGCATCGGCGACGCCATCGCACGCCGGCTGGCCGGCGAGGGGGCACGCGTCGCGGTGTCGGCACGCACGATCGAGCCGGATCCCAGGTACCCCGGATCCCTGCAGGAGACCGTCGACGCCGTCATCGCGGCGGGCGGGGACGCCATCGCCGTGCGTGCCGACCTCTCGAAGCCCGAGGACCGCCGACGCCTCGTCAGCGAGACGGAGGAACGTCTCGGCCCCGTCGACATCCTCGTCAACAACGCGGCCGTCACGTTCCTCTTCCCGTTCGACGAGTTCCCCGAGAAGCGGTGGCGACTCATGTTCGAGGTGCAGGTTCGGGCGCCGTACGAGCTCGCGCAGCTCGTAGTGCCCGGAATGCGGCGACGCAAGCAGGGATGGATCCTCAACATCACGTCTCGCTCCGCGGTGCATCCCGTCGGTCCGCCGTTCGACGAACTCCACGCGACCGGCGGCTTCTCGGTGTACGGCATGTGCAAGGCCGCGCTCGAGCGCTTCACGACCGCGCTCGCCGCGGAGACCCACGCGGACGGAATCGTCGTGAACGCATTGGCGCCGTGGGACAACGTCGCGACGCCCGGCGCTGGTGCGCACGACCTCGTCGAGGGCTTCGCACTGGAGGGGCCGGAGTGGATGGCGGAAGCTGCCCTCGCGTTGTGCACGTGCGACGCGCGCCTGACCGGTCGCATCGCGTACAGCCAGCCGTTGCTGGCGGAGCTCAAGCGCTCACCGGCGCCTTACGCACCGGTCACGGATCAGTCGACGTAGTCACGTCCGCGAATGAGCCGTACCGGCATGTAGACCAGCACCACCTCGCCGCGTTGGTTGAAGACGGTGTTGCGCGTGGTCACGACACCGCGGCCGGGCTTGCTCGCCGCACGCGCCTCGGTGACTTCGACGACCACCTCGAGCGTGTCACCGACGAACACGGGACGGCGTACGTCGAGCTCCATGTGCATGAACGCCAGCCCCGTTCCGTGCAGCACGTGGCTCTGGATGGTCAGGCCCTCCGCGATCGAGTACGTGAGCGCCCCGGGAACGAGCCGTCCCTGGTATCCCGCGGTCGCGGCGTGGCCCGCGTCCCAGAACAACGGCTCGTTGAACCCGCACAGCGTCACGAACGCCATGAGGTCGGGCTCCGTGACGGTGCGGGACGCCGTCTTGAACGCCGAACCGACCGTCATCTCCTCCCACGTCTGACCCCGAACCAACGGTTCGACGTCGGCAGGGGTGCGCTGGGCGGTCACGTGCTCCTCCACGCCGTCCTCCAGAACTGCTCGACCGGACTCCACAACCGCTGTAGGTTAACTCTTTAAGCTATTTCGGAGGAACTGGCTCGATGACCTGGTCGGCCATGCTGGCGAAGTGGCGCGGCAGCCGCGATCCGGCCGTGATCGCGCCCGCGGCTACGTGGTCCGGCGACGACCTCCTCGCATACGCCGGCGGTGCAGCAGACTGGCTCGACGCGATCGGAGCACCCGCGGCGGCACCCGTCGCCGCACTGCTGACGTCGACGCCGGCCGCGTTCGCGCTCGTGATCGCGGGCGCGGCGACAGCCCGACCACTGGCGCCGCTCGGGCCGCGACTGACCGTGCGTGAGCTCCGGGCGTGTCTCGAGTCGCTCGACGCCGGATTCCTGATCACCGAACCGGAGTGGACCGATGTCGCCTGCGAGGCCGCGGCATCGAGCGGTGCACACGTCGCCGTCGTGCCCGAGCCGGCGACATCGGCGCGGCGGCTCGGTCTCGCGGCGGCCGACGACGCGACCGCGTTCGTGCTCCATACATCGGGCACCAGTGGACTGCCGAAGTCGGTCGCCTACCGCGAAGACCGCACGCGACGGCGATCCGAGATCAACGCGCGTCTGGGCTCGCTGGGCCCGGGCAGCGTGTTCGCGTCAGCATCGCCGTTCCACCACATCGCCGGCTGGGGCAACTACGCGGTCGCGCTCGCGGCCGGCGCCGCAGTGGTGCCGCTCCCCCGCTTCAGCGTGGAGGCGTGGAAGGCCCTCGCGTCGCATCGCACAACCAACGCGTTGCTCGTCCCGACGATGATCGACATCCTGCTCGACGCCGGCGTGCTCGATATCGGAACGATCAGCTTCCTGCACTACGGCGCGTCGCAGATCCACCCCGACACACTCGCCCGCGTCCTCACCGCGTTGCCATCCGTCGGGCTCGTGAACATCTACGGCCAGACGGAAGGAAGCCCGATCACCTGCCTCACGCCCGACGACCACCGGCGTGCCGCGGCAGGGCATACGGAGCTCCTCGCATCGGTCGGGCGAGCCGCGCCCGAGGTGACGCTCCACATCGACTCGCCCGACGACGCGGGCATCGGCGAGGTGTGCGCGAGCGCGTTCCACCTGATGCGAAGGGACGCCGACGGGTGGCTTCGCACGGGCGACCTCGGCCGCATCGACGAGGAGGGTTACCTGTACCTGGCCGGCCGGACAGGCGATCGGATCATTCGCGGCGGTGAGAACGTCTATCCGCAGGAAGTCGAGCACGTGCTCCGCGAGCACGACGAGGTGAGCGACTGCGCGGTGGTCGGCGCGCCCGACGTGCGGTGGGGTGAGGTCGTGCAGGCGTACGTGGTTCCGGTCGACCCGACGTCGCCGCCCGATTCCGCGATGCTGCGCGCCTGGGCGCGCTCGCAGCTCGCAGGGTTCAAGGTCCCGACCCGGTGGGTCTTCGTCGCCGAGTTGCCGCGCAACGCGGCAGGGAAGGTGCTCCGACAGCATCTGGCGGAGACGCCGCGCCTGAATTAGGATATAAAGATAAATGAATCGGCGGAATGGCGTTCACACCGGACCGCCGCCGCGAAGACGAAGGGTCAATCGCGTGGACTTCGGCCTCTCCGAGGAGCTGGCACTGCTGCAGGAGACGGCGCGGCGCTTCGTCGACACGAACTGTCCGCCGGAGCGGGCCAAGGAATGGGACGAGAAAGGTGTCACGCCGCCCGAGCTCTTCGAGGCGATGGCGGGTCTCGGCTGGTTCGCACTTGCTCTGCCGGATGAGATCGGCGGCGGTAACGGTGGGCCCCAGGAGCTCGCCGTGCTGGCCGAGGAGCTCGGCCGGGCGAGCCTCGACGTTGCCATGTGCTTCATCGGAACGCTGATCTCGGCACTCACGATCGAGAAGTGGGGAACGGAGGAGCAACGGGCGACGATCCTGCCCGGGATCATGTCGGCGCAACGCCGGATGGCGATCGGCATCTCCGAACCCGACGCCGGTTCGGACGCCGCGTCGATGCGCACGTTCGCGGACGATCGGGGCGACCACTTCGTCGTCAACGGCCAGAAGATGTGGTGCACCGGAGCGGGACTGCCCGACACCGACATCCTGACGTATTGCCGCACCGACCGCGACGCGGCGAAGCACGCGGGCTTGAGCGTGCTTGTCATCGATCCCACGACGGACGGCGTGCTACTTCGCCAGATTCCCACGCTGGCCCGGCACATTCTCGGAACGTACGAGGTGTTCTTCGAGGATGTCGTCGTACCGAAAGACAGCATGCTCGGTCCGCAGAACGGCGGGTGGCAGGTCCTGCTCTCCAGTCTCGACGTCGAGCGCGTGCTCATGTCGGGCGCCTACGTGGGCGCTGCACAGTCGACGCTCGACGAAGCTCTCGGCTACGCGAGGCAGCGTCACCAGTTCGGCCGCGCGATCGGAACCTTCCAGGCGATCGCGCACCCGCTCGCCGACATGCAGGTCGACATCGACTCGGCCCGTCTGCTCACACGACGGGCAGCTTGGCTGCTCGCGAACGGCCAGAGCTGCAGTCGCGAAGGCGCGATGGCGAAGCTCAAGGGCTCCGAGACCTACGTCGCCGCCGCACGCCTCGGCATGCAGGTCCTCGCCGGTCATGGGTTCGCGACGGAAAGCGTGATGAGCTTCCGCTGGCGAGAGTCGATCGTCGCCACGATCTCCGGCGGCACGAGCCAGATCCAGCGCAACGCCATCGCCCGTTCGATGGGCCTGAAGACGTACTGACCATCCCTGGCGCAAAAGGGGGGCGAGATGCCTGACGCGTTGATCATCGACGGGGTCCGTTCGCCGCGCGGTCGCGGCAAACCCACCGGCGGGTTGCACGACGTTCATCCGCAAGAGGTGCTCGCGCAGGTGCTGAACGCGCTGGCCGAGCGCACCGGCATCGAACGCGCCGATGTGGAGGACGTCATCGTCGGGAACGGCAACTCCGTCGGTGAGCACGGCTCGTGCATCGGGCGCCTCTCGATGCTCGCGGCGGGCTGGCCGTACGAGTCGCCGGCCTTCACGCTCAACCGCTTCTGCGGGTCCGGACAGCAGGCAGTGATGCTCGCGGCCATGGGGATCGTCGCGGGGTTCCAGGACCTCGTCGTCGGAGGCGGCGTGGAGTCGATGTCGCGCTGGCCGGTCGACGACGAGGTCGTCACCATCGACGGCGGCAACGAGCACCTGCGGGAGCGCTATCCGATCGTCCCGCAGGGAATCTCGGCCGATCTCATCGCAACGCTCGAAGGCTTCACACGCGATGACGTCGACCGCTACGCGGTCAGGAGTCAGGAGTGGGCGGCCAAGGCAATGGCCGAGGGCCGGTTCGACGGCAGCGTCGTCGCCATCCGCGACGCCGACGGAACCGTCGCGCTCGACCACGACGAGCACCCGCGTCCGGGAACGACGGTCGAAGGTTTGGCGAAGCTGACGCCGTCGTTCCAGGAACTCGGCTCGACCGTGTACGAGCGCTTCGGACGCTCCTTCGACGACATGTGCCGCGCGGTGTACCCGCAGGTCGACAACGTCGAGCACGTACACCACGCCGGGAACTCCTCCGGTGTCGTCGACGGTGCGGCCGCGGTGCTCCTCGCTTCCCATCAGTACGCCCGGGCCCATGGGCTCACCCCGCGCGCACGCGTCGTCATGACGGCGGCCGCGGGTTCGGAACCCGTCATCATGCTCACCGCACCCGGCCCCGCGTCGCGCCGCTGCCTCGAGAAAGCGGGAATGACGGTCGACGACATCGACCTCTGGGAGATCAACGAGGCGTTCGCGGCCGTACCGCTCAAGACGATGCGCGACCTGAACCTCGATCCCGACAAGGTGAACGTGAACGGTGGCGCGATCGCGCTCGGCCATCCCATCGGCGCGACCGGAGCGATGTTGCTCCAGACCGCGCTCGACGAGCTGGAACGGCGCGATCTGTCGACGGCACTGATCACGATGTGCACCGGCGGAGGCATGGCCACCGCCACGATCATCGAGCGCGTGTCGTCGTGACCGCGCTCGTCACCGGTGCCGCGCAAGGGCTCGGCCGCGCGATCTGCGTCAGCCTCGCCGAGGCGGGCCACGACATCGTCGCCGGTGACCTGCCGAGCGAGGACCTCCGCGCCACGACCGCCGGCGTCGAGGGTGCGGGTCGCAGGATCGTTGCCGGCGCGGCCGACGTGCGCTCACAGGCCGACCTCGACGCGCTCGTCGCCGACGGTCTGGCCGCGTTCGGCGGGCTCGACGTCGTCGTCGCGAACGCGGGCATCTCGAACTGGAACCGCTTCTGGGAGATGCCCGAGGAGCAGTGGCAGGCAATGGTCGACATCAACCTGAGCGGTGTGTGGCGAACGTTCAAGGCGACCGCTCCGGTGCTCATCGATCAGGGACGTGGCGGATCGATGATCGCCATCAGCTCGGTCGCGGGCATCAAGTCGCTCCCCGGAGAGGCCCACTACTCGGCGGCCAAGCACGGTGTCGTCGGCCTCGTGAAGTCGGCGGCCGTCGAGCTCGGCCCTTTCGGCATTCGCGTGAACTCGGTCCACCCGTGGGGCATCAACACCCGGCTCGCCGGTGACGCGCGGGTCTTCGAGCTCATCGATCAGAACCCGAGCTACGCGGCGTCGTTCGGCTCGATCCTCGACGGGCTCGCGGAACCGACCGAAGTCGCCGCCGCCGTGGTGTGGTTGGCGTCGCCCGCCGCGGCATGCGTCACCGGCATCCAACTCCCCGTCGACAAGGGAGCAACGACCGTCTAGCAGTTCACGCGCGGTCGAGGATCACCCTGGACGCGTGCCACGCCATCGCCATGATCGGACCGTTGAGGTTGCCCGCGACCATCGTCGGCAGCACCGAACAGTCCACGATGCGCAGCCCGTCGACACCGCGCACACGAAGCTCGGGGTCGACGACCGACTCCGGCTCGGGACCCATCGCCGCGGTGCCGATCGCGTGGTAGCCGCAATATCCGGACGTGAGCGCGCTGTCGATCGCGGCTTCGTCGGTGGCGACGTCGGGGCCGGGACTCGTCTCGTGGGCGACGAACTCGGCAAGTGGGCTCGTCGAGAACAGCTCGCGGATCGTGCGGAAGATGCCGGCGCCTACGGCGCGGTCGTAGGGGTGCGTGTAGTAGTTCGCCTCGATGTCGAGCGGGACGTCGGGATCGCCGGACGTGATGGCGATACTGCCCTCGCTCTCCGGCCGCAGGACGTAACCGATGCACACGGCGCCCGGCGCGCGTTCCGTCGACAGCTCGCCGTTCTCGTCGTGCACGACCGAGAGTGGGCTCATGAGGAGCTGCGCGTCGGGCCGGTCCAGCTCGTCCTTCGTCTTCACGAATGCCACGACGTCGTAGGCCGGCGCGGCCATCGGGCCGTCGCGTCGCGTCAGGTAGCGCACCGCCGTGAGCGCTTGGCGCGGCTTCGTCGCCAGCAGCCGGTTGTAGCCGATGTCGGTTTTCAGCCGGAACTGGAGGTTGAAGCAGCGGTGCTCGCGCATGTGCGCGCCGACGTTCGGGCTGTCGACGACGACGTCGACACCGGCTTCGCGCAGCACTTCCGCAGGGCCGATGCCGGAGAGCTGGAGCAGCTTGGGCGTGCTGATGCTGCCGAGCGCGAGGATCACTTCACGCGCCGCGTGATGTTCCACGAACGCGCCGCCGGAGCGCACACGCACGCCGGTGATGCGGTCGCCGTCGCGCAACAGCGCTACCGCTACGGCGTCGGTCGCGATCGTAAGGTTCGGCCGGCCTGCAGCCGGGTGGAGAAACGCTCGTGCCGCGCTGAACCGGCGGCCGTCCTTGATGGTGGACATCGTGTACCCGATGCGCACGTCGTCGCTCTCGTTGAAGTCGGGAACGGGCTTCCACCCGAGGCTGCCTCCCGCGGCGATCATCTCCTCGCACAGCGGATCGGCACCGCGCAGATCGGAGACGTGCAACGGGCCGCCTTGGCCGCGTGTCGCCGTCGCTCCGAGCGCGTTGTCCTCGATGGCCTTGAACGCGGCGAGGATGTTGTCCCATCGCCATTCGGGATTCCCGAGCGAGGCGAGAGCGTCGTAGTCGGCCTGGCTGCCGCGGTTGTAGACCATCCCGTTGATCGAGCTCGACCCGCCGAGCATCTTGCCGCGCACCCACACCTCGGGTTGGTGCTCTGGACCGAAGGGGCGGATCGGAAACTGCCAGGCGTGCTTCGGGTCCCCGAGGAGCTTGGCGAACCCCTTCGGAACCCTGACCATCGGGTTCTTGTCGGTCGGACCGGCCTCCAGGACGAGGACGCGGTTGCGCTCGTCGGCAGAAAGACGATCCGCGAGGACGCATCCGGCCGAACCGGCGCCCACGACGATGTAGTCGACGTCCACGTCGCCCCCAGTACGTCCGCCGGACAGGCCGTGCGTGTCATGACAGAATAGAGCATAATCATCTGACTTGTTAAGCCTCGCCGGGAGGGAAGCTGATGACGCGCCGGGTCGCGGAGATTCCCTACGAGGAGATGTCGCCCGAGCTCCGGGCGATGATCACGTACGAACCCAACGGCTCGTTCGACGTCCGCGACTCGCAGACGTTGCTCGACGAGCTACGCGCGGCGACGCCGGTCGTGCGGTGGGAGCTCGGCGTGGGCTTCTTCGCGATGGAGGACGTCGTGGTGGCCGCACGCAACCCCGCCATCGTGTCGACGAACCCCGACACCGGGGTGCCCTTCGGCATGGGTTCGCGCGAGCCTCTGATTCCGTTGCACCTCGACGGCGACCTTCACCGCCGGTATCGCAGGGTGCTCGATCCGCTGCTCGCACCGAAGCAGGTTGCGCCACTCGAGGGCTCGGTCCGGAAGTTCGCCGACGAGCTGATCGACGCGTTCATCCCGACTGGTCGTGTCGAGTTGCACGAGCGGTTCTGCGTTCCGCTCCCGTCGACGATCTTCCTGCGCATGTTCGGCATGCCGCTCGACGACCTCGAATTCCTCGTCGCGATGAAGGACGGGATCCTCGCGAACGAGGGCGCGACGATCGAGGAGAAGGAGCGCCTCGGGATCGAGGCGGGCGATCGACTGCGGGCGCGCCTGCATGAACGGGTGGCCGAGCGGCGGGCGGAATCCGGACCTCGTGACGACTTGATCGGCCAGTTCATGACGTTCGAGGTCGACGGTCACCGACTCGACGACGATGAGCTCGTGAACATCATGCACCTCTTCACGATCGCGGGGCTCGACACCGTGACGTCGTCGCTGTCCTGTCTGTTCGCATGGTTCGCGACGCATCCGGAGCAGCGACGTCGCGTCGTGTCGCAGCCGGCGGCCCTTCCCGCGGCGATCGAGGAGCTGATGCGCTTCGAGAGCCCGGTGCCGTCGGCGGGCGCGCGCTGGGCAATGGACGACACCGAGGTGAACGGTGTGCCGATCAAGAAGGGTGAGCTCGTCTACATGTGCTGGGCCAGCGCCAACCTCGACCCCGCGACGTTCGATCACCCGCTCGACATCGACCTCGAACGGGCGCAGAACCGTCACATCGCGTTCGCCGCGGGCACCCACCGCTGCTTGGGATCGCACCTGGCACGGCTCGAGCTGCGCGCCGCAATCGATCAGTTCCACCGCCGGATACCGGAGTATCACGTGACCGAAGGCGACTCGATCCGTTACGAATTCCACGGCGTACGGCAAGCAGTACACCTGCCGCTCACCTTCAGCGCGAGGAGCTGACGGCACTCGTCAGCACATCGTGAGGCCGCCGCTCACCGAGAGGGCCTGGCCGGTGATGTAGGCCGCGTCGTCGCTCGCGAGGAACGCGACGGCGGGCGCGATGTCGGCGGGCTGCGCGATCCGCTTCAACGGGATGGCCCGGGCCAGCGAGTCGTAGAGCTTCTGGCTCGCGTCGGCGACCTGATCGAGCAGCGCGGTGTCGGTCGGGCCCGGGCACACGCAGTTCACGGTCACACCCTTCGCCGCGACCTCTCGGGCGAGGGTTTTCGTGAACGCGATGACGCCGCCTTTCGTCGCGGAGTACACCGCCTCACCCGAGGACCCGACCTTGCCCGCGTCGGACCCGAGATTGACCACACGCCCGTATCCCCGGTCGGCCATGTGGGGCACGATGCGGTAGCACGTCGTGAGTGGACCCTTCAGGTTCACGCCGATGATGCGGTCCCACGACGCGGGGTCGCTCTCGAGGAACGGACCGATCACGTCGACACCGGCGTTGTTGACGAGCACGTCGATCGGAGCGAGCTCGCGCTCGGTCGTCTCGACCGCGCGGTCCACACTGCCGGCGTCCGATACGTCGACTTCGATGCCCGCGGCGCGCACGCCGTGCTCGCCGGCGAGGCGTTTCGCGACCTCCGAGGCGCCGGCGCCGTCGAGGTCCCACACCGCGACGCCGGCTCCCTTCGCTGCGAGCGCCGTCGCGATCGCCTCGCCGATCCCGCGCCCCGCGCCTGTGACCACTGCGACCCGGTCGCTCAGACTCATCCGACAACCTCTCTCTCGTGGTCCCCGCGCTATTCGCTCGTAGGGCCGGTGAACTTCGGCGCCCGCTTCTCTCGGTGCGAGGCGAGCCCCTCTGCCGCGTCAGGACCGCCGAAGCCGTAGAACTCGTAAGCCAGCGATGCGTCGAAGGCCGGTTGCATCACCCGGTACCAGTGGTTCAACGTGTGCTTCGTCCAGCGGATCGCGCTCTGCGCGCCGCTCGCCAGCGACGCCGCGACGTCGAGCGCCTTCGTCTGCACCTGGTCGTCGTCGACGCAGAGCGACACCAGACCGATGCGCTCCGCCTCCTCCCCGTACAGCGTCTCGCACGTGAGCAGGTAGTACTTCGCCTTCGCCATCCCGCACAGCAATGGCCAGCAGATCGCCGCGTGATCTCCGGCCGCGACACCGAGACGGGTGTGCCCGTCGATGATGCGTGCCGTACGGCCGCAGACCGAGACGTCGGCCAGCAACGCAGCGACGAGCCCGGCACCGACCGCCGGTCCGTGGATCGCCGACACGATCGGCTTCGAGCAGTTGATGACGTTGAGGACGATGTCGCGGGCCTCGCGCATGACGCGTGTGCGGGCGGCGTAGTCGTTCGTCATCTCGTCGAGAAGGTCGAAGCTGCCCCCCGCGGAGAACGCCTTTCCCGCGCCGCTCAACAACGCAACCCGGACATCGGGATCACGGTCGATCGTGAGCCACACGTCGGCCAGCTCGCGATGCACGCGGGGATCGACGGCGTTCAGGTTCGGTCCGTCGAGCACCACCTGCAGCACGCCGGGCTCGGGGCGCTCGAACTTCAGTCCTGAGTAGGCCGCATACGGATCGCTCATCGTTAAATCATATGGCTGATTGTCACCGGCCTGCCAAGGCGGAGACCAGCGGACCGAGGGCGTCGAGGTCGGGCGGCGGGAATCCCGCATCGAGCTGGAGCACGCTGAACCCGAACTCCTCACGCCGTTCGAGCAACATGTCCACGCACTGCTCCACGGTGCCCACGAGGACGCTCGGTGACACCGCCAACTGTGCCGGCTCGACGTCGTAGCGCGACGCGATACGAGTGAGGAACTGGTCGGCCTCGTCCTTCGTCGCGGTGACGCGCAGGAGCCAGTGGTTCATCTCGAGCTCGATCGAATCTGGATCTCGGCCCGCTGCGGTCGCTCCTTCACGAACCCAGGAGACCTTCTCGGTGACGCGCTCCGGTGCGAGATCGACCACGGCGTGGCGTCCGAGCGCGCCTGCTCTCAGGCTGGCGTTCACACCCACGATGTCCGCTTCGCGACCCGCGAGTCGCAACACGCGCGGACTTCCGCCGCCGATGAAGAGTGGTGGACGGGGCTGCTGCACAGGCTTCGGCAGTCCGTCGAGCACATCGATGCGGTAGTGCGATCCGTCGAACGAGAAGCGCTCGGGCCCGAACAGGCCCTTCACGATCGCGACCGACTCCTCGAGACGGTCGATGCGCTGCGCCGGCGGATCGAGCGCAATGCCCGCGGCCTCGTAGTCGGACGCGAGCCAGCCCGCACCGAGGCCGAGCGTGAGGCGGCCTTCCGACAGCACGTCGAGCAGCGCGGCCATCCGGTGGACCAACACGGGATGGCGGTAGTCGTTGCCCAGCACGCCCGTTTGGACGCGCAGCGTCGTAGTCGAGAGCGCGGCCGCGGTCAGGCCCACCATCGGCTCGACCGACCATCCGCCCGTGAAGTGGTCGGCGAGCACCACGGTGTCGAAGCCGAGGTCCTCGATCCGGACCAGCTCACGCTGCCAGGCGGAAAGCGGCTGCACCGTGGACGGTGCCGTCACGGCGAACCGGAAGGGGCGAGCTCGTGCGCCGTCCACCAAATAGTTATACCATTATCCTGATGGGGAGCACCCCGACCGAGAACAGACCACGACCGTTCCGGTTCTCGACGAACGTCCCGACGCACGTGGAGACCCTTGCGAAGTGGAAGGACGCGCTGCGCCGGATCGAGGACTCCGGCTACAGCGCCGTCGCCATCGCCGACCACTTCACCGGCGGCTACACGATGGAGCCGATCGTCGCCCTCACCGCAGCCGCGATGTCCACGACCACGTTGCGGCTCCAGACGGCGGTGCTCGGCAACGACTATCGCCATCCCGTGTTGGTCCACCGGATGGCCGCGTCGCTCGACGTGCTGTCCGAAGGTCGCCTCGAGCTCGGGCTCGGCGCGGGCTGGATGCGAACCGACTACGACGCGGCCGGTCTCGAGATGGACGCTCCCGGCGCACGCATCGACCGGTTGGAAGAGACGATCGCGATCCTGAAAGGCCTCTTCACCGACGAGCCGTTCTCCTACGAGGGCAAGACGTTCCGCGTCCAGGACCTCGACGGGCTGCCGAAGCCCGTGCAACGACCGCATCCGCCGCTGCTCGTCGGGGGCGGCGGAAAGCGGATGCTGCGCCTCGCCGGACGCGAGGCCGACATCGCGGGCGTCAACGCCAACCTCCGCCACGGGCGCGTCGGTGCCGACACCATCCGCGACGTCTCGGCCGAGCGCGTGGCGGAGAAGGTGGGTTGGGTCCACGAAGGCGCAGTCGCGGCGGGACGCGAGCCGCAGACCGTGGAACTGTCGATGGCGCAGTGGCTGCTCCACGTCACACCGTCGACGTCGGACGCGCGTGCCTTCCTCGACGCGATGGCGACCCGCACCGGCGTCGACGCGTCGTGGCTCGAAGCCGCGCCGGGCGTCCTGGTCGGCACGATCGAACGCTGCGTCGAGAAGCTCTACGAGCTCCGCGAGCGCTTCGGGATCAGCTACATCCAGCTCGAGTCGGGGCATCGATCCACGCGAGCTACCGACGATGCGGCACCCATCGTCGCGGAGCTCACCGGGAAGTGAGAGCGAGGACACCATGACCGACTCGGCCCTGCAGGCGCTGATCGAGCGCGTCGATCACCTCGAATCGCTGGACCAGATCCGCCAGCTCCCGGCGAAGTACGCGCTGTGTGTGGACATGCGCGATCTGGACTCGCTCGTCAACCTGTTCGTCGACGACGTCGGCGTGCCGGGCAAACAGCGGGGCCGTCAGGCCCTGAAGCGGTGGTACGACGCACAGCTGCGGGTTCCCGACGGCACCGCGCACGGCGTCGCAGGCCACATCATCGAATTCGAGACACGCGACGTCGCGAACGGGATCGTCTATTCGCGCAACGACTTGGAGACGGAGTCGGCATGGCTCATCGAGATGATGGCCTACCTCGACCGCTACGAGCGCCGCGACGGCAGGTGGTTCTTCCAGCGGCGCACTCCCCTCTTCTGGTACGAGTGCGACATCACGAACCCGCCGATCGGTGAGAAGAAGATCCGCTGGCCCGGTCGTGAACCTTCCGACGGTGCCTTCCACGAGCCGTTCCCTACGTGGCAGCAGTTCTGGGCCGCGCTCGACGGCACGGGCGACGACCCCGTACCGCCGCCACCGGCGCTCGGAACGTTCCTCGAGACGGTTCGCCGTGGGAGCGGCGTGCCACGTGTGAACCCCGGCGGCGGCTCGGCCCTGCCGCGCGTCACCGCCTGATCGCGGGCAGCGACATCCGGTATATCGGTCAACCGTTGGGGGTCCGGCGTCGCCTACGCTCGGCATGATGACGCCGCCCTCCAGAGACGGTTCCTTCACCATGCGGGTCCCGAAGACGGCCGAGCTCGTCGCCGGTCACATCCGTCGCCAGATCGTGCGCGGCGAAGTCGACACGGGGGACGCACTGCCGTCGGAGAGCACGCTCATGGAGGAGTTCGGGATCAGCCGCCCGACGTTGAGGGAGGCGTTCCGGATCCTCGAGTCGGAAGGCTTGATCACCATCCGGCGGGGTGCGCGCGGCGGGGCCCGCGTGCAGGTTCCGAGCAGCGAGGTCGCGGCTCGCTACGCAGGTCTCGTCATGCAGTACCGCGGCGCGACGCTGGCCGACGTGTTCGAGGCGCGAGTGATCGTCGAGGCCCCGGCGGCACGGATGGTGGCGCAACGACGCGATCACGTTCGTGCGGCACGACAGCTGCAGCAGTTCCTCGACGAGCATCCCGATCCCCTCGAACCGGGCCAGTTCGCCGAGTTCAACCGACTGCTCGTCTCGCTCACCAACAACGAGACGCTCGTGCTCCTCACCACGATGCTCGAGTCGATCACCGACTCCGCCACGATGCGGTACGTCCAACGCACCCACGCCGGCGACGAACGACTCGCCCGCCGCGCGCAACGGGCCCGAGCGAAGCTCGTCTCCCTCATCGAAGAGGGCGACGCCGATGCCGCCGAGGAGCTGTGGCGTCAATACCTCAGCGAGGCGAACCGTGCGCTGCTCGCCGAGCAGGGCGGCACGGTCATCGACCTCCTGAGCTGACCGCCGTTTGGCTCAGCATCTCCGCTCACGGCGCCACGGCGCGGGCCGCTGGGCGCCGCTTCCGCTCGCCCCGGCTCGCTTGCTCAGCCTCGTTCCGCAGTGGCCTTCTCCACACGACATCTCGTGGTGCGGCGACTTCGATGTCGAGATCCGTGAGCACGGGGGCACTGCGGTCGACGTCCGTCGGACTCTTCATGAGGCATGCCTCCGCTCGGGCTCAGCCACGCATCATGCCCGCTCTGGCGCGTATCGCCACGGCAGCGTCAAGTGACTTGGAAGATGTGCCACGGTTCGGGGATTCCTTTGAGCTGTTGAACTCCCCGGTCGGCGAACGTGAGACCTGATCCGGCAACGAGATCTTTGACCGTGCTTGACGCGAGGACTTCTCCGGGGCCTCCGAGCGCGGCGACGCGGGCACCGACGTGTACGGCGAAGCCGCCGTAGTCATCTCCCCGGACTTCGCATTCGCCGGTGTGGATGCCTGCTCTTACGCTGATTCCGAGGGCGCTTGCACCGCCGACGATGGCTTGCGCGCAGCGGACCGCGCGCGCGGGTCCGTCGAACACAGCGAAGAAGCCGTCGCCGGTGGTGCTCACCTCTCTGCCGCGGAAGCGATCGAGGTGTGAACGGACGAGGGCGTCGTGGCGGTCAAGTATGGCGTGCCACTCGCGGTCGCCTGTTGCGACGAGATGCTGTGTCGACTGACAATGTCGGTGAACAGGACTGTGGTGAGCACGCGATCGGTGATCACGGCGCCGCGCATGCCTGTGAGGAACTCTTCGAT
Source organism: uncultured Burkholderiales bacterium (assembly GCA_964548555.1). Classification (GTDB taxonomy): domain Bacteria; phylum Actinomycetota; class Acidimicrobiia; order IMCC26256; family JAMXLJ01; genus JAMXLJ01. The sequence continues at coordinate 55,600 of CAZJSY010000007.1, forward strand.
CTCGTCGACGATGGCATCGGAGTCTCCCGTGAAGAACAAGTGATCTTCACCGTCAAGTTCCACGAACTTCGCGCCTGGAATCCGCTCAGCAAGATGCCGTCCCGCGCCGATCCGGATGAGCCGGTCTCCCGTGCGATGCAAGACCAGCGTGGGTGCACTGATGGCGGGAAGGGCGGCACGGACATCGACCTCGATGTTCATCCGGTATAACGCCACGGCGGCTCCCGGGCTGGACGCCATCCGCTGGAATCGAGCTGTCCGCTCCGCGAACGCTCGATCACCCTTCATACTCGGAGCAAACGCACCCGGATCGTCGTCGTCGGGTTGGCCCCACACCGCCTCGACATACTCGAAGGCACGCTCGTGCTGTTCCCGTGTTGGAGCCCACGGATAATCGTCAGCGCGGACCCAGCGAGCGAAGCTTCCGTACACGATCAGCGCGGTCGCGCGCTCGGGATAGGTCGCCGCGAACAGAATGCTCAAGGGACCGCCCTCGGAGACGCCGAGCAGGGCGGCCCGTTCTGATCTCGCCGCGTCCATGACCACTCGAACGTCGTCCATACGCTCTTCGAGCGTCGGCAGCCGGTCGAGCGACACTCGATCCGACATGCCTGTGCCCCTCTTGTCCAACAAGATCAACCGTGAGAACGACGCGAGGCGAGAAAAGAACCGACGCATCTGTGGGTCTTCCCACTGATACTCGACGTGCGATACCCAACCGGGTATGCACACCAGATCGACCGGGCCGTCTCCAACGACCTGATACGCGATATTCACGTCGCCGCTCTTCGCGTACCGCGTCCGTGGTACCACGCACACAGATTGCCTGCTCTGGCGGATTGTCGCCACGACAGCTCAGTGTCTCCGCGCTTGGCCGCCAGGCCACCAAGCGCTCCGCCCCGCTTCCGCTCGCTGACGGGCGTTCGCTGGTTTCTAGGCCACTTCGGAGAAGGTGGTGCGTGGGCGTGCGCCGGCGAGGAGCTTGCGCACGTGGGCGTCGACATCTGCCGGGTCGGCGGGTACGTCCGTGGTCGACGGTCCGCGGTGCCACCCCTCGGCGATCGCGAGCACCAGTCCCGAGGCCTCGATCACCTGACCGCTGACGTCGGCCGACAAGGGAGATGCGAGCCACGTGACGACCGGCGCGACCCAACGCGGATCGAACTTCGTCTGCACGGTTTCCGGCAGAGCGAGATCCTCCGTGAGGCGGGTCAGGGCACCCGGCGCGATCGCGTTCGCAGTGACTCCGTAGCGAGCGAGTTCCTGCGCGGCGATCTGGGTGAACGCGGCGATGCCTGCCTTCGCGGCGCCGTAGTTGGTCTGGCCGCTGTTCGCGTAGAGGCCGGCCACCGACGTCGTGTTGATGAGTCGTGCATCGTTCGTCTGGCCCTGCTTGGCGCGGTTGCGCCAGTACTCGGCGGCGAAACGGCTCGGCGCGAACGTCCCTTTGAGATGCACCTTGATGACGGCATCCCACTCCTGCTCCGTCATGGAGAACAGCATGCGATCACGCAGGATCCCGGCGTTGTTGACGAGCACATCGAGACCGCCGTATGTGTCGATCGCCTGCGTTACGAGCGCCTGCGCGCTGCTCCAGTCGCTGACGTCGGCCGCGTTCGCCACCGCCTGGCCGTCCGCGGCGACGATCTCGTCGACGACCTGTTGCGCCGGTCCGACGTCGGTGCCCGTCCCGTCGCGGGCACCGCCGAAGTCGTTCACCACCACCTTCGCCCCATGCCGCGCGAGCATCAGGGCGTATTCCCGCCCGATGCCGCGGCCTGCACCCGTGACGATGCAGACCCGACCCTCACACATGCGTTCGCTCATCGATGCCTCCGCGGCGAGGTTGACGACGTTGAGCCGAATAGTTCAATAGTATAGCTTTTTGGCGTGAAGCTTGGGCTGTACTTCGATCTGCGGAATCCGCCGGACTGGGCGGTCGAGCCGAGCCGGCTGTACGGGTTCGCGCTCGAGATGTGCGAAGAGGCCGAGCGCCTCGGCTGTCACTCCGTCTGGCTGTCGGAGCACCACGGCTTCGACGACGGGTACCTCCCGCAACCGCTGACGATGGCCGCGGCCGTCGCGGCGCGCACACGCACGGTGCGGATCGGCACCGCGATCCTGATCGCACCGCTGCACCACACGGTCGAGATCGCCGAGCAGGCCGCGGTGGTCGACATCATCAGCGACGGACGCGTCGACCTGGGCCTGGGCGCCGGGTACCGGATTCCGGAATTCGAGCTGTTCGGCGCCGACCTCGCGCACCGCTATGCCACCAACGACGAGCGTGCACGCGAGATCCGCCGGCTGTGGGCGGGCGGAGGGATGACGCCGGCGCCGGTGCAGGATCCACTCCCGATCTGGATGGGCTATCAGGGTCCCCGAGGCGCGCGGCGCGCCGGACGGCTGGGTGAAGGTCTGCTGAGCGCCGACGCCGCGCAGTGGGCGCCGTACCGCGAGGGTCTGCTCGAGGCCGGCTTCGACGCGTCGGTCGGACGGATGTCCGGCGGTATCCAGGGGTTCGTCACCGACGACCCCGAAGGCGACTGGGCCGTCGTCGCCAAGCACCTCGCCCATCAGGTGGACTCGTACCGTCGACACATGGTGGAAGGCACCGGACGCCCCACGCCGCGTCCGATCGATCCCGATCGTCTGCGGCATGCCGAGCCCGGAGGACCACTGTCGTACTTCCTCTACGGCACGCCGGAGGACGTGGCCGCGCGCGTGCGCGAGCACACACGTGGCGCGCCCGTGGAGACCGTCTTCTTCTGGGCCTCGGTATCGGGCATGCCCGAGGCGATGACCGCCACCCACGTGAACACCTTGTTCACGCGTCTCGCGCCCCTGCTCGACGAGGACGGCTTGACGGAGGTCAGCTGACATGCTCGACATCACCGACCGCTTGGCGATCCACGAGCTGCTCGCGCTCTACGGACACCTGATCGACGATCGGCGGTGGT